>NZ_JBQMWH010000009.1:0-167147 GCF_053470345.1 Thalassotalea agariperforans | reverse complement strand
ATTACATCATTGGTTATTACAATCAGACTAGGCCACATAGATACAATGCTGGTTTAAGTCCAAATGAGTCAGAGAAAAGATACTGGCTAAACTACAAATACGTGGCCAATATGACTTGACCACTTCACATCAACACTTGCTGAGATAGTATCATTGATTGTTGATGTTAAAGTAGCACCTGCATCAAATGGTACTTTTAGACGTTCAATCTTAATCGATGAATAGTTGTAACCTATCATTTCAGATAAATTTAGTTGAATGTCTTTTTCACCATCTTCAATGTTGGCCAATATAATATATGCTTTATTACCGTCTACGTAACTGGCAACTTGCACATCTGGATCGCTGTTGTGATATTCGGCTCTCGTACCATCAACATCTTTCCAAAATTCGAGAAATAAATGGTTCTTATTTAATAAATATTTATCGCCCACTATTTCACTATCTGGTTTAAATGACGCTTGATTACCATTAATGATCAGGTTATCTGGATTAGGTCGCCACATAGATGAATTGTATGGATTTCCACCATTTGCAGTCCAGTACCAACTGGTAAAGCCTGTGATGAAAGGGATAGAGGTTAAAATTTTGTCCTCTCGCTCCATTAACTCAAGCATCATATAGTTAAACGACTTTATTGTTTGGCTATTATCTCGCTCGCTATATTCAAGGTTTGCTTGTTGGACAATGCTGCCGTATTCAGTAATTGCATGAGGTTTTACTACATCCCACTTAAACATTGAATAAGTTTCAATCAAATCAAGAATTGCCATTGAGTTGCTGCCTGAACGCTTGGTTTCTTCACCTTGTACGTTAATACCGTCATAGATATGTGTGGAAAATCCATCAACGTTAGCGCCGGCAGTGTCCATAAACATTTTCATACGGCTTTCCCAGTTGCCAAAGTTACGCACTTCGAACGCAGGATAAGCATCAGCAAAACCAATAACTTGTAATTCACTTAACTCCGGACGAGTATCAATTTCTTTGCCTATTTCATTAATAATAGTCGCCATATATTCACTTACAGCTTGTGAGTCTTTGCCGGCATATACTCTGCCATCGATATTTGACTCCCAAGACTCAAGGATTTCAGCATAGTCAGCTGCATGAACAAAAGGTTCATTCATCGGCTCATAAAATAGTGGGCGATTTTGGTCATTAAAATATTGCTCAAAATAATCAGCAGCCCAACGTCCTGCTTCGACCGGATCATTGTTATCAGGGTTATATAAAGGATGGTTATGACGCTCGGTGATTACCATTCGATTTGATGTTTTATTTCTCAAAGATCCTGACCTACCAGAAGCTCCGTTAGTTATTGCTTGGGCAGTTGTTGGGTAGGTACCATCAGTATCGATTTGGTTTTTAAATATGTTTTGAGAAAACGGTCCCCAAAATTGACGGCCATGATCTACCTGATATTCATCAACATACAAGTCTACAAATGAATCATCATATTCATTGTGACCAAAATTATCATGCATATTGAAAAACTTATTACGTTGTAAACGGCTCACATTGCCATAAAACTGTTTAGTATTTAAATCTATGGTAATAGTCACTTCTGCAGCATCAGGTTCTGGTGTTGGAGTAGGTTCTGGTGTTGGAGTCGGCTCTGGTGTTGGAGTCGGTGAAAGTTCCAAACTTTCTGAAGAACTCCCTCCACCCACACAACCTGCAACAGCAACAGATAATAAAATTGCCGCTAATTTAGTATATTTAAATTGTTTCATTGACATCTCTTTTTATAATATTTTTTTGAAAATACGACACTCACTAAACGATTAAAATTCATCCATTGCTGGTTCAATTTCGAGCCGTATTCCGTCTAATTTCACAAATAGCCTATAAATTTATCCTATCAATACAAATACTACTTGCACTATTTTACTGTTGGTAAATAACACAAATACAATTTATACTTAATTATACTGTATCATATATGAAAAAACAAAAAATAGCACTTAAAGCTATATCAAATGGAAATTACCCAGGAAAAATCATCCCGAAAAATTTATTGTTAGGCATTAGTAGTATGGGTTTTATGGATGTAGTAGATGAGCAGGACTGGGGAATTAAACCGCATAGTAACGAGGGCATAGAAATTTGTTTTCAAGAAAATGGCAATAATGCATTAATAGTAGATGGTAAAAAGTACTCAACACCTGCAAAAACATTGACTATTACCCGACCATGGCAATTGCATCAAATAGGCGATCCAAATTTAGCACCAGGACGGCTGCATTGGATCATTTTAGATGTTGGTGTACGTCAACCAAATCAAGCTTGGCAATGGCCTAATTGGTGTGTATTAACGGCTGAAAATATGGACGAACTAGAAAAATTGCTACGCGGAAATGAACATCCAGCCTGGCAAGCCAATAATGAAATATTACATATTTTTAAACGTTTACAGACTTACATAGTATCGAAGACGATTAAGGATTATTTTTCACATATCACAATATATTTAAATCAATTACTTCTCGCTTTACTTGAATTATTAAGAACACAAAATATTGTGACTCAAGAGCGACTAACAACTAAAGCCAGAACTGTTGAGGTATTTTTTGAAGAATTAAAGACTGATGCTGAAATTGCGGCGTTTGAATGGACTTTACAATTAATGGCTACACATTGTGATATGAAACGATCTGCTTTTAGTAAATATTGCCATCAATTAACTAATACTAGTCCTATGCTTTATTTAAATCGTTGCAGACTACAACATGCTGCTCATGCACTTATTAATAACAAGGTTTCATCTATAACCGATTTAGCCTTTGATTTGGGATTTTCAAATAGTCAATATTTCACTCGTTGTTTCAAAAAAAAATTCGGTTTTCCCCCTAATCAATGGCGTAAATTACAAATGAATAAAAGTCCATAAGTAAAAATTGATTTTTATATTAAAAACCATACCATGTACGGAATTTTATTTAGCTGATAAATTAGTCAGAACATTATCCACAGACGATGATTTAAACGATCCTTAAACTAAATTTATAGATCGGGCTATGCGCATAATCTTTGATATGGATGATCACGTTTGGTGTGTTAGAAAAGAAATTAGTTCTAACATGGCGGAACTTTATAATAAGAGTAAAAACCGTATGTATGTTGATTGCATAAGAACATACAAGCCAGCTAAATAATTTATAAAGCAAAAATACACAGTGAACGATGCTTGTTTAAAAAACATAAAACGGCATTTTGTTCCAACAACTGGTCATGTAAATAACCTAGGCTCACCGCTTTAATACTTCTGATACACGTTTTTGAAGACGTGGCACTAACTCGGCTTCAAACCACGGATTATTTCGCAGCCAACGATTGTTTCTTGGGCTAGGATGAGGGAGTGGTACTATTTCAGGCCAGTAAGTTTGCCATGTGCTGACAATTTCCGTTACCGAAGAACCGCTTTTGCCAAGATGGTATTCTTGCGCGTATTTTCCTATGACAAGTGTGAGTTCCAGATGCTTCAAATTATCAAGCAGTTCAGCTCGCCAAGTGGCCGCACATTCTGGCCGAGGTGGTAAATCTCCAGATTTCCCCGTTCCCGGAAAGCAAAACCCCATAGGTAATATCGCAATGTGTTTTTCATCATAAAAAACGTCATTATCAATCCCTAACCACTCCCGCAAACGCTTACCACTAGGATCATCAAAAGGAATGCCGGTTTCGTGTACTTTTTTGCCCGGCGCTTGTCCTGCAATAAGGATCTTAGCGCGAGGATCAAATTGAATCACAGGCCTTGGCCCCAGTGGCAAATGTTCATGACAAAGATGACAAGAGCGAATATTCGAAAGCAATGTTGGTATTTTACTCATAATTTAGGCTCTAGTTGTGTTAATTTTTGATATTGAGCAGTCTAAACTTTTGACAAAAAACAGGCTAATTTTATAGCCTCGGTATGAATAAACCTTTAGCTAATATCTATAGCCAAGACTAAACATTGGATATGTGTCGCCATCATACACATTAAATGTAGCCCCTAGAGTAAAACCAGATTGGTTTCGATTTGAAAAATAATATTTGTAACCTACAGAGAGGCCATAATCTTGCTCTTTTTGAACTTCGAACTGATCGTTTAAATAACTTTCTTCATTGAGCACGCCATAGTACAGGTTGACGGAATGATTTTTTTCTAAGTAGTAATTTAAGCCTGCACCAAGGCCATACTCTTCATCAGTTCGCCTAGAGTATGAGAAAACTCCTGCTGCAAGATATACATCAATATTATCTAATACTAATGGCAAATAAATCTGCGTACCAAGCCCACCATATTCAACGCCCAAACCAAGCTCTAGGAAAGGTCGTTCACTAGCAAATAAATTAAAAGAAAATACTGATGTTGAGCTAAAAGCAAGTACTGTTAGTAGTTTTGTCACAAAATATCCTTATAAAGACTGCATATGGAATTAACTATCTTTCACATTGATAGATAATTAATTTAGGCTTGATATATATATGAGCAAAACTCTATAGTCAAACTTAAAGTAGTGGTCTAGTGGTTTTGATCTAGAGCTTAACTAATAATCCCACTACGTAATGCTTTTGCCACAGCCCCTGATTGTGACTGTACTTGTAGTTTGGCATATATTCTTGCGAGGTAGGTTGAAACGGTGCTTTGAGAAATATCTAAACTACGTGAAATCTCTTTTACACTTTGTCCTAACGATAATTGCTCTAAAACAGCAATTTCCCGTGCAGCTAATTTATAATCGGGTTGTTGGTTTGGCTTTTGAAGGTTTTGTAGCACAATTTTAGCAACTTCAGGGCTGAGAACCGAGCCACCTTTAACAACTTCGGCTAAACCATTTAACAATTCGGTGCCACTTGCTGATTTAAGTAAATAACCGGAAGCCCCTGCCTCTAGAGCTTCTAGTACCTTACGTTTTTCGCTAAATACCGTTAATACAACAGCGTTAATGTCTGGAAATTCAAGCGTTAGTTTTTTGATCCCTTCAACCCCTCCCATAATAGGTAAACCTAAATCCATAAGGACGAGATCTGGGTGTTCATCACTGCTGTTAAGTGCAGAAAAAAACTCAATACAAGAGGGAAAAGTACGACAATCCGCGACAATATCGGCTCGACCTATAACCCGTATTAAGGTTCTGCGATAAGTAGCATCATCTTCAACAATCCAAACAGTAATAGGCGTCATCATTTTATCCCATGCTTAATTCGACGTTTGGTAGCTTCGCTCAAGATCTTTGCTGAGCATATTCAAGTTAACCGTTAATTTAACACTCACGCCTTGGTTCAGTTTTGTTTTTATACTAACCTCGCCCGCTATCTCTTTAGCTCGCTCGGTTAAATTATTTAAGCCCCAACCTTGATGAGATTGTGTCAGGTCAAAACCACAACCGTTATCAGCCACCTCAATTGATAACGCCGTTTCATCAATAGTAACGACTATAGTTAATTCGCTTGCTTTTGAATGACGGGCACAATTGTGAATAACTTCTTTGAAAAAGAGTGTTAAATGCCGTTTGATCACTAATGATATTTTAATATTCGGGCAGTTGTCAGGCACAACGTGAGTTACTTTAACACCTCTAAGTACCCTTTGAGCACGTTCGAATAATGTTTGTAAAAGCTGCGGTAAATACACCGATTTGCCATCATTATGCCAAACAATTTCTCGTAATGACGCATTAGCTTCTCTGGCCATTAAGGCTAGATCATCAAGATCTTCACCTAGAACATTATTCTCGTTTTTATTAGCTAGTTCATCCGCCAATAAAGTTATACTGCCTAAGCTACTACCCACTTCATCGTGTAAATCACGATTAATTCTATCTCCCTGTTTTAAAAGTAGATGCTGGCGCTGGTACCGTTGATAGAGCAAAACAGCGCTAATTAATAATAAAAATACCACAACAACGCTGCCAACAATAATCCTAACCAGTAACCACTCCCAGTAATCATGGGCTGATTTTATTTCACTTTCTACGTAATTAAGTTGCTGATCAAGCGGCCTTCTTTGAGCCAGTCCCATGATCCAATCTCGATCTGGCACTATCTGCCGCCCCCAGCTGTATCCGTCCATTAACTGAGGTAATTGTTCAAGATAAATGTCGGGAATACCGGTTGTCTTAATGACGGGACTTTTAAGCAATTGCCCTTTAGCATCATAAACCGCGATTTCCCCTAGACCTAAAATCCGTTGTTTGTTTATTTCTTGTAACTTTGTCAGATGAATACGAATATACTGCCATTTTTGTGAGTTGGCGTTTACCGAAAAAAGCGTACCAAATTTTTCCCCTGTTGATTCAGCCGATAATATCGTTGGCTTAATAAACTGAGGCTCATTCGCCACTTCGACAATAATATCTTCTGGAAAACCAAAATCTGGCAACATAACATTACTGCTGGGTTTACCTGGCCAAAAATCAATACGGCTGATGTTTTGTGGTTTATTTAAATCAATTAAAATTTCAATGGCTTGGTCTAATTCATGACCTATGGTTGGAATGATCAAAACATCTTCACGAGCTTCTGTTTGTTCTTTTATTGGAAAACCGAGTCCAGTATCTTGATCAGTTAAATAATCAAGTTGCCACTTCGACGGCTGTTCGTAACGACTTGAGGCTGACACTTTGGTACTGGTAAAACTGGCAATATTTTCAATCGAGCCGGTTTGAGCATCACTGGCCCAAATATAAACTTCACCTAAAGCAAAATGATCTTTAATCGAAGATTCTAGTTTTGCCGGCACTATGATCCTAAGTTTATGAAAGCTTTTATCGATGTTATTAAAAAAGGCAGGATAAGAGCCTGGGTTAGGAAAATCTTGCTCTAACCAATTAACTAGCTCTTCAAAGCCAGCACCATCATGTGTTTCAACTTCAATTTTAAAACGTTTAGGAAAGGCATAAGAGCCACCATAAGGTTTTAACGGGTTAAATGCTGGCACTAAAGCAATAGACTCGACGTAATGAGCACGTTCAAAAACAAAATCTATTTGATGTACATCAGAAACTTCCATACCATTATCGAAATTTAAAGATGAATGATAGCCTAAGTGATTGTCTGAAATTATTGGACAATGCCTTGGTAGCTGAGAAATTTCTTTGATTAAGCGATCACGGCGTTCTTCAAGTTGCCGAATGCGGGCAACCGGCCAATTTGATAAATTAAGCTCTGCTTTACTTAGCAGCACTTGTTGTTCTTTAAGATTGCGCGGATCAACAATTTCGCCAGCCGATATTCCGGTAGCGAATAACAAACTGATCAAAAGCAACAATTTAACAATCATAACAACCTTAATGAAAAAACCTAATGCAATAAACCAGTCAATAAACTAGCGCAATAAAATAATACAGAAATATCCAATAAATTATCGCTGTGTAAATAAAAATCAGCCGCACTGGTAATAAAGTTAGCGCGGCTGATTAGTGACTACATAAGTGGAATAAACAATGAATGGGTGTCACCGTTTTTCAAAAATATTCCGGCTGTCATGACAACAGGTTTACCGTTCTCCGTATATATCCCCATTCGCTCGTACCTATGTACTTGCACGGTTTTTCCCTCTACGGTTGTGTATTCCTTGTCAGCCACTTTATAGTGTTTTGCTCTTTCCCAATTTAATCCGTCAGTTGAGGTAAGCATACCCATATATCCAAAGGCATGATATAAATTATAATAGCGTTTTCGCTTAGCGTCGTACCAAACTTCCGGATCTTCCGAATTATAATTAATCACCACTGGCTTAGATTGCATTTTCCAAGGGCCTAAAGGATGATCGGCTAGTAATACCGCCTGCATTCTAATGATCTCATTCGGTTTTTGATCCGGTTGATCACCACGAATAATCATTAAATAGCCACCGTCAGGACGTTCAGTGACCGTAACATTATTTGATTGATTGGCAATTGGTAATTGCGGTTCAAACAAAGGTCTATCAAAACGTTTCCACGGGCCTTCAATGTTATCTGCTACGGCCACACCAATTCGTTGATTTAAACGCATCATGCCGCGTAAATTATCAGGTTGCCATTTGCCGTGACGCACTTCTTCAAGTTGTGCTTCGGTTAAGTCCATAATGCCAGAATTGGTCGACATATAATAAAGGTAATATTTTCCATCAAATTTATACACTTTAGTACAATGCACTGTGTATTGATCCCAAAAGCCATCGCCTCTAGCGCTCAATACTTCCTGAACTTTTTTCCATGGCCCGGTTGGGCTGTCAGAAACCGCTCTGGATACTATGCCATCGGTTAACCATGAATAAAAACCGTGTTTTTTAGGCATTTGGTCATAAAACAAATGATATTTTCCGTCATCACCTTTTACTATGGTTGAGCCCCAGTTGAAATATTCCTCATCATGAAAGATATTTTCTGGTGCAACGGGCTGCATGGCGGCGCTAAGGTTGTAATCATCCGTACTTTCTAACGGCGCATTTGCCTTGGCCTGACCTGACCAAACACACAAGCTCAGTAGCAGCAAAAAACTACGAGACAAGTGTTTAAAATCACTCTGTTTAACGTTTTTAAAAAAATTCATTTATCTATTCTCATCATTCAATTGTGTTGAGCTTGTGTTGATTTTTTATTAAATTCGTCAACACACATAGCCATCAAGTTAAAACAACGCTACTCAATTACTTGTTTAGCACCGATAAAATCATTGGCATTCTCTTGCGAGTTAGCTTCCTCTTGCTTTTCAGCACTCTCATGCCGCTTGCCAATATAAAAACCTAATAACCCCCATAAAAAGGCAACAACAGCGCCAGCAATAATTTTCTCAGGCGTACTAAAGCCTAAATAACCGTCACCAATAAACGCAATAGTCCAAATCCAAAACACATCACCCCCTCGATAAACGGCGATATCAATAATGGGTTTAGTTTTAAAACGGGTTTCTTTATCAACGGCGGTGTAGAGAATTTCACGGGCAGGTCTAACAATGGCGTAATTACCGGCTCGGCGTGCAACAACAAGAATTAACACAAAGAGTATTACTGGGTTTGCACTCAGAATTAACATCAAGCCAGCAATAGCAAAAGGAACAAAAGACAAACTTGCCGCCAAACCAAATTTTCTAAATAAACGGTTTGAGACAAACAATCCAATTAAAATAGTTAAGCTATTGGTAATTAATTCAATCCCACCTAACAGCTGTTTTCGTTCAGCGCGGCTATATTCAGCTAAAACATCACTTTGGGTGGTATAAAAAAAAGCGCTAACCCCTGTTAACAAAAAGATAAAACCGGCGATCCCAAGTAACTTTTTATCGGTAAATAGCTTTTTAAACCCCGAAAAAATATCTGCCTGTAAAGCATCAGAGCCATTGTCAGTGTCATTTTGTTTCACCTGAGTTTTTGCCACTAACAATTCAAACTGTTTATTTAAAATAGCAATAATAGGTAAACTTAATAACAATACGGTACTTGTCACCAACAGTACGTTTTCAATGCTCATTTGCTCAGCCAATAACATAACCGTTAAAGGCCCTAAAATGGCACCGGCACTTGCGCCTGTATTAATAAAACTAAAAACACGTTTACTTTGAGATTTAGAGTAATGTTGCGAAACAAAGCTCCAAAATACCGAGATATGAAATAAACTAAAAACGCTACTCCATACGTAAAAGACTTTTCCTAAAAATGTGACTTCAACACCTAATTTAAAGGCGGCAAAAATCATCATAAAACTGATTGAAAAAGCAATAAATACTCTAGGAACTAATTTTTTTATTGAAATTTTTGATGCCGCATAGTTGTAAAACATCACCGCTATCGTTGCGAAAATAAAGGTAAATGTCCATTGCGTTGCTCTGCTAACATCACCCCAATCACTCGGTAAGGCATCTCTTACCGGCTTTAAAATCATGTATGAGGTCATTAATAAAAAGATAAAAAGAAATGAAAACAACGCGGCTTTTGTTTCTTCAGGCTCTATTTGGGTTAAGCGGCTAAATAACGTTTGATGAGTCATATTCATTACCACGCAATCGCAAAGCCAGAATAACCAACAAAACTGCCCGTTTCTGTCATTGTGATCCCTTCAATCACTTTTTTGGCTTGCCCCATCGACTCTTCAGGTTCTAATTGAGCTTGTGGTCCACCCGTGCGCGTTTTATTCCAGCCAGGAGCTAATGAAATTACCGCAATATTATCGGGTTTTAAGTCTTTAGCCAGCTCATTAGTCATCTTATTTAAGGCTGTTTTTGTAGCGTCGTAAGCGTAAATGGCATGAGCACCTTTACGCGCAACAATCCCGCCATGAGAAGAAATATTAATGATTTTTTTCACCTCACTTTTTGATAACAACAAATTTGGGTACAGCGCTCTCGTGACCATAACAGGGCCAACAGTATTAATATTATAAGTTCTTAAATACTCGTCTCGGGTTGTATTCTTAAATGATTCTATACCGCGAGTTTGGCTATTCACATAACCGGCATTATTAACAATAATATCAATAGGAGTATCTTTTAGCGTCTCCGCCATTGCCATTATTGAAGCATCATCAGTTACATCCAGTTGTACAACTTGTGCCCCTGCATTTTGCAGCTCTGTCGCTTTCTGCGGTTTACGTGCCGTACCAATAACATGATAGCCATCATTAATAAAATGACGAGATAAGGCTAAACCTAATCCTCTATTAGCTCCTGTAATGAGTACCGTGCCTTTCGACGCTTCTGTATTAACAGTTGAAGATGGTGTGCTTTTTGCGGTTAAACTGGTCAGCGATAAAACTATCAAGCTGAATGTTATTAATAAACGATTACGCATAATGTTATTTTTACCTGTCGATGTTAAATAATTTCAGTGGCTAAAATTATATCGACAACATCAACAAAAAATAGTCGGCTAAATCAATGACAAAAAATTACACACAACAACTAAAAACAAATAAAAGAAATAAAAAACCTTTAAATCAGTAAGTTAAATAATTTTTTACTTTTATTTTAATAATATATGATTTTCACCTTTGCTAATATAGACTACAGTTAACAATTAACTGTACATAGAAATGCCGTTGATTTACAATTTATATACAAAATATAATAATTAAATGCGAATAAAACTAATCGTTCGCATTCCCTCGGAGAAGGTTAATGAAAACACTTTACTTACTCATGTCGTCACTATTGGTATTACTATTATCATCTTGTTCAAATGTAATAACAGCAGATGATACAAATAGCCGCAGTGACAATACGGTACCAGCAGACACTCGCTCGCAACTGGCTAAAACGGGTAAACAGCCGAATATTTTATGGATAATTACTGACGATCAACGTCCTGATTCTATTTCCGCCTACAATCAAGCGGTATATGGTACTAACAATAGCCCATTAGGCTATGTTGAATCACCCAATGCCGATAAATTAGCAGCTGAAGGGGTGTTGTTTACTAAAGCTTTTAATAACTCGCCGGTATGCGGACCATCACGCGGCTCAATGCATTCTGGCCGATATCCTTTTAGAAATGGCCATTACGCTTTTGAATTAACCCATCAAGCACCAGACTTCGTTAAACCTACTGTATCGCAAACAATGCGCACAAACGGTTATGCCACCTCAGTCTTTGGTAAATCAGACAGTTACATTTATAAATGGGGTCCTGGACAAGGTTTCCATGATGCCAACTTATTTGATTACAAAGTACACTTTAAACATGACATTCAAAAAAATGGTTTAGGTGATATTTTCACTAAAGCTGGTTACGACGATAACAATACAATTGTCGGTTATACTGAAAATGTTTTATACCCTAATGGCGAAAAACGAAAATATTATCTCAAACGCAAAGACGGCCCATTAACTCAAGCCGATATTGCAGGTAAAGCTCAAACAGATAAAGAATTTGATATTATTCGCTCTTATACTCGTGGCGGTAATAAGGAACTTATTCTTGCCGGTGTCAACCCACAGCCTGCAGGCGAAACTGTTGATGCTTATATCGTCAAAGAAATGGTAAATTATTTAGCAAATGCCGATAAACCTTTTAAAACCAGTTGGGGAAAAACTGAACAAGGCGCTGATAGTTCAAAACCACAATTTATTAATTTAGGGTTCCACTTACCACATACCCCGGTATTACCACCTAAGTCATTCCGCGATCGCTTTAAAGATAAAGTGTACAACATTCCTGATTTTGAAAAAAAAGCAGAGCTGGGCAAATTACCACCACAATTAGTTAAACTTTACGAAACAATGAAAGTAGATGGTTTCACTGTAGAAGAAAAACAAAAAGCTATTCAAGATTATTATGCTTTTTGTGCCTATGGTGATCACTTAATGGGTGAAGCGATTGACGCTTTCAAAAAATACAGCATTGCCAATAATCAAGAATATTTAATTATTTTTACTGTTGGGGATCATGGTTGGCATTTAGGTGAGCAAGGCATTGAAGCTAAATTTGGCCCTTGGGTGCAATCGGTTAACAATGCAGCGATTGTCGTTTCTTCCGATAAAACATTAATACCTGAAAATAAAATTAACCATGAACTTGTTGAGTTTGTTGACTTTTCACCTACTATTTTAGCGGCTGGCGGCGTAAATATCGCGGATCAACAATTTGATTATTTAGATGGTTTTAACCTAGTTGACGTTATAAAAGGCAAAGTTAAACGCGATTATATTTTAGGTGAAATTAATCTTGTTTATGGCCCTAGAGCTTATCTTCATACTGATCGTTTTCGTTTTTCAATGCGAACTCGACCTCATCATAATAACAACCTAACACCAGAACAATTAGGTAAAAATATCAAATGGGGGTTAACTGCTCCGGTTGAAAAAGTTGAACTCGTTTTATACGACTTAAAGTATGATCCGCTGGAAAAAAACAATATTGCTAATGCTCCTAAATATAGCAAGCTAGCGCATTGGTTTAGAACTAAATTAGGTAATATAGTTTTAGGCGACGGGAGAGTAGAAGCTGATTGGTCACAAGAAAATACTTATCACTTAAGTAACTTTGCCCAAGGGGCTGATGACAAAGTAGCAGCTATTCCTGCTGAGTTTATTCCAAACTAATCATTCATTAAAAACCAACCGCTGCCAAGCTAGGATAATAAATGACCATCATCCTAGTTTGGTAGCCGAAATTGAGCGGGCTAATGAGAGGAAAACAATGTTACATCGACTTTTTTTAATAACGCTGTTATTACTTAGCACACAGAGTTTAGCGGCCATCAGCCAACATAATTTTTCTGCTCAGCCAATATCAATAGAGCAATGGCAAGTTGCCGATATTATTTTAAAAAGTCATAAGCCCATTGCTAAGCCATTCGAACAAGAAATTTTTGCACACTTTGAAAACCAACAACGTATTCCCCTTTTTTACAATGGCGACAACCAATGGGTTTTACGTTATTCCAACGCAAAAACCGGTAGTTTCTCCTATCAGATCAAAAGTGAAATACCCGAATTAAATACTTTAACGGGCACCATCAAGGTTAATAAAAATACTAAGCAAAATCGTCATGGTGCTATCACCCTTAATAAAGCTAACCCACAACACTTTTATTATGAAAGTGGCAAACCTTATTTTAGTCTCGCTTTCGAAGCCGATTGGTTATTTGCCCTTGATTACAACCTAGCTGAATTAAAAAAAACCAACCACCTTTTAGATCTTGTTAAAAACAATGGCTTTAATCAAGTGGTCACCACCTTATATTCCTACGATGTTTATTGGGAAAAAGATCCTAAACTCAAACAACATCCTGAATTTGAATATGGTGCGCGTGAAGATATTTTTCCATTTTTAGGTAGTAATACAACGCCTGATTTTAGTTCGCTTAATCTGGAATTTTTTCAACATTATGATCACGTTATGTCTGCAATGCATGACAGAGAAATCGTCAATCATTTAATGATTTATGTTTGGAATAAAATGGTTAATTGGCCAGAACTTGGCTCACCAGAAGATAACCGCTACTTTGATTATATTATTAAGCGTTATCAAGCATTTCCAAATATTATCTGGGATATTTCAAAAGAAGCATTGTTTTACAAAAATACCACCAAAAACTATATTGCGGATCGGGTTGATCGCGCTAGAGAATTAGATAGCTTTAACCGCTTGGTAACAGTGCATGATTATGGCTTTTGCGCACAACATCCTCACAAAGTTGACTTTATTTCAACCCAAGATTGGAAACATACAATCTACTCAAAAATGTTAGAGGTACGTAGTAAATTTCCAACACATCCGATTGTCAATATTGAACATGGTGGTTACGAATATTCACCAATAAGAGTATTTCCTGGTGCTTATGAAAATGCAGAAGTGGCATTGCGCCGAAATTACATGAGTTTATTTGCTGGTGTCTACAACACCTATTATTGGCAAGGAACGTCATGGAATGTCGTTATACATAATCCATTTGAGCAAGATGAAAGCTTTACTAAACCAAAATTTCATTACTTTTCAATTATGAAACAACTCATGGATAAATATCCATTTTCAGAGTTTACACCTAACCCTAATCAAAATTCATCGGGCTATAATCTTACTGATCATAAAACCGGCACCGTTTTACTCTACATACCAAAAGAAAATTATTCCATTGCCTTAGGCTTTTTAACCAAAAATGGCGATAAATACCGTTACCAATGGCTAAATACGTTAACGGGTGAAATCAAAGAAAAAGGCATTATAAAAGATCAATTTTCTTTTTATCAATCGCCATGGCGTGAACAAGCTGACACCATTTTAATTGCAACCAAAATATAATCATCAAATATTGCCTTTTTGCTAAGTAAAACTAATTTTATATTCAAATTGTTTTTATTAAATATGATTTCATGATAAAATCATTTTTTATTTAATTGTTAACATTTATATATAAACAAGATGATTAATAATAAAAGGCAATAATAATGAACGCTCAACCTATTCAATCTATTGAACAACAAGTTACCGAAATATTAAGAAATTCGCTTATCGATGGAGTCTATGAATCAGGTACTAAAATGAATGAAACCCTGCTATCGGATGACTTTGGACTTTCAAGAAATGTAATAAGGCGCGCGCTGTTAATATTATACAAAGAAGGACTTTTGCATTATGTTGAAGGACAAGGGTATTTTGTTATTTCTCGCTTAAATAAAAATATCGACAAAATTCTCTTTAATATTCGTTCATCTATCGAAAAATATGCCGTAAAAATTTTCAAAAACATTGCCGCTGAACAAGACTTCATCGCCTTAGAAAACATACTCTCGCGAATGAACACACATTACCAAAAAAGTGAACACCTTGAATTTATTAAGGCTGATATTGAATTTCATGAATATTTTGTCCGCCTAGCTGGTGGCGATGACCTATTTAACCTCTGGTATCCTGTTGTTATTCGTATGCATATGAATAAAGGCATATCCGCAACTCTTAAAACGGATGTTGAAGAGCATGCTTCTATTTTACATGCTTTAAAAAATTATGATGCTGAAAATGCAATAACTGTTATTCTAAACAACATTACGTAATTTAAACGAAAATATATAGCCGTTAGATAAATTAATAAGCTAAATACCATTTAAGTTATTATCTTCTAGCTGTTGTTGAGGATTAAAATATACCTCAACAGCTATCCTGCCTGCCATTTTTAAATAAACTTAACCAACAAGTATTTATTTAATAATAAATTAATGCAATCATATATAAAAAAACATCGAGTTTACCTATGATCATTAAACATACTGTACACCTATTATTATTTATTGTAATAAGTTTATTAGTGGCTTGTAATAACACTGAACCTTTTACAACCCCCAAAAATATAACCAACGAAAATTTATTGCGGCAGGAAGTTGATTTTAATTTTGGTTGGAAATTTACCAAACAAAAAGTTCATGATGCTTATCAAATAGATCTTGACGATAGCCAATGGCAAAACGTGCGATTACCGCATGACTGGAGTATAGAACAACCTTATAGCCAAGAAAATACCGCTGGTGCTACTGGCTATTTACCTGGTGGTGTTGGCTGGTATCGTAAACATTTTAAATCACCAACAAGTAATGGTAAAACGGAAATACTTTTTGATGGTGTTTATAATCATTCTAAAGTTTGGATAAACGGGCATCTATTAGGTGAACGCCCTTATGGCTATGCAGCGTTTCATTACGATTTAACGCCTTACCTAAATAAAAACGGAGGTGATAATGTCATCGCGGTGTACGTTGATAGAACCCGCTATATTGACTCCAGATGGTATACCGGTTCCGGTATTTATCGTCATGTAAAACTTATCACAACGAATAAACTTCATATACCTATTTGGGGCACTTTTATCACCTCAGAACAGGTATCTACAACACATGCAACTGTTAAAGTACAAACGCAAATAAATAACGATTCGGCAGAGCAAGCTAGCATTTCAGTTATTACCGAATTAATTGACGCGGCGGGTAAACATGTTGCACATCATTCAACTACGGCCAAAATTGCGGCGGGTAGTTCTACCAGTATTACGCAAAATATTGCTGTCAATAACCCACAACTTTGGGATATTGATTCACCTCATTTGTATAGCGCAAAAACTTCAATAGTAAAAAACAGTCATGCTATCGACATCAAAACAACATCGTTTGGGATACGGAGTTTGCGTAACGATGCAAACCTAGGTTTTTTCTTAAATGGCAAAAACATCAAAATTAAAGGGGTAAATATTCATCATGATGGCGGTTTAGTAGGTGCGGCAGTGCCGAAAGATGTTTGGAAACGTCGGTTACAACGCTTAAAAGAAGCCGGAGTTAACGCTATTCGCACGGCGCACAATCCCCCATCTGATGAGTTTTTAACTTTATGTGATGAAATGGGCTTTCTTGTGCAAGCTGAAGCTTTTGATGAATGGGACAATCCAAAAGACAAACGAAAAAACTTTAATCAATCAGGTGAAGTTGATTACATAACACAAAGCTATAGTCATTATTTTTCAACTTGGGCGGAACGCGATATCAAAGCTATGGTGCTACGTGATCGTAACCATCCTTCAATTATTCAGTGGAGTATTGGTAACGAAATTGAATGGACATACCCTAGATATACCAATGCTGCAGGCTACTGGAATAAAGATAATAGTGAAAAACATAACTATTATTGGGATTTACCGCCACATAGTATTCAAAGGATGAAAGAAACATTTGATGCTAGTCCAATCAAAGGACCAGAGTTATCACAATCTGCTGAAAAGTTAAGCCGGTGGGTAAAAGAATTAGATACCTCTCGGCCAGTTACTGCTAATTTAGTTACGCCTACCGTTAGCCATTTTTCAGGCTACACCGATGCACTTGATATTATTGGTTATAGCTATCGCCAAGTACTTTATGATTATGGTCATCAAAACTACCCTGACAAAATGATCCTTGGCACCGAGAACTGGGTGAAATGGCATGAATGGCAGCAAGTAAAAGATCGTGCATACATTCCCGGAATATTCGTTTGGACAGGTATCGACTATTTAGGTGAGTCAAATGGAAAATGGCCAAAGAAGGGTTCTAGCTCTGGTATGCTTGATTTTGCAGGTTTCACCAAACCAAGTTATCACATGATGAAAACACTATGGAGTGATGAACCGCATATTCACATTACAACACAAACGGCAGAAAAATCAACTTATCGTTTAGATACCATCAGCCAAAAGGTGGTCGAGAAAATCCCCGGCAATTGGCAACGTGGCAAATGGGGTTGGCGTGACGTGAATGAGCATTGGAATTACCAAAATAACGAACAAGTCATTGTGGAAGTTTATAGCAATGTTGAAAGTGTTGAATTATTGCTTAATGGCGAATCACTCGGAATACAGCAACTTAATAATAATCCTGAGCGAGTTTTGAAATGGGCCGTACCATTTAGCGAAGGCACATTAACAGCTAGAGCTGTGAACACTATGAGTAAATTCGAAAGTTCAATAACAACAGCTTATCAACCTCATTCAATATTGCTGACAACTGATAGAACAACATTATCATCAGACGGTTATGAAGTTGCACATGTAGTTGCTCAGTTAATCGATGCCGATGGTAACCCTGTAAAGCATGTGGAACGTGACATTAAATTTCACTTGCAAGGCAATGTTAAACTTTTAGGTGTTGATAATGGTGCTGAAAATAATATACAGCCACACAAAAGTGATCATTTATTTACGCATAAAGGCAGAGCACTCTTAATTATTCAAAGTAATTTACACAAAGATAATATTGTGATCACAGCCTCATCAGGAAAGTTTACCAGCAATACACTAACGTTAAAGGTGCAACCCTAAGTTTAATTTAGCTCTCCTCCTCACCACAAAAAGTACTGCTACTGGCTAATCTAGCCAGTAGCAGTATCAAACCGCACAACACCACTCATAAAAATCACACAAAAAAAAACAATCGTATACAAATAACAATATGCATATATAAACCTAAAAATAAAGCAAGACCTTAAAAAACAGTAAAAAAACTATTACGAATAATAGCGTAAATGATGGTTGATCTTCATATTTAATGATCGTATTTTATATATGTCAAACCATGACATTCTGTAGGAAATAAGAAATACGTTCGAAAATAAAATAATAAAATGGAGATAAACATGTCAAACAGATACAAGTTAAACTCGATTGCAACCGCAATTTCTGTTGCCTTACTCACTGTTCCAAGTGCTTATGCGGCACAAGAGAAAACGGAAGACGGAATTGAAATTATTGAAGTAACAGGCTTTAAAGGGAGTTTACTGCGCTCATTAAGTAATAAAAGATTAAATGACGCTGTCAGTGATTCAATCTTCTCAGAAGATATTGGTAAATCGGCAGATCAAGATATCGGTGAAGCGCTTCAACGTGTTACCGGAGTGTCAATTCAGCGCGGTGAAGGAGCTGGAGGAAATGAAGGAACCACAGTAACCATTCGTGGTGCCGGTCCTAACTTAAATAATATTTCATTAAATGGTATTAACTTAACTAGTAGCACTGAAAACCAAGCGGTTGATTTAAGCGCTTATTCGTCAGATATATTAAACTCTATTGAAGTAATTAAAACTGCCGCCGCAGATCAAGACGAAGGTAGCTTAGGTGCAAATATTGAGTTAAAAACATTAAGAGCGCTCGACGTCAAAGAAGATCGCCGTATTCTAGAGGTTCAAGGACGTTATGACGACTATGCTTCTGAAAACGATTATAAAATTTCCGGCACATTTTCACAAAAATTTTTAGATGAAACCTTAGGTTTTTATATTACCGCCTTTAAAGAAACGCAATCTTCTCGTCGTGATATGTACATGACCGATCGTATGCAAAAATTTGGTGCGATTGCGGCAAGAACACCATCAGGAGAGCTTTATCAAGAATTTGAAGAAGACGGTATAACACCAAAAACTTTTTATGGTTTTACCAATGCCCAAACTGGCTACAAACTATTTCAAAATAGTATGGAGCGTCAAGGTTTTACAACTTCATTACAGTGGGCTGTATCTGACAATACCGAGTTAAATTTTGGTTTAACTATGTCAGATCAATTTAGAAAAACTGACGATAACTCTATTGCATCCCTAGGATCCGGTGACGCATATTTAGATGTAGATCTTCAGCCATATGGCAACAAACCATTTGGTAATGTGCTTGATGAGAATGATCCCTGGTTGGTGTATAACCCTGAAACACAATTTTTTGAGAAAAAAATCGATCGTACAGCACGAGGTAGAACAGCGCGTTTGCAATCGGGCATTAATACCGATAATCAAATTGTTAATTTAGAATTAACGCACTACTTTTCAGATACTTTTTCAATGACCCTTCGTGGTGGTTATTCGAAAACAAAAGCAGATGATGCCTACTATAGCTTTTTAAATTCAAATAATTATGCTCACGTAAGTGATGATGCGTTGATAGCTGTTGATGCAGATAAAATACAACCTACCGGTTATGACTGTACCTCTGGTCAATGTTACATAGTGACAGGAACAGGTATGGTCGACTTTGGCCCAGGCCAGTCAGGTGAAATAGGTGAAGAAATTGATGACAACATTGTTCTCACTGCCTATAACCCTGATGATCGCGATGCAATACACCTACAACAAGCGGTATCACGCGACCGCTTAATGGAAGACAAACAAAAGTCATTATATGCTGACTTTGATTGGCAAGTAGATCTTGGTCCGATCACCACGGTAGAATTTGGTGGTAAATATCAAACCCGTGAAAAAGATGTCTTTAACCAAGAATACTGGTTTGAAGGTATTCCTGAGCCTGATGGTCAGCAATCGTTAGGTAAAAGTGTTGATTCAATTCGTTTAATTGATGTAACAGATGGAATTACGCCATTTGGCAGTGACTTCTTAGCCGATCTTGGATATGCACGCACCAATACCACTGATGGTTGGTGGACTATAAATGCTCGTAAATCATTCGACTTACTATTTGCTAATGACGACGTTCGCCAAAAACCTAATTTAGCAAATGATCGTACTATCGAGCTAGAAAACATCGCCGCTTATGTTAAGACTAATTTTACATTTTTAGATGATCGTTTAACAGGTAATGTTGGCCTTCGTTATGTTGAGTCTAATTTAGACAATGCTAAAGGTTATTCATCTGTTGATTTTCAAAATACCGCTGTTGTTAGCCGCGATTTAGTTGCTATTGCTTCAAACTCAAGTTTACCCGCTTGTACACCAGAGCAATTATATGCCAATGGTGTAGATCATGGTGATATCGCTAATGGTGGAGCAAATCCTGCGGGTCAACTAGGGCCTGACGGCACTTGGGTTTCCATACCTGGGCAAGAATGTTATGACGAAAACTTTGATTTAACTTCTAATTATCGCAGTCGTTACCAAGATTTATCGAAACTAGAAGATCCAGCGCAATTTTCAGCTTCAGCAAGTAATAAAAACAAAAATTGGCTACCTAGCTTAACGCTTAATTATAACTTAAATGATGAAATGGTTTTACGTTTTGCCGCTTCCAAAACCATGGCAAGACCAAAAATTGATTCATTAAAACCAAGTTACAGCATACGTGAATTTGTTTGGGGTGCAGGCAACTCGATTGCAAACTTGAGTAATCCGTATTTAAAACCTTTAGAATCAAAAAATATCGATTTATCGTTTGAATGGTACTTCAACGAAGGCGGCGCTTTAACAGTCGCTTACTTCCATAAAGATATGCGTAACTTTGAAGAAAGTGCTTCTATTGCTGCTCATTGGAAAGATTTACGTTCGGTAACTGATGAAGAACTAACCACCTTGGTACCGAACGAAGATATTTTTATTCCTTACGCTAATGGCAAGCCGCTAGATTATGACACCGCAGGCAAAGCCGCTGGTTGTTTAGAAGATCACCGACATATCTGGCAATCGATTGCACTTGATGTTTCATCACAGTGTGACACCATTCTGGTTACATCGCTAAGAAACGGTAAAGGCGGAACCAACCAAGGTATTGAACTTGGTTACAATCAAAACTTTGACTTTTTACCGGGTATTTTCTCAGGTTTAGGCGCCGCTATAAACTATACCTACTCTGACTCAGAAACTGATGCTGAAGCCATTGAATTAGGTGGTAAGTTAACACCATTACCTTTTGCAAATGTTTCTAAGCATACTTACAACATTTCTACTTTCTGGGAACAAGATGGCAACTTAGTTCGTTTAGCTTGGAATCACCGCACAGATTCTTTAGCTAACCGTTCATTTGAAAGCGGCGCATTGTGGAATGAAGGTGGTGGTCAGTTAGATTTGTCAGCAAATTACCAAGTAAATGATAATTTTACGATCACCTTTAATGCCGTTAACTTAAACAATAAAGAGTCACGTCAATATTATACCAATATTATTGATACTGACTTAACTGTTGAAGGCAACGCGCTTGAAGGAAATGCAGATAAATCAAAAACTATTCGTAAATGGTCATCAGGTACCATCTATCGTTTAGGCATTAGAGCCAGTTTCTAAACATGTAACCAAGATATAAAAATTTTACTGCCGTTCATTTAAAGTGAGCGGCTTTTTTATACCTTTTCAATAAATACCAATACAAAATCATATTTGAATAATGTTATTTATATTTAATTGATAGAATTGTAAAATTGATATACTCTCAAGTATGCTTTTTAACCGTTTAAACTTTTTCATAACTACAATATAAGAGATAAAAGTGAATATACATCTGAGTAAAAACTTATTGGCCTTGAGCCTAATGGCGTTTATGCCTCTTACCTATGGGGCAGATCTTTACGTTAGTAAAACGGGTAACGATAACAATAATGGCACCTTAGCTAGCCCTTATTTAACGCTGACAAAAGCAGCACAAATAGCTACTGCGGGTGACGTTGTTCATATTCGTCAAGGTACTTATCATGAAACGTTAACACCTAGCCACTCTGGAGAAGAAAACTCACCTATCACCTTCCAATCTTATCAAGATGAAAAAGTGATCATTAGCGCTATGGAGACGGTTAATAACTGGTCGTTAACTGAAAATAATATTTACGTTGCTGACGTTACATGGGATTTAGGGCAAAACAATTTTGTTATGCAAAACACTACCGCAATGGATTTAGCCCGCTGGCCTAATAATACTGACGGCGATCCGTTCACGCAAAACACGTTAAGAAACTCAGGTGGTAGTGGGCCTGATGTCGACTTTGACGCTTACCTTGAGTATAGCGCGGGTATTCCAGACGGAGATTGGTCAAAAGGTGGTTCTCTTTATTTTTATGGCGATAAACCAGGCTCAGGCTGGACCACTTGGCGTGCATTTATCACTAGTAATACCGGTACTCGGGTTACTTTTGATCTAGATAAAAACCCAACGTGGATCAGAACATTCCATGCCCCAGCTGACAAGGGAGACTTTTTTCTACAAGGTATCAAAGAAGCGCTAGATTACCAAAATGAATGGTTTTTTGATGCAGACAGTAGCAAGCTTTATGTTCAGTTACCTGAAGGTGCTATGCCGGCAAGCAATCAAATCCAAATGAGAAAACGCCAAACAGCGATTAATTTAGCTGGTCGAAATTACATTCAAATTAAAAACCTAGCGGTATTCGGGGGTTCCATTGAACTGACTAATGGCGCATCAAATAACTATATCTATGGCTTAACCAGCCTATATGGTAATTACACCTTAGGTGTTGTGCGTGGTTTTAATTCCGGCAGCCAAAGTATTAACATTTCTGGCGCTAACAATATTATTGAAAAAAGCGAAATTGGTTTTGGCTCAGGCACCGGTATTTATGATGCTGGCACAAATACTCAAATTTTAAATTCATATATTCATGACTTTAACTATTTAGGCGATTACGACGCTATTATCAATGCTCGCGGAGGTAACGGCACAAAAGCTATTGGTAATACCATCACTCGCGCAGGCCGTGATGCCATTCAATCAGTAAACAAAAATGCAGAATATGCCTACAACGATATTTCATACAGTAACTTAATCGCTGATGATTGCGGTTTGTTTTATACCGTTGGCGGACCAAGCAATAGTGTTATCCATCACAACTGGCTACACGACGCTTATTCAAGTGGTAGCAAGAAAAAAGCTACTGGTATTTATTTAGATAACGACTCGGAGGGTTATGACGTTCACCATAACGTGATATGGAATACTGAGTGGTCAAATATTCAAATCAACTGGAATGGCAAAGATTTAAATATTTACAACAATACTTTATGGAATGGCTCAGAAACCATGGGCGCTTGGCACAAAGAAGGCACCGCATTTTCCAATGTTAATGTGTGGAACAACATTTCAGATAAAAACTCTTGGGAGCCGCAAGCGGACAAACAAAATAACTTAACCTTAACTTCATCAACCTTTGTTGATTTTCAAAATAAGGACTTTAGGCTCGCACAAAACTCAACCGCGATAGATCAAGGTCGAGTAATTGTTGATATTACCAGTGATGTTACTGATGAAAAGCCCGATGTCGGTGCCTATGAGCGCGGTGGTAATAATGCTGACTGGGTTGCGGGAATTGATTGGGAAAGAAAATTAGGGCCAACAGGTAATGGCTGTTATGGCCTACCCGGTGAAGATTGTATTGATTTACCAACAGAAGTACCAAGTGTGTCGCTTTCTTCTAACGTCACCGTTGATGAAGGTGACTCAATCACTGTAGTAGCAACACTTTCAGCCAATGCGATAGTTTACCCTGTTAGTATTCCATACACAGTAAGTGGTAGTACAAATAACGATGACCATAACGCTGTTGCTGGTACAATAACAATAACCTCAGGGCTAGAAAAAAGTCTCTTAATAGCAATAAACACGGATGATTTAATTGAAGCTGACGAAACACTAGTACTTACATTAGGCACACCTATTAATGCTAATTTAGGCAATAAAGACACCATAACTATTACCATTAATGATACAACGCCGGCACCTGAACCAACCCCAGAGCCGACACCTGAACCTGAACCAACACCTACCCCAAACACCGAAAATAGCGGCGGTGGTTCCAGTTATTGGCTGGTGATAATTGCCATGATTGGGTTATGGCGTAAAAGAAATAATAAAGCGTCTGAAATTATCTAACTAGGGTCGGTTGATCTTTGCTGATTCATTTAAATGCCAGTCCGTATCGCCGACTGGCATTGGTTATTTAACGATTAAAACCTTAGCGCCACAACAATTCATGCTTCACGTTAGCCTTCAAACCTAGCTTCTATTAAACCGACACTTTCTGGTAATTGATAAATAAACAAGTTACCGGCTTGTGGTTGTGCTAACAGCTCGGTTTCAGTTAATCCAACCCGAGCACTAGTAACAAACATCAAATCTAAATTTTCGCCACCAAACGCTACGCAAGTAGCACGAGTGGCTGGTACTTTAATTTTTCCTAACACTTCGCCATGCGGCGAGTAACAAACAACCTGACTACCGTCCCATTGGGCATTCCAAACATTGCCATACTTATCAACGGTGGAACCGTCTGGGAAAATATTTTCCGGTGTTTGGCTAAACAGGCTTTTATCACTTAATTGACCAGTTTTAGGATCTGAATGATATCTCCAAATGGTTCGTGTAGGAGAATCGGCATGATACATCACAGTACCGTCAGGAGACCAACACAAACCATTAGCAACTCGAATATTATCAAGCCGTTCGATAGACTCACCAGCAGAGTTAATTTGATAAAGTTTAGCTAATGCTGGCGCATTTTCTTCATCTTCCATCATGGTGCCAGGCCAAAATCGACCAAAGCGGTCAATTCTACCATCATTAAATCGGCTACCTTCAGCAAGTGTCGGCTTAACTAACCAACTAACTTCACCACTTACCGGGGTAAAATAAGCAATACCAGAGGCAAAAGCGACGATCAACTTTTCACTGTTTTGAACGAAGCCAAAACAACCGACTCGCTCAGGTGTTGGATAAACAGACAAAACCTGATCAATCAAAGAATATTGAAAAATTTTACAACCTTGAATATCTGTCCACCAAACAGATTGTTTAAGCTCATCCCAAAGTACCCCTTCGCCTAGAATATTTTCTACTTCAACGGTAGTAAGTAACTTAGCACTGATTATTTTTGTCATGTTATTATTAAGCTTTTAAATTTCAATAAAAGCTAAGTATATATAAACCTTCAATATATTACAGACCCTAGTCATTAAATCACGGATTCAGCACTAACATTTATTTTTCATCAGATAAAAAAATAGCAGCACCTCAACATGTGAAGTACTGCTATTAACAGGGAGAAGTTAACTTATTTCATTTCTAAAACAAGCTGCTGTGGCTCAAAACCTTTTGCTTTGGCTGTAATAGTTACTTGGCCTTTCGCTTTTGTTGATTGAATAATTGCTAACGCGCGACCTTGATCTGTCGTCAACTCATTTGACTGAAAATCTTGTACGTTTGCTGACGCGCCATTATCAACACCTAAGAGTTTTGCTGGGCCATCAATATCAAAAGTAACATGCATATTTTCGGTTTTAATCGCACGCCCTGCTTTGTCATGTAATTGCACAATTAAATGCGCCACATCATAAGCATCAGCAGTTAGCTCCGTTTTATCCGTTGTTAAGGTAAAGCCGGTAGGTTTAGTGGTAGTGGCTAACACAACTTCTTGTTCCTGCCCTTTAAAACCTGCTTTTGCCGTTAACGTGCCGGCTTCAAATGGTACAACCCAGCGCATAATACGATTACCGGTTTCAGACATACTGCGATAACCTAACGAGCGTCCATTTAACAACAGCTCTACGGTGGCATGGTTTGAAGCAACCTCAACTAGCACTTTCTCACCTTTTTGGTAATTCCAGTGCATGTTTGAATTACGCCATCTGTAACTTCCTTGGTTTTCAGGTTTAGCTAAACCTGAAAACTCATCTTGAACAAAACCGGAAGTTGCCAATGGTAAAGTACCAATAGAAAGGTGCGGCTCGTTTACCCAAATACTCTTATAATAATTCCAGCCTTGTACTTTAAAACCAGCTAAATTTAGCATATCACCCCAGCCACTTTTCTCTGGCCATTTGTTGTGATATTCACCCATGTAGTCAATACCTGTCCACATGAAAATACTGAACACACCCGGGTGCTCTAATACTTGTTTCCAGTCGTCCCATGTGCCTGGGTTTTCATTAATGGTAATTATTTTATCGGGGAAATGAGTTTGCGCCCATGGAATGGTGACATTGCGATAACTAAAGCCAAGAATATCAACAGCGTCAGCATAACCGGTCACTAAACTGGTTTGAGGAATAATTAAGTTGGTGGTAACGGGCCTGGTTGTATCTAACTCACGAGTCCAATCAGCTAATTTCTTCGCCGTTTCATGTAGTTTATATTCACCTTTTTCAGAAGCATCGTAGCGTTCTTTTAACTCTTCAGGGGTAAATTTAGGTGCCCCGCCCCAAAAGTTATTATTATCTTCTTCTGGTTTTTCTGGGTCCCAATAGCCTGTTACGTAACGATAATTTAAATAAGTCCATTCAATTTCGTTACCAATACTCCACTGAACAACACTAGGGTGATTTCTGTCACGTAACATAGTGCGCGTTAAATCACTTTTTGCCCATTTTTGAAAGTGCTCAGTATAACCGCGAGAAATATAATCGCTGTGACGATCATTCTTGTTTAAACGCTTATCTTTTGGATAGTCAAATTCATCAAAAAATTCGTTTTGAACCAATAAACCAATTTCATCACACAAGTCTAAAAACTCTTGTGAATATGGATTATGCGCAACTCGAACAGCATTAACACCACCTGCTTTTAACGTTAACAAGCGACGCTTCCAAACGCCTTTTGGTACAGCCGCGCCAACTAGCCCGCCGTCGTGATGCAGACTCACCCCTTTCATAAAGGTTGGCTTGCCATTTAACATAAAGCCTTTTTTCGCTTCAAATTTTATGTCTCGAATACCAAAACGTGTTTCGTACTGGTCAACAATTTTGTCATCTTGTTTAATAGTGGTGATTGCTGTGTATAAATTTGGATTTTCAGTATCCCAAAGCTTAGGCGCTTTTACTGTCATGGTATGAGCAAGCGTTTTTTCACTATTTCCGCTTAAACGTACTTTTTCACTATCGTGCGCTACCGCTAAACCAGTATTGTCAATAATGCGCGTTTCTAAATGAAAGCTTGACCGTTTTTTACCGGTATTATTAACTTGAATTTGAACATTTACTTTCGCTTGTTCATCAGAAACTTCAGGCGTGGTAACAAAAGTCCCCCAAATTGGAATATGTAATTTATCTACCGTCACTAACTTAACGTTTCGGTAAATACCACTGCCGGTATACCAACGGCTATCAACATAACGAGAATGATCAACATGCACAGTTAACACATTATCACTACCATCAGTTTTTAATTTATCGGTTAAATCCCAATAAACAGGCGAATAACCATAAGGGTTTTCACCTAATTCATGACCATTTAGCCAGAATGTAGCATTGTTATAAACACCGTCGAATAATACATAAACATTTTGCTTTGACGGATCAATTTCAGTTTTAAAGTGTTTTTGATAAATACCAACACCGCCAGGCAAATAACCGGTTGCGCCTTCTAGTGATTCATCAAATGAAGCTTCAACACTCCAGTCATGAGGTAATCGAACATCTCGCCACTGACTATCGTTTAATGGCAATTCAGTTGGTAAGCTGGTGCTATCAACAAGGGTAAACTTCCAATCAAAGTTAAAATCAACTTCACGTTGTAACTTTTCGGCTTGCACACCAGTTGAAAACAATAGGCTAAGTAAAATAAGCCTGAATGCTTTGATCATTTTCACAATTAACTCCACAAATTTTATAAATGTTATTTACGCGAATTTAAAACTTAAAACAAACAAGTCCCGCTATTTAACAAGCTAACACCGCATAATATTGTCAACAAAAACAAATGAAATATGAATTATATATAAATATCAATTTCTATATAGAAAAATCGAGTGTTTATTTTAATTCAAAACCCATCCACTAAATGTTGTTCAACTTAACACATAATGTCAACATTTAACAAAAATAACAAAGATTTTTTATCATCGACATTTATTTAATAAGTGTGTAAAAAGCAAAAAAGAAGTTAATTTGGTTGATTTTCAATAGAACATATTTGAAATTTCTAGGATGCACTTCGAAAATTTATATCAAAAATAAATTTGCGAGGTATTTATTAAGTGAATGCAAGATATACTTGATTAGATACATAGTTAAATTATTTCAGCCAATAAAAGGGCTATATACGTTAACCTTTCCTTTATTAGATTATCTAATATTTAAACCTCAGCCCCTGTTTTAGCTCATTAACTCTAATTAAAACCAGTCTTCATTTTCTTCAAATACTTGAATAACTTTCTGTTTTAATTGGTTTATATTTATATCTTTTTCGGAATAACAGATTAAGTAAACAGGATAAGAAAACTGAGGTGAGTTAGGTGTTAACTCTAATAAACCTTGCTCTAAATATTTATTAATAACACGAGTACGAAAATACCCATTCCCACCTGATTTAAGAATAACTTGTAAAGCCGCAGGTCCTAAACTGATTGATATATTACTTCTTGCGAGATCTGGTAATGCCATATTGTGGAGTTTTTTAAACTCATCTCCCCAATCAATAAATATGTAAGGTTCTGTTTTTCTTTTATGTTGTACACGTACAAGTTTTTCATCCAATAAATGCTCTACCACAATATGAGAGCTATATTCAGGTTGATGAACTAATGCAACATCTAGTGCCCCCGAACGTACCTTTTCGCATAACTGTTTGTTATCACCAATCTCTAGTGATAAAGAGAAATCTGGATTATTTTCCTTTATATGTAGTAACCATTTAGCAGCAATAGGATTCCATAACGTTAAATCAACACCAATAGCTAAACTATCCATCAAAGTATCAGGTAGAGGTAAATCTCTTTTTGCTGCGTGCCAGGTTTGCACAAGTTGAGTTGCGTATGATTTAAAGTGTTCGCCATGATGAGTAAGTTTTGCACCGCTTTTATTGCGAATAAATAACGAACATTGTAATTCACTTTCTAAAGCCTTTATACGTGCTGTGATCGTAGTTTGTGTAACATTAAGTGCATCAGCGGCAGCGCCAAAAGTACCTAAATCACAAATAGAAAGAAAAGTTTTAGCGGCTAAGTAATCCATACACCCTCATTTGTATCAATAAAACAAATAATAAAAGCAAATATTATTCATTATACATAACTTATTTTATTGATGTAACATTTGCGCTCCAAATTAGTGCAAAGGGCACATTTTTGTGCAACTCACCAAAATCTACATCATGAGGATAATCAAATGAAAACGCCATCTGCATCAAATCTACTGCGTTTAGCTAATATATCAATGTTGGTTACCGCTTTTGTCACATTAACTGCAATATCATTAGTTTATGGCATAGAAGATAAATTAACATTGGTACAGCAAATTGCAGGTCATATCACGATAATGATCATGCCCGCGCTATTTAAACTATCTTACGTACTTAGGTTGGTTAGTCTTAAAGCTCTTGGGTTAGAAGAATGATAACAGCGAATTTTTTTAAAGAACTAAAGCTATACTTAGGCATTCCTATTTCTGCTTATTCGCGAAAAGAAATTCTACTAGGCTCAATTACTGCCTTAATAGCTACCTTATCAGTTATTTACTTTTCTCAATTATTACTTAGTTATCTAAACATTGCGCCTCTCGTGTCTAGTAATATTTATGTATTGGTTTCAATAGCCGCTACTTCAGTTCTTGTATTTGTTGTGCCACACGGTAGCCTATCTCAGCCATGGCAGGTTTTAGGGGGTAACTTATCTAGCGCACTCATTGGGGTATTATGCTGGAAATACTTAAACGAACATTTAATTATTGCTGCTGCTTTATCTGTATCTTTATCTATTTTGGTGATGTCTTACTTACGCTGTGTGCACCCACCAGGAGGAGCAACAGCGTTAGGAGCTTTAATGGGAGGTGAGGCTATTCACAATTTAGGGTTTAGCTATATATTTGTACCCACCTTATTAAATTGCATAATCATTATTTTGTCTGCAATTGTACTGAATTACCCTTTTCGGTGGCGACGGTACCCTGCACACCTCCATTTTAAAAATAACTTAACAGCAAAAGTATCACCCGGCGATAGAGAAAATGAGATAACGCTAGAAGATTTTTTAAAGGCGGTAAACGAACATGACTCCTATATCGATATTACTAATGAAGGCTGGATTGAAATATTTGAAAACGCTAAATGTCACGCGGAATCAGATAATGAGCACCCTAATGACATTGCATTAGGCAACAAATACAGTAACGGTAAAATTGGTAAAAAATGGGAGATCAGGCAGGTATCCGCTATCGAAAATCAATATATTGTTAGGTTTAATATTGTTGCCGGTATTAATACGGGCTTATCTGGTTATTGTAGTATTAGCGACTTTTTAAACTGGTCAAAATTTGAAGTAAGTCAAAACACGCTTGGGGTTTGGGTTAGAACAAACACGTACAGCCAAGTCTAATACCAATCCGTAAGTGATCGCTTAGAGAGAATTTATACGGTATGGTATAACGATAAATAAGCAATGAAGTGCTTTATTTTCAGCACTTCATAACTTAACAAACAATCACTTAATTAAATAAATTTATAAATTTTGATGAGGACCAAATACCTCGTAATGAATACGTGATTCACATACCCCTAATTCAATTAAATGGCCTTTAGCAAACTGCATAAAGCTAACAGGCCCACATAAATAGAAGTTTGCCCTAACTAACGGTAATTCGACCTTGTTAAAATCAATTAAGCCATAATGCGTATTGGCTTTTGAACTTTTTTCTGTGTTATACCAAGTATGATATTGCCAGTTATTTTCATCACAAAGTAATTTTGTACGTTGTTCAAACGAATGTTCAGATGCGCTTTCACACGCATGAAGAAAATATAGCGGGTATTGATATTTTTCTTCTGCTAATTTTTCAAGCATCGCTTGCATCGGCGTAATACCAACACCTGCTGATATTAAAACTATAGGTGATGAGCGATCAACAAAGAAAAAATCACCCGCAGGGGCATGTAAATCGACTAAATCGCCTTCTTTTAAATTGTCATGTAAATGATTAGACATCAACCCGTTATGTAAACCACTTTCTCGTTTAACTGAAATACGATAACTTTTTCCATTAGGTTTATCTGAAAGTGAGTACTGCCTAATTTCAACATAATCGCTATGTTCAGGTGTTAATTCAATGCCAATGTATTGACCTACTTGATAATTGATCACTGGTTGTTGATCAATCGGTTCAAAAACAAAGCTAGTAACTAATGCCGACTCTTGATGTTTTTCAACCAAGCAAAAAGCGCGTTTACCACGCCAGCCGCCATTTGCATTTTCTCGCTCGCTATAAAGCTGCTCTTCTCTATTAATAAATACATTCGCTAACACACCATAAGCAGCAGTCCAAGCAGACTCAACTTGTGCAGTAAATTGCTGCGGTAACAGCTCTCGTAAAGTTTCGATTAGGTGTAAACCAACCACATCATAATGCTCTGGCTTTATCTGAAAACTCGTGTGTTTATGAGCAATTCGCTCAACGGCATGTTTTAAGACCACAAGATTATCAATATTTTTTGCATACGCCAAAATAGCTTCAAACAACGCTGTTTTTTGACGACCTGTTTTTTGATTGCTCATATTGAAAATATGCTTCAACTCCGGATTATGTGTAAATAATCGATTATAAAAATGTTCGGTAATTGCCGTACCACCAGCTTCTAATAAGGGGATCGTACTTTTCACGGTTGCAATATGGGATGTTGTTAGCATTAAATGCTCCTTTATAATTAATTGATAATATGCCTGAGATAAAAAGAAGAAATGCTCAGTGTTCTGTGATAGAGCTAAAAATGTAATTACAAGAGTTAAGCCAACAATACTTTTTGACTAATTATCAATAAGATAAGAGAAATCATCAGAAGAAAAAATACAACAACGTGTCCATTTGACCTACAAATTAAAAGTGTCATTTTGACTCTTAGGTGTCTATTTGACATAATTCATATTCCATTTATGCATTGGAACATTAATGAACGACATATCTTCGACAGCCCTAATTGAACTTTCATTAAATTTAACGAAATCCCTTACAAGTAAATATCGATTTGATGACCTAATATCCACCATCAGAAAAACAATTATTTGCGAAGCAGTAACGATGTTAGCGGTTAAAGGTGATTATTTAGTACCTTTAGCATTACAAGGATTAAGCAAAGACACATTAGGCAGAAGGTTTAATATTAAAGAGCACCCTCGTTTAGAAAAAATATGTCAGTCAAAAAAATTTGTTCGTTTCCCAAGCGACAGCGATTTACCTGATCCTTTTGACGGGTTATTAATTTCGCATGATGGTGATTTACCTATTCACGCATGTATGGGATTACCTTTGCATTTTAATGATCAATTGATCGGCTTATTAACTTTAGACAGTTTAACACCAGGAAATTTTGATAATATCCCTGAACGAACATTAGAGTTAATCACGGCAATGGCTTCTGTTAGTTTAAATACAGCACTCACCTTGGAAAAATTAGAACTTAATATTTATCATTCACAACAAGTAGTTACTGCGTTAAGCCAACCTAATGTTGTAGTTGAACAAAATGAATTAATTGGTCAAAGTGAAAAAATATTACACTTAAAGAAAGAAATCACTTTAGTTGCATCCTCACAATATAATGTACTAATTCAAGGCGAAAGTGGCTCAGGAAAAGAAATCGTTGCTCATGAAATCCATCAACAGTCTGATCGAAATGCTGCACCAATCATTTATGTAAACTGCGCTGCATTACCTGATAATTTAATTGAAAGTGAATTATTTGGTCATGTTAAAGGCGCATTCACTGGCGCCGACAAAAACAGAGAAGGAAAGTTTGTTATTGCTGATGGTGGTACATTATTTTTAGATGAAGTAGGAGAGCTTCCTCTAACCGCGCAAAGTAAATTATTAAGAGCGATACAAAGCAATGAAATTCAGGCCGTTGGACAAGATAAAACCATTACTGTTAATGTGCGAATTATTGCTGCCACTAACCGTGATCTGCAATTAGAAGTAAAAAAAGGCAATTTTCGTGCTGATTTATTTCATCGATTAAATGTTTATCCAATCAATGTACCACCACTGAGAGAGCGCGAGGGTGATGTTGCTTTGTTAACTGGTTTTTTTATTGAAAAAATAAAACGTAAACTCGGCATTAAACAGTTAAAAACTACGCCCGATGTTATTCAATACTTGTCTAAATACCATTGGCCAGGGAATGTTCGTGAGTTAGAACATTTACTTAGCCGAGCCGCTTTAAAAGCGTTTTCTAAACAAAAACAGAAACGAATAGTAACGCTAAGTATCAACGATTGTGATGAACTTCATACAGATCTTGCGGCTCCTGATTTACAGGGGAAAGATATAGAAAATGAGATTAATGAACTTACCGCCAACAACCAACATATAAATTTAAGGCAAGCTGTTGATGACTTTCAGAAAAATATAATAACTTCAGCGCTAGTGGCAAATAACAACAATTGGAGCGCAACTGCAAAATATTTAACCCTTGATCGAGCTAACTTAATTCGCTTGGCTAAACGGCTAAATATTTATATAACAAAAGTTATTAAATAACTTAAACTCGAGAAAATAACTTGCTTTCCAGCAGCTGTTATCCTTATTAAAGTGTTAAATTTAATTGCGATACATTTCCGGGTATGAGGAAGCTATAGCAATGTTTAGCTCAAAGCGAACTCGCTATTGCCGCTTAAATTTATCTTGTAATAGGCAAAGCATCAAAAATATTTGTATTACATTTATTAGCTAATTTTTTATTCCGAACACAGGTTAAATATAATTAAAAGTATACTTTTGTGGATCTTAGAACTTAGTTCTGGTGAGAAAGTGTGGGCTTAAAAAGAATAAGCCCACAATTTAACTTTATTACTTTATTGCTCAATACTAATACTGTGCTTACCAGCTAGGTAAACTTGAGCTTCTTTACCCGGTAAAATAACTTTCGCACTGGTGTTATTCGGCACAGTAAATTGCCATTTAATTGATTTACCATCCCTTTTCCAATTGCTTTCTATTTTACCGTAACCCGTTTTGTAACTTGCCTCAGCCCAGTCTAAATCGACCGGAAATACGGGTTTCAACTGAAAATGTTGATAACCTGGATTATCGCCTAAAGGTCTGATCCCGCCAATCCCTTCGTAGAACCAGCCGTCATAACCACTATGGAATGGATGGTTTAACGAACGGCCATGTGGGTTTTTACGCTCTGGATCAAGTTCAGGGTCATATACACCTTTACGCTCCCATAAAGTTGTAGCTTTTAATGTTTCAAATTGAAACTTATAGCCAGGATAACCTTCTGCTGTAAAGATTCGATATGCTGTGTCGCCATAACCATAGTCGCTTAAGGCTAAATAAACGTAAGTTTGACCTAACGCACCAATTGAACCATGGCCATTCCATTTTTCAACAACATCTTTGTTTAAAGCATCTGCGACAGATTGACGTTTATCTTCTGGCGCTATACCAAAGCGTAATGCTAATGCATCGGCTGTTTGACTACCGTAATGACCAGTTTCCGCATCATAAAATTCTTTATTAAATTGCTCGCTAATGCGTTGGTATAATTTGGTAAAATGCTCAACTTTTTCAGGTTTATCTAACAAGCCTGATATTTTTGCCATTAAATCTGCGCCGTGCGCTAAAAATGCAGAGCTAGTAATAGTTGGCGTTGTATATTCAGGATTACAACGTTTTCTGCCCATACCCGGTTTTAATACCGGATCACACCAGTCACCATAACCCATTCTTAATAATGAATTATCTAATTTAGACTCTGCCGAGCGCATAAACTTAAGCATGCTTGAATACTGATCGGCTAACACTTGGATATCACCATGATGACGGTAATGCTCCCAAGCGATGATCACTTCAGCTACCGCCCAATCATAATTACCACCATGCGTACGCTTACCTGGCACAATTGCAGGTGCAACATAAGTTGCCGTTTGAAAATCTCCTAGGTATTTTTCCCAGAAGTTTTGCATATTATAGTTATAGTTACCCGTGATCAGCGCAGCATGGGCATCACCTGTCCAACCCGCACGTTCACGGATTGGACAATCCATAGGTACAGCCATTAGGTTACCTTCGTAACTCCATAACGCCATATCATGAACACGATTAACTAATTGATTTGAACTTTTAAATTGACCGGCAATTTCAACTGAGCTACGAACGAGGTGGCCTTTAACAACATCCAGTGCCGGCTCAAAATCGATACCGGTTAATTCTAAATACTGGAAACCGTGCCAAGTAAAGGTCGGTGTCCATTCGTCACTGTCGTCATTTGACGCAATATAAGTATCTGCTTGCTTAAGTAATGGTGCACCGCCACCTGATTTTTGGCTTAAATTACCGTAAATGTCTGCCCATTCACCATAACGTAAATGAATTGCTTGCCCTGGTTTTAAGCCTAATTTTTTAAGGTTAACCGTAGGGACGCCAGTAAAGTTTTGGCCAAAATCAAACACCCATACATTTTTTCTTGGCTGATATAATTTAACCGGCTTTAATTCTTTAACTGCTTTAATTGCCGGTAATAATTGGGGCTCTAATACTTTAGTTGGCCATTCTTCTAACACTTCTACCGGTTGCCAAGCTGACACATTAATTTTATTCGTTGCTGAACTATTTAAATTCCAGCCTTTTACAGCTTGATTCGCATCATATAACTCACCAGAAAACAGACCTTCTTTTAAAATAGGTGATGGGTGGCTTAACCAGTCCTGATTAGATGTCACTAATTGGGTTGAGCCGTCTTGATACACTAGCTCTAACTGAGCAATAAACTTAGGCTGACCGTAAGATAAGGTCTTTTTAACTTTTTTAGTTGATTTTTGATCTGGGTTGTTCCAACGGCTAAAAGCAATATTTTCGTCATACCAACCGCTACCTAAATGAACAGCAATGGTATTTTGGCCTGATGCGAGTAAATCAGTGACAATATCTGTGTTATATAAAATTCGCTTATCATAGTCGGTTTGACCCGGATCCATTAATCTGTCGTCAACCCTTTTACCATTAATATAGATTTCATAATAACCGGCCGCTGTACTATGCAATTTAGCACGAACTAATTGGTTTTCAGTTTTAGTACGGAACTCGTGTCTAAACAAACTGGCAGTAGGTTGTTGTTTTAATTGTTCAACTACACCCAATTGCGTTTGGTGTTTACCTTTAGATAGTTTTTCTGTGATATTTGGATGAACACCTGCTGCATTCATCATCCAATCTAAAGTTTGCTCTGTTTCTTGTGCAACTACTCTGTTTTTTACTTGCAACCATTGAGCTTGCCAGTCTGTTTTATTGACCAGCCCCATTTCCCATGAACTTAAAGCACTCCATGCTGTTGGCTGCTCTTCACCGACAGCCCAAACTCTAACCTGCCAAACCGCTTTTTGGTTTGCGGCTAAAGCTTTGCCTTGATAAGGAATATTTAACGACACTTCACTATTTACTTTGCCACTGTCCCAAAGATCAATGTCTTGATTTTTTAACAATTCAACTGTGCTGGCCACTTGAATTTGATAAGCAAATTGTTGTTTAACGTTTGCGTGCCAAGAAAATCTTGGCGCGCTGTTATGCACATTTAACGGTGTTGGATTACCCTCAACCAATAAATTGTTAGGTGCTAGAGTATCAGTTTCAAGTTTTTGTAACTCGCCACTCGTACATGCTGACAACATGATTATCAGCATGAATTGAAAGATGTTTTTTATCATTATAGTTCCCATTGTAAATAGATATTATTATGAACACTTGGTCGACAATTATTTAATAACGAAACAATATGACTTAACGAGATTAAAAATTAATTGTTATGACTACTTATGACTGACAATAATAAAGAATTTACACAAAAGTTACTAGATGTTTTAAACGCCAGAACGGCGCTTTTAGATTTCAAATACTCTAGGGTCTGTTAATCTTTGTTTATATTTTCAGCAATAGGCTATTTTAAGTGATAGCAAAGCATAATGAAGGTTGTTTGCTTATTCCAAATGCGTGAATTCCAAATGAGTGAAATTCTAATGCAGCTAGCGCAAAAAATAGCCATTGCCCTGTGGGCTGAGGCTAAAATCGCTTTACTCGGCGTTAAAAATTATTGGTTTAGATGACTAAACGACATAATTTCTGCCTTGATTAAAACGATTTTATCTCTCAGCTGAATTATTAAACAAAGATAAATAGACCCTAGGGATAAGATTAATCAAGCGTTGAGTTGTAATTACTTAGGCATAGACCAAATAGCTTTAATATCTAATAAACCACTATCAACAATATTTGAGTCGAGATCGGTGCGATTAAAACTAGAAGCAGAAAAAATTAACTCGAAATTTTTGTTCGGCATGTTTTCTGCCTGAAAGTGTTGAGTAAACTCAGCGGATGTCAAACGTGGAAGACGAGTTAAATATTTAGCCATTTGAATGACTGAGGCATCAGAAAAGCCCGCAAAAATGTAAAAATAATTACCACTTGGCCCAGAAAACTGAGCAAAACTACCATAGTCTGTATATTCCTGTTGTAAATTGCCCGTCACCGTATACACACGCTCTAAACGTCTGTGTTTAAGCGATGATGGCTGAGGAATGTTTTCAAAATTAGATCCTTGTAAATATGCATCTAATAACCCTAATGATTTGTATAAACCTATATAGACAATATTGTAATCACGAAGATCAGTGGCAGTTAACTCTGAGGCTAATCGAAGTGTTGCCGGAGAACTTTCAGTAAATAAAGGTAGAATATGCTGCAAGGCAAAAACACTATTTTTAAGTAAAAATGCACTATTAGCTTTGTTTATCGTCGCTCTTTTACCTGGAAAACGATGTAAATACGATTCAAATTCTTCATCTGAATTAATACTAAATTCACGTACTGCTCTAAGGATATTTGTTTGAGGATCAACCTCAGTTAACATAAACAAATCACCAATAACAATTAACGTCGACTTTCCATTAGCAAATAGTGGCTGCCATAGCGCATGTTCTCGAACTGTTTGTTTTTGAATTTCATCCGAACTAATTGGCAAACGAGGCTGAGGTTGCAAATTACTAGATAAAAAATAATAACCAATAAAAATGACGTTAAACAAAACAGATAACATAATGGCAATTCTAACAAAAGCAGCACTTGTAACCTTTTTGTTATTATTGATGGGCATGAGTTCTTGTTTAACTACCCAATTAAGCTCTAAACCATAACCACCTGCGGGAATGGTAATTTGAAAAGTTTCATTCGCTCCCTCGTTTTGATAGTAAGTTTCAAGTTTTTTTCTTAAATTTGATACATAAACACGAATTGATGCATCTTCTGCGGGGTTAAAGTCGGCCGCTTTATTCAGGGCTTCAGTCGCAATTTCAAATTCTTTCGGCGCTTTAGCTGAGCCCTCAGCACCTAACGATTGTAGGTAGTAATTCACTAAAAAATTAAGCAATTTACAATTAATTTTTGAACGCGCAAAAGCTTTACTATTTTTAATTCTGTCTAGCTGTTCAATGATGGCAGTTTTGTTAGGTAAATCAGCTAAATCTTGTGAATTATTCATGTTATATAACAGTTAAATTAACTGCCCAAGTTACGGTTAAATATCAGTTTTTACTTATTATTTCTTAAAAGCACGGTAATCTTTATCTGGTTTGTAAAATGACGAACATTAAACCAAAACCAGCAGCAAGGTAATAATTTTTCCTACCTTGTTATTAACAAGCTAGTGTATTGAATTTCACTAACCATTAATAGTTTTAAGAGTAAATAATGATTTTAAAATACTCGTTAAGTAATATTCTCGCCCTGTTACTAACATTCACCTTGTGTGGAGTTTTTTCAGCCAACGCCTCTGCGATCCAAAAAGGAAAGTTGGCTTTTCAAAAAAATTGTAATGCATGTCACTCACTTGACAAATTTAATACCGGTCCTTCACTCGTTTACATAAGAGATAACTACCCAACTGAAAAAGAGGATGCTTTTATATCTTGGGTTCAATCACCGGGTAAGATAAATCCTGACACCATACAAATGCCTCCTATGGGACATTTAAGCAAAGAAACCATCACTGAAATCCATAACTATATACTCACCGTCAGTCAGCATGTCAAAGAACAGCAAAACAAACCGAAATTTCCCCCATTCAAGCCTCCCGCAAAACCGTTTCCCTACGTTAAACGAGGCGTTTTACCGTTTACAAACCCAGCTTCCATTGTCGTAAGCTTAACACCTCAATTGTCTGTTGTTTGGGACAGTTATATCGGCAAGGTACGTTACGCTTATCCCACTCACGCTAACTTTAACGGTGAAAAAAAACGAGAAGAAAATAAGCAACAAATTTTGTATTTAGAGAATGATGGCTCAGGATTTTCTTTTGCCCAAAATAAACCAATCCTTTTCAAAGGATACGAGTTGATCAATGGCGCACCAAAGTTTCAATACCAAGTTGGAGATATAAAAGTTATCGAACAGATCACTCTTGGTGCTACTTCAAATAGCTTTAAGCGTAATTTCCAGATCAAGGGACTCGCCGATAAAAACAAAAAAATCACGCTCGATTTATCCCATCAAACCTTGAATAACTCACCAAGCAAAATTTTTGTAAGCAAGGGCAAATTGATCAACAGCACATTGCATTTAACAGCTAAAGACGCCGCCAATTTTAGTATCGAGGTAAGATTACTATGAAATTATTTATCAGCCTTTTCACTTTACTTATAACATTACTTGTATTCACCCAAGGCGAAATTCAAGCAAAAGAGAGCAATTGGTTAGACTATTACGATATTGAACGAGTTGATTACCCAAAAACAATTGATCCTCAAATCAGTGGTTTGAGTGCATTAAAAGACGGCAGAATTGCACTTACCACAATTAGTGGAGATGTCGTTCTGTATCATCCCAAAAAGCAAACTTGGCAAACCTTTGCGACAGGTTTACACCAACCTTTAGGCATAGTACAGGAAAGTGAAAACACATTTGTCGTTATGCAAATGCCCGAGCTTACCCGACTTATTGATAAAAATAACGATGGTAAAGCGGATCTTTATCAAACTGTTTACAGTGATTTTGGTATGACGGGTAACTATCACGAATTTGCTTTTGGTCCAGCCGTTGACAGCAAAGGCAATTATTACATTTCACTTAACGTAGCTTCTAATTTTAACGGCATAAATCAATATATCCGTGGCCAATACAGTGATATGTGCCCACCAGAAAACAAAATGCGTCAGTGGCATGACTTTAAACAATGGTTAGACGGCTTTAGAAAAAATGTCACTCGTATGTTTTCTTGTGTTCCTTATCGTGGTTGGATATTAAAAATATCGCCTGACGGCTCTGCTGAACCTTTTGCTTCAGGCTTTCGTTCACCCGCTGGAATCTATATTGATCCGCAAGACAAACTTTGGGTCACAGATAATCAAGGCGATTGGATTGGCACGAGTCCACTCCATCAAATTAATCAAGGTGACTTTGCTGGCCACCCCGCCTCATTACATTGGCAGAAAAACTGGAAAATTAAACATCAAGATGTCACCGCCAAAGACTTAATTAATATCCGTAAACCGGCTGCCGCCTTATTTCCACAAGGTGAACTAGCTAATTCGCCAACTCAGCCCTTAGCAACGGTTAAACCTGAATTATTTGGCTTACCTGAAGGTGAATTAATCATTGGTGATATGAATATTAATAACCTTATTCGTTTTTTGCCTGATCCCCAAACAGGTCTAATGCAAGGCACATTAATACCGTTTATTAGTGGTGATGAACTTGGCATAGGTAATTTCAGATTAGACTTTTCACCGGAAGGAGATTTGTGGGTAGGTAAAGTGCATCTTGGTTGGGCCGGTGATGAAGGCTTGCTGAAAATCAGTAAAAAAACAAACGATATATTCATCGTCAACAAAGTAATACTGCTCTCTGATGGCTTCGAAATAAGTTTTAATCAACCACTTAGCCAATTACCAGAAACAATAAACATTACCAAACACCGTTATCATTACCACGCTAACTATGGTTCTGAAAAGGCCGATCTACAAAAAATACAAGCTCAAGATCTGAATTTAATTAACAACAAAACGCTGAAGGTCTCAGTTCCTAAGTTAACCGCTGGTTATCTTTATACCATTGATTTACCAAACGTAACTGACAAAAATAATAACCCTCTTATGGGGCATGTACTGAGATATAACCTTAATAAGTTACCTTAAAAATCCCAAATGAGAACGAAAAACATCATGACAAATAATAACAAATCACATTTTAAAACAACCCTTGCCTTAACAGGGCTGATATTAACGACGAGTACATATGCTAATAACATTGATCCAAAATTAACTGAAGTATGGGAGCCTATCCCTAAAAAAATCGACACAAAACCAATACCTTCCGATGCCATTCCCTTGCTACAACAAGCAAGTGATGTTGACAGATATTGGCAACATACTAATGGTAAGCCAGTTAAATGGAGCTACGAAAACAACAGCCTAACAGTGAAACCCAAAACCGGCTCAATAATCACTAAACAAAGCTTTTGTGACATGCAATTGCATTTAGAGTGGCGTTCTCCAAAACCAAGTGAGCGCCGTAAGGACGCCCCTAGGCACGCCAATAGTGGCATTAAAATACAAGAGCGTTATGAGGTACAAATACTAGACACTTATAACACAAAAATATACGTAAATGGTCAAGCTGGCTCTATTTACAAACAAGCCGCTCCGCTAGTTGACGCTATATCACCTAGTGGCGAATGGAACAGTTACGACATAATTTTTCGTGCACCAAAATTTAATAATACCGGTGAGTTAACTAAACCCGCAAATATTACCGTATTACATAATGGTGTCTTGATCCAAGACCACTTTGAAATACAAGGCACCACAATGTACAAAGGAAAAGCGGAGTATTTCAACGCCCATGGTTGCAAACCAATATTATTACAAGATCACAATGGTGAGATTAGTTTCAGAAATATTTGGGTTAGAGAGATTTAATTAACCTTAGCTAAAACAACCAGTATACAGGCGATAATTTTTCCCAAAAAATAATATTTATAAATAATTATTTGCTTTCATATTTAAAATTAATTACAGTTAACAAAACACAATATTGTAATAGATAAATATGTTAAAAATGAAAGTTAGTAAGTTTACAAAAAAATTATCACCTGCTTTGGTAGTACTCGGGCTAAGTTCAATTACCAGTGCAGTTAGCGCTGCTCCTTATTTTCAAACAGGACAAGATCCTAAACCAGCAAATACCACCTGGCATTCTGTCGCTAATTTGTCGGATGAATTTAACGGTGATAAATTAGATTTAAACAAGTGGCAGGCTGAGCCAGTGGGCAACGGTTGGATGTGGATTGGACGACCGCCCGGCTTATTCGATACTTCAGCTATTAATGTAGCAAACGGAAAATTACAAGTTACTGTCTCGAAGCTGCCCTCTCCTCGAGTGATCAAAGGCAAAGAGTTTTTGTACCAAGGTGCGATTGTTCGTTCCATTAACCCTGGTCAAGCAGGTTGGTATTATGAAACCAGAATGAAAGCTAACCAAAGCGAAATGTCTTCTACCTTTTGGTTAATGTCTAAAAACTCAGACTGTACTACAAAGCATGAATTAGATATTCAAGAAAACGTTGGTCGGGTTACAGCCAATGCCGAAAAGTGGGCAAAAGACTTCGATCATATTTTTCACTCAAATGCGTTTCACCGTTCAACTTCCTGTCAAAAACGTATTCAAAAAGAAAATAGCATTACATTAAACGAAAAAAACTCGTCCCGTTATTTTGTTTACGGTGCGTGGTGGAAATCGCCTAACGAAGTACGTTTTTATCTTGACGGTAAATACGCTTATAGCATTACTCCTCCCACTGACTTTAATGTCTCAATGTGGATCCAAATGGCAATTGAAACTTATGACTGGAATCCAGTACCTGAAGATGGCGGCTTAATTGCGAGCGGTACTTGGGATGAACGCACTACACAGTACGATTGGGTGAGAGTGTGGAAGCTTGAAGACACAAGCAAATAACTTTAATCTTGAAAAACATAAACTCGTTAATTCGAATGTTAACGAGTTTATGTACCATGCAACCCAGAAATTTTCCACTTTCTACTGAGCTTGTGATAAACATTTATTTAGGCGAAATATACACATAGTAAGCACCATACTTTTCACCTTTTTCGGTAATAAATAAGCCCTCTATGTTATGTACGCCTTCACTTAAGATAATATCAAAAGTGGCTTTTTTATCATTGCTATGAATATTCTTAACCTTCAACTTATTATTGAGCACAAGTTGTGCTTGTGCTGGTATGAAACGTTTTTCAGGTAAAGCATAAAGTGCAAAGTTGTGATCTAAGCCTTCAATATCAGTAGGATTTTGATAACTATCTTTAAAACGTAAACCCGATTCTCGTGGCCAGCGCCTTAATTCAATTTGATATTCACCCGCTTGTTCAACCTTAATATCCCAATAACCTTGCCCTTGAAAGCCACTTCTAACATGTTGCTGATCATAAGGCACCTTTTCTCCATGCCAGGCTTGGCTATTTAAAAGAGTTGTATGCTGCTTTAATGGATTGATCACCGTGGGCGCATAACGAACATTAGCAGTAACGTCTCGCCACCAATGTTCATATTGTTGTTTTAAACTTACAACAACCTCTGAATGTTTTGCTGAAATATCACTTTTCTGACTAGGATCATTTTTTATATCAAAAAGCTGATTTCCTACTAACCGCCAGCGATTTGTCATCACCGCAAAGTCTTTATCTTTGATTGGCAGCCCTTCTCCAAGTTTTTGACCAAATCGCGCCTGATTATGCACAATAATTGTCCGCTCATTTATTGCCGCTAGCTTAGATTGTTCGACCTTTTCACTATGCTGAATCAGGGGTGATAAATTCATACCATCAAATTGAATCGGCTGTGGCAATGTTAAATCAAACATATCGACAAAAGTAGGCAATAAGTCTATATGTGAAGTTAATTCCGGCAATACCTCACCATGTTTTAAATTGCCTGTTGGCCAAAAAATAAAGCCTGCTGCTCGGTGTCCCCCCTCATATGCAGAAGTTTTACGGCCTCGCATACCGGCATTATAACCACTGTTAGGATAGCCTAAAGTTGGGCCTTCGTAACCGGCAGTGGTCCCGTTATCAGTCATAAAGACAATTAATGTATTTTCAGCAAGTTTGTTAGACGCTAAATATTGACGAAGCTGGCCAACATTATTATCAATTGTTTGGATCATGCCATAAAAACGCGATCGCATATCTGGAATACCGACATCAATATATGGCTGACGATATTTCTTTTCGACGTTAAATGGTCCATGTGGCGTATTAACCGCAAGATAAAGAAAAAATGGCTTTTGATCATGTTTATCAATAAACGCTTTTGCTTTATCAAACCACACATCAGTGCTGTAACCTTGCGTTTTTATCGGTTTTCCATTTTCAAAATAAGTGTCGTCAAAATAATTATTACCCCAATAGTCTGGCACTTCGCCAGCAACCCCTCCTTGATGAATAAACGAATAATCGAAACCTCGATCGTTCGGTCTAAACGGGTAATTATCACCTAAATGCCATTTACCAAAAATGGCAGTGTTGTAGCCGTTATACTTAAAAATATCCGCCATGGTAACTTCGTCACGATAGAGATGATTACGACCACCAAACGTTAACCAAACACCTACCCGTGTAGCATAACGACCGGTCATTAATGCTGCTCGTGTTGGAGAACATGTTGGATCAACATGAAAATTATCAAGCCTGACACTATCATGGGCAAGTTGATCAATATTAACCGTTTGCAGCTCAGGATTACCATGTACCGACATATCACCATAACCTTGATCATCGGTAATAATAACAATGACGTTCGGTCGCTTTTTTTCATTAAGCCCTTCGGCTAACAACCTATCACTTAATGTTAGGAGCAAAACAAAAAAAATAAACTTCATTATGTATATAGTTTTATTCATATTTTTCTTGGTCAATTAATTAAAATAGTTAACATAGTCCTAATTCAAAACACTTCTACAAAGCAAAGCTAGTAAGCGTTAAAAAGCATAAATAAACGCTTACCGCACATTGTGAAAAAAAGCGCTGAACCAGCGCTAAAATTATAGGTAAGTTTTAGGTTGGATCATCTTCACCGCCGATGCCCCATTCAGCTTCTTTCACCAACGATATTTTATATACCAACGCAAAATCACTAGGAATGTTTTGAGGTTTTTCAATATGTAAACCTTGGCTATCTCGTGACCATTTAACCGTTTCATCACTACCTAATAAACGAATCGTTTGAATGTCGCCGTTAAGTACACTTAAATTAGTACTTAAGGTTTCTATTAAAATATCTTCTGTCGGCACATCCATCACCAAGGCAAAAAGGGTGTCGTCACCTTTTTTGGTAAAACGAATATCTTTTTGGTTATACGAAATTTTTTGTTTTTCAATTTTATGACCACCACCACGAATACGAGTTGGGCCTTCACCAAAAACGCGCCACGGACGAGTTTCGTAAATGCCTTCGCCATTAATTGCTAGCCAATGTCCCATTTCTTTTAGCATATCTTTGATTTCTTGCGGAATTGAACCATCAGGATTTGGCGGGACATTAAGTAACATCAAACCATTTTTGGCAACAATATCAATCAGAATATCAACAATCTCGTTTGGCGTGACAAACTTAGCATCTTGGCGATAAAACCAAGCTCCTGGCGAGGTGTCTGTCATCCAAAAAGTATCTTTTAATTCTTTAGGTCGACCGCGCTCGTAGTCATACACGCCTGTAGCTTTTGGAAAAGACGTGTTTTTATAGCTAACAACAACATCCTTACCCCACTCTTTACCTTTGTTGTAATAATAAGCGATAAACTTTTTACGGTAAGCTTCGTCTAATTCTTCCACCCACCAGTCAAACCAAACAACATCTGGTTGATAGTTATCAACAACTTCTTTGAGTTTAGCAAACCATTCATCATGAAAGCGTTTGGTCGGTTTAAAATCAGTTAATTCGTGTTGATCCGTATATAAATCTGAAGTTTCAGCCGTCGCATCAAATTTATAAGCATTGGCATAATAAATCCAAGTAAATGCATGATGAAATGAGGTTAAAAATTTCATTCCTTGCCCTTCAATGGATTCTTTAAGCTGACCGGTAACATCAATACCGGTAAAATCTTTAACATTCCAACGAGTAACTTCACTATCCCACATGGCAAAATTGTCATGATGCATAGCAACTGGGCCGGCAAATTTAGCCCCTGATGCTTTAAATAATTCCGCCCATTCTTGAGCATCAAAACCTGTCGGTTTAAACCGAGAGATCATATCTTTATAACCAAATTCAGCCGGATGGCCGTATTTTTCTTTATGTTGTTTAAAAATAGGTGAAGGAAAACCTTCTGGATTTTGCTCATTCGTTCTAATGATACCGGTTTTCCAGTCATAGACTTTATCCATATAGAGGTTTAAGCCATACCAACCGGCACCAGGTTTCATGCCGATATTTGCTGTAGCGACTGGCCCCCAATGGGCATAAATTCCAAGCTTGGCATCTTGAAACCAATCTGGTTGTCCATTCACTCTAGCGAGGTCGTCCCAATCTTCACTATAAAAAGGTTTAGGCTCGGCAGAGGTTACAACTGCTGCATTCTGCTGTGTGGCATTTGATGTTGTTTCTGTTTTATCACCGTCATTACAACCTGACAAGGTCATAAATAATGAGCAAATAGCTAATGAAATGGATGTTTTTTTCATATTTTAATATCCAGTTTTAGGTCGTTATTAGTCATGTAATTGTGTCAGTTAACGACACTACATGTTCGTGTTTATGTATATGTTTAAATTTATTTAGTTTGCATTAAGTATGACTTGTTGCTCGGCTAAGCGATCGGAATATGCTCTTACTTTAATCTGACCGGCTTTGCCTTTTAAGGTTTTAACAATCAACATTGCTTGACCGGAAAATGCTCGACGGTGATCAGTTTTAAATGAGGCTAAACTCGCTGAATCGCCATTACCAACGGCAGCAATTTCACCCGCACCTTCAACAAAAAACCTCACTTTATTTTCAGCCGTTGGTACTAAATTACCCTTGTTATCAACGATGTTAACGGTAATGTAAGACAAATCTTGTCCATCAGCAGTTAACTCTGTGCGATCTGGTGACAAAGCCACAGCGGCAGGTAAGCCTGCGGTATGTATCTCTTTTTCTGCGACAATTTGGCCTTTAGTATAAGCCACCACTTTTAAACTACCTGGTTGATATTTGACATCCCAACGAAGGCGATAAGGGGTTTGATAATTTTGTTGGCCAAGTTGCTCCCAGCGTAAAAAATCAACCAACAACTCCGCTTTATCAATACCTTTTATTTTTTTGCCCATAGATTTGCCATTAACAAAAAGTTCAACTTCTTCAGCATTGGTATAAGCATAAACAGGGATAGTTTCATCTAGCATGTTTTCCCAATTCCAATGGGGTAAAACATGTACCATCGGCGTTTTAGTCCATTGGCTTTGATAAAGATAAAAACGATCTTTAGGTAAACCAACCAAATCTACAGCACCAAATGATGAACTACGTACTGGCCAGTCTTTATTCCAATAGCCATTACCCGAATGATCTTTGCCGCCATAGGGTGTTGGTTCACCAAGGTAATCAAATCCAGTCCACATATATTCCCCCATCACTGCAGGGTTTTTCGCTAAATATTCAAATTCAATATCTGGTGGGTATGCCCAAGACGGCCCAACAATATCGTAACTAGTCACATATCTAGAGTCATGGGTATTATATTTTTCGACCGGAAAGTGATATTTCCCCCGCGTGCTAGTAATTGATGACGTTTCACTGGCCAATAATCGCCAATTAGGATGTTTTTGGTGAATATCTTGATAATTAAGTGGTTTGTAATTAAAGCCTGCAATATCAACTTCATGGGCTAATCCGTTTTTAATTGCTCCACCATGATTATTAAAACCCGCAGCTACTAAGCGAGTGGGATCTTCATCATGGGCAATATCGGTCAGTTTTTTAGTAACAACAGCACCATTTTTTTCTCTTTGTTCCATAATTTCATTGCCAATACTCCACATAATTACCGATGGATTATTACGAAACTGTTTGATCATGTCGCGAAGATCTCGTTCATGCCATTCATCAAAGTATTTGTTATACGCGTTGTGAACACTTTGTTTTTGAATTTTCCAGACATCAAAAGCTTCTACTTGTAATAAAATCCCCATTTTATCGGCCAGTTCAACCAATAAAGGTGATGGTGGGTTATGAGAGGTGCGTACCGAATTAACTCCCATCGCTTTCATAATTTCTAATTTACGCTCAATCGCTCGCTTATTGGCAATTGCGCCTAATGGCCCATTATCATGATGCAAACAAACCCCTTGAATTTGTACGCGGCGGCCATTTAAGTGAAAACCATCATCAGCCGTAAATTCAAGCGTGCGGATCCCTAAAGGAGAAATTTGAACATCAACTAATTGCTCCCCATGCCATAATTGAGTATGTACCTTATACAAATAAGGATTAGCGATATCCCATAAAATAGGCTTATTAACAATCAGCTGACTGTTAATCAATTGTTCTTGGTTTGCATCAAGAGATAAAGCGGTAGTGGTCGTATTTGCCACCGTTTTACCTTGCGCATTAATGATTTTGTTGACGACGACAACATCACTAACGTTAGTTTTATTGCTAATAATAGTACTAACTGAAATTGTTGCTTTTTTTGATGTTATCTCAGGGGTTGAAATAAATGTTTCATTGTTCTTAATATGAATAGGATGATTTATTTCAAGCCAAGTATCACGATAAATACCGGCTCCTGGATACCAACGAGCACTTAAGTCTTCAGGCGACATAGCGACAGTAAGCACATTATCTTGCTCACCATATTTTAAATAATCACTTAATTCATATTCAAAACCAATGTAACCAAATGGGCGATTACCTAAAAAATGCCCATTAATATAAACATGGGCGTTGTACATTACACCATCAAAAGCAACACTAATTAACTTACCTTTATGTTGTTTATCAATCTGAAAATGTTTTCGATAAACACCAGTGCCATGAAAAGGTAAACCGCCATTGCGGGCATTAAACTTAGGTTCGAAAGGCCCTTCAATAGCCCAATCGTGGGGAATTGTTACTGGTTGCCATAATGAATCATCAAACTCAACATTCTCACTGCCTTTCGCTTCACCTTTGTGAAATAGCCAGTCGTCATTAAAACTCAGTTTCTGCCCTGGAAGAAATTCAGCGCTTACCGAATTACTCATAAAAGTAATAGATAAAAGGCACATTAAAAAAATATACGTGTGAATATAAGCAGCTGTTTTTTTAATTATTGATTTATACACGTTAAAATACCTAATATATGAGTATGATATTAAAGTTCAATTTGCTCACATACTAACACCACAAGTTTAATATTTAAATCATGTTATTTATATTTAATTTAACATATGGGTATTTAAAATGATTTATGATGAAAAAATAGCTCGACCTCAAGAGTTGATATTGTTTTATGGAGAGTATCTTTATGAGCTATAAAATGAGTATTATTAAAGCCGCCGTGAGCTTTTCATCACTGTATAATTCAGTGAATTCAAAATTAAATACTACCTTTGAATATTTAAATTTGAGCAGGAATTGCCGAGTTTGCTAATAATTAGGTTTGCAGAGCGCTTTAGAGCAATCGCAAAGATTACAATTAAGGGAAAATAAAAAAACTTACTGATAAAATTTATTTTTTATGTGTCACTTTTTTGTTACCAATACAATATCTAGAAAGCTTATTTTTCTAGGTGATTAATTTGAAAACATCAATCAGTTCTTACATAAAATATACAATTTTCGGCAGTAGCCTACTATTTTTGTTATCTGCCTGCGATCAAAGCGTAGATAATAAAAATCCCCCACCAAACAAAGTGATGGTTGCTAATTTTAATGCCTTGCAATTACCCGAAAACTTACAAGTTTTAAACGCACAAGTGAGTGTGCAAGAAAACGCACTTGATGGTAATGCCCTAAACATTAAATTTTCCACTGAGCATAGTTCATCAGGCATCATCCTAACACCCAAACAACCTTGGTCTACAACTCAGCTTGGCAATAATGCTTTTATGTATGATGTTCGAAATACAGGTAATAGTTCAATCATGCTATCTACCAATATCACAGGGGTAGAAGGCAAAACACAACGACGAACTGTTGCTGTAGACAAAGGTGAAACAGTCACCCTGTATTTTGAGTTAAAAGGCTTTGAATTAGATCATGATACCGGTTTACGTGACACCCCACCGGCCTTTAAAACAGCTGCACGTAAAATGCCGATTCGTGGCGGAAAAGCGATTATTGATTTTAGCCAAGTTTATGCGATAAAAATTTATACCGAAACACAAATAAAACCAACAGAAGTTGTTATTGATAATTTACGTTTTGAAACAACGCCTAGTGCCAATAAAGAGTATTTAACCAAGATTGTAGATAAGTTTGGTCAACGGGCAGATATTGATTTCCCATTAAAAGTCACCTCAACCGAAGAACTTAAACAATACGCAGATAACGAATTATCACAACTTAAAAACTCCCCTGGCTGGCCTGAACGCAGCCAATTTGGCGGCTGGAAAAAGGGTAAAAAATATCATGCAACTGGCTATTTTCGAACTCAGAAAGTCGACGGTAAATGGGCATTAATTGATCCTGAAGGTTATTTATATTTTTCTAGCGGTATTGCTAACGCAAGAATGTCTAATACATCAACATTTACCGGTGTTGATTACCATGATGAATCAGTACGCTTGATTGATCCTAATGATGTTACCCCTGAAGACTCACAAGGCATAAGTGGAAATTACCGTGAAGCGCAAAAAACAAGTTATATCGCCAATCAGCAGCGCCATAATATGTTTGAATGGCTACCCGATTATGACCATGAATTAGCCAATCATTATGGCTATCGCCGAAAAGCGCACAAAGGTCCAATGCCGCATGGTGAAGTGTTCAGTTTTTACCAAGCTAATTTAGAACGTCGCTATGGCGAATCAAGCCCACAATCATACTTAAAAAACTGGCATGATGTAACGTTAGATCGCATGGTAGATTGGGGCTTTACTTCATTTGGTAATTGGACAGATCCGATGTTTTACAGCAACAAAAAAATGCCCTATTTTGCCAATGGCTGGATTATTGGTGATTTTAAAACACTGAGTTCTGGTTTTGATATTTGGGGAAAAATGCCTGATGTATTTGATCCTGAATTTGTCCGCCGCGCTAAAATCACAACGCAAGTGATCGCAAAAGAAGTTAACAATAGCCCTTGGTGTGTAGGTGTGTTTATTGACAATGAACAAAGTTGGGGAGGATCGGCACCAGCAATTAAACGTTACGGTATTGTTTTTGATGCTTTATCAAAAAGTGCGCAAGAAAGCCCAACAAAAGCCGTTTTTGTCAAAATGCTGAAAGATAAATATCAACACATAGCAGCATTAAATCAGCAATGGCAAAAATCTATACCTTCTTGGCAAGCACTTGCCGATGGGGTCAACTATAAAAACGATGATAACTACAATAGCGCAATGTTAAACGATATTAGTTGGCTGCTACAAACTTACGCTGACGAATACTTCAGCGTGGTTAAAAATGCCATTAAAGATGTAATGCCAAATCACATGTATATGGGGTCACGATTTACCACTTGGGGTACCTCACCAGAAGCTCGCCAAGCAGCTAAAAAATATACTGATGTAGTTAGCTACAATTATTACCGAGAAGGTTTAGACAACATGACTTGGGATTTTTTAAAAGCATTAGATGCACCGGTTATTATTGGTGAATTCCACATTGGCGCAACGGATATTGGTCATCCTAATCCAGGAATAATTCATGCACCTAACCAAAAAGTACGGGCAGATATGTTCCGAGATTATATGCATACCGCAATTGATAACCCCTACATTGTTGGCGCTCATTGGTTTCAATATATTGATTCTCCGCTGACTGGCCGCGCGCATGATGGCGAAAACTATAACGTGGGGTTTGTGACCATGACAGATATTCCTTTTCCGCATTTAGTTAATGCGGCAAAAAGTGTACATCAAGAACTGTATCAACGACGTTTTGGTAAAAAATAAATCTTATAAAAAAGAGTGGCAATATGCTTAATAAATTCTTAAATTCAACCAGTTATGTAGCTAAAATTAGTTTATTGATGTTAATAACCGGCTGCCAGCAAAATTCGGTAGCTCCAACTGACACGACGGCTAACAATAGCTTAACGAAAGCTAAACCCAATATTTTATGGATTATCACCGATGATCATCGCCCTGATTCAATCGCGTCATACAATAAAGCCGTTTATAACAGTCAACAAAGCCCATTAGGTTATGTTGAATCAGCTAACGCTGACAAACTGGCTGCACAAGGTGTGTTATTCACGCAAGCCTTTACCAACTCACCGGTTTGCGCACCTTCGCGTGCATCAATGCACTCAGGTAGATACCCTTTTAGAAGCGGTCGTTATGCCTTTGAATTATCACATAATGCCCCTGACTTTTCGAAGCCATTAGTATCAGAACACCTGCAAGCCGCAGGCTATGGCACCGCCATGTTTGGTAAAGAAGATCATTACTTTTTTCGATGGGGGCCTGGCCAAGGGTTTTATAAAAATCCGAAACAATTTGAAACCCGAGTGCATTTTAAACATGACTTACAAAAATATGACATTGGAGATATTTTTGTAAAAGCCCATTATGGCGATAAAGCTGGTAATTCCATTCCTGTGGGATTAACTGAAGTGGTTGTATATCCTGATGGTAAAAAGCGCAGTTATTTTGTTCGCCGAAATAACGCGCCACTGAACGCAGAAGACATCAAAGCAATAGAAGACACCGACAAAGAATTTGACCTACTTCGTGCACATACACGTGCTAGTAATAAAACAATTATTGGGGGCGAAAACCCCAATCCTAAAGATCAAACCATTGATGCTAATATCGTCACCGAATTACGTCGCTATTTAAGCAATGCTAACAAAGAATATAAAACGTTAGCAGGTTTATCTCGCCACGGTGTCGATCCTAACAAACCGCTATTTCTTAACTTAGGTTTTCATTTTCCACATACACCTGTTTTACCACCTAAATCAGTACGAGAGCGCTTCAAAAATAAAACCTATAACTTACCTAAATTCAATGAAAAGCATTTGGATAAACTTCCACCGCAACTTCAGCAATATTACCAAACGCTAAAAATGTACGGGTTAAATGATGAAGAAATGCAACAGGCGATACAAGATTATTATGCCTTTGCCGCCCATGGCGATGAATTAGTCGGTGAAGCTGTAACGGCTTTTAAAGAATATAGTGAACAAAATAACCAACCTTGGGTGATCATTTATACTATCGGTGATCATGGTTGGCATTTAGGTGAAAATGGCATTACTGGTAAAGCCACGCCATGGCAGCAATCAGTCAATAATGCCGTTATTGTGGTGTCATCAGATAAATCAGTGGTACCCGCAGGAATTGTCAATCAAGACATTATTGAGTTTGTTGACTTTGCGCCAACCATACTCTCATTTGCAGGTATTGACGTTAATAGCAAAACGTTTGATTATTTAGATGGCGTCAACTTAATTGACGTTGCTAATGGAAAAGCTAAAAAGCGTCAATACGCATTAGGAGAAATCAGTGTTATCAGTGGCCACCGTGCTTATTTACACTCAGAACGCTTTCGTTTTTCAATGCGAACTAGACCGTTTAAAGGATTTATTCCAAACGACAAAATAGGGGAAAACCTAAAGTGGGCGTTAGAAGCGCCGGTTGAAGACGTAGAATTATCACTCTACGATTTAAAATATGACCCACTAGAGCACAACAATTTAGCAAACGAGAAAGAATACCAAGCTTTAGCGAATTGGTTTCGCCACAAGCTCGCCAATATAGTACTAGGTGACGGCCGAATCGAAGTTGATTGGTCAAAAGAAAATCACTATATTTTAAGTAATTTTGCGAAAGGTGCTGATGATAAAAAATTAGATATCCCCCAGCAGTTAATCCCTCGTATTTAACGTGAATTATCCCGACTAATACCATTGTGTATAAGACAATAACTTGATAATAAAAAGCTCAAAGCCATGACATTTTATGGCTTTGAGCTTATGATCATTTTCGATTAACACTATACGATGATAAAAATATAAACCGTATACGCTAGTTGAAACTCCTGATAGTTAAAAAACAGCTCGACAGCTTGGTTTAGCTACATGACTAAGTTCTACTAGTTTACGATCGTGAGCACCCGCCGCAAAATTGCTAAAATGATCATCATTCGGTTTCTTCCAATTAACCTCTAAACGTCCATCTCCTAGAAAAATATTCTGTGCTTTTACACGAAGCAACTGCACTATTTCTTTATAAGCCGGATCATAAGCCACGTTGTTACGTTCATTTGGATCACAATTCATATCATACAATGCCAATTCAACGTCTTTATCTGAAGCATTAACCGCCCACATAATGTCCTCCCCAGGTTGATGACTTATGCCTGGTTTGTCATTTTTAGGGCGAATTTTCATTGAAAATCCATAATCTTCCGAACGAAGGTAAACACGATCACCGATAATCTGATTCATTTCACCTAACACATATTCACGTTTTAATTCAGGTTGGCGGATCACTTGCGCTAAATCGAAACCATCTAAATAACTTTTTTGGTTAATGTCAACGCCAGCGGCGGCATATAAAGTTGGGGCAATATCAACGTATTCAACAAAGTCGCTATGCACGGTATTTTTTGGAAAATATTCCCCTGATGAATCAACAACAATCATGGCTCCGTGACCCGATTTATTCCACGGTGCAAATTTAGCTTCAATGCCTTGCTCACCCAAATGCCAACCGTGATCACCTACAGTAGCAATAATTAAATAAGGTCGATTAGTTTTTTCACTGTATGCTTTAAAGTCATTGATCGCTTTGCCTATCAACGAGTCTCCGTAGGCAGTAAACGCATAATAATCTTGAATTGTTCTTAATTTTTCAGCTTTTGTTAAACCGTCAATTTTCATATTTTTATAGAGTTTTTGTAACTGTGGCGGTAATTTTTTGACTTCTTCTTTACTAAACTCTGGGATCTTATAAGGGATTTTCTCAAATCTATCTTGATAGGATTTTGGCGGTAAAACCGGTGTATGTGGAAAATGAAAACTCAAGCTCACCATCACAGGTTTATCATCCACTGGCCCTTGAATTTTATCCCCTAGCATAGATGTGTATGTTTGGTTTGCGTGGCCAAAATAATTTTGAAAAGCTTCCAAAATTCTACCATCTAAGGTTTTATCTTCAGGCATTGGGCTTTCACCAGCCATAATTAAGGTTTGTGAACGGCGGGTATAAGAACGAATAATATCAAGTTTTGAATCAATAGGATTTGACTCTTTGCTGTATTCACCATCTTTAAAATAATCAAACGAGTTTATTTCACCATCTGGAAAATAAAAATTTTCCGTGATCGATTTAGTAATACCGCTATCCCAATCCATCATCGTTTTTTTACCCCAGTCACCTAAACCGGCACGCTCAAGGGCATAGCGTTCAACTTCATGATCATAAGTCAATGGCATGCCTTTTAAGTTAACCCCATTTTTAATACGCAAACCTAACTTTCCAGCCAACATGGTTTGATAGCCATTCGCTCTTAACACTTCAGGGATTGTTGGTTTAGCATTTTCATTTTGTCGATGTGAATATTCAAAACCATAGCGACCACTGCGGTGAGGATATTGCCCTGTCGCCATTGAATATCGCGAAGGTGAACACCCTGGAGATTGGTTATAAGCTAACGGAAATAATACTCCCTCGGTCGCCAAAGCATCTAAATTTGGGGATTCAACATAACCTAATTCACTTTCTTTTGTTCCTCTTAATGCTTGGTTTACTACAGCAACAGAGTCGGCACGTTGATCATCCGTTAAAATCCATAAGATATGTGGTTTTACATGCCCTTTTTTATCAAGTGGTTTAGCAAACTCTTTCGCCAAACGATTTTTACTAGTAAATTTATTATTTTCATTCGGTTCGATTAATTGCGTACAACTCACCAAACCAAGCGCTATGGTTAATATCCCTAGCGAAACTGTTAATTGTTTTTTCATTTTTAGTCCTAGCATTTAAAACCGTACACAAACTTAGTTATAACGAGTAATTAATTACCTTTAAATATTTTATATATTGATTAAAACTAATAAATTTTATCGTTCTGGTGACAAAAGTTTGTAAGTTACAAACCTCATAATAACCTAAAAACAATAAACCGTTAACAATTTATAATTAAATACATTAAATTATATATAAATCAAATGTATTCTAGGAAGATTATTAAAGTCTCTAACCACTATAGTTAGCAAAAGTGCCTAATAAGAGCGCTAGCCTATTCAAATATAGTTTTTCAAATGAAAATATTATCTGAATAGGCATTAATACGAGGAGAAAATTAAAGTGGCTTGCTAATGTATTGCCAACGTTCTGTTAACCAGTCATTCATTAGCTTATCGGAATTAAAACTTTCGCTACCTTTTATTGGCGCAACCCAGGTATTAAAAGCAGGTTTGGGAAATACCGCTCCTGTCACTTCATGTAAATAAGCCGCAATATTTAATAGCGTAAGACGTTCTAAATTATTATCAGCATTCGCAATCGTTTTAGTTAATAATGGCACGGGGTCAACCTTAGCAACTAAAGTTAAAAACTCAATTGCTCGCCCTTTCACTAAACTTTGTCTCGTTGATGCTAATACTTTTTTAACCAGAGGTATCAAACTTTGTGCCTGGTCACCAAATGCACTTAAGCTAATTAAAGCCCAATATTGTTGCCAAGGCTTAGGTGAATTGAGTGCCTTAATTAAACTTGGCTTAGCTTGTGTGAAGTTCACTAATTGTAAATCTGCAATCTCAATTAATTTAGCTATGTCCGCTTTTTGGTTTTGGCCATAAGCAATCGGGTTTGTTAATGCGTCCTCAATAACAACAGATTCCGGATAAAAACCAAGATCTGGTAACGCTTTTAATTGATCTTGTAATTGTGTACGTAATTGTTGAACTGTTTTTTGATATTGAGGCTCACTTGCTAAATTATTGGTTTCGTAAGGATCTACACTAACATCGTATAAAGCTTCGGGTGTCTTAGGTTGAAAAAATGCCGCTTGAATCGAATTCAACTCGCCATTTTTGTACATTGTACGCCACTGTTGATACGCTTGTTGTTTATAGCGGTAGTCGTTATACAAACCATCATGATAATAAGGTTGATAATGACGAATATACTTAAACTTACCTACTCTTAAGGTTCTTACTATATCGCTTTTTTCATCAAATCTGTCAGCATAGCCAAATGTAGTTTGTCGTTTGTTTAAATCGGCTAATGGAATATCAACACCTAAAAAAGCATTACCATCATGAAGTTGATGTTGGTTTAAACCAGCTAATTTTAATAGTGTAGGGGCAAAATCAACAAAACTTACAAAACCTGCAACTTTGGTATTATTTGGCTCCTGCATATCTTTGGCGAGTAAATGCTGAAAATTCTTCGGCACTCTTACCACTAAAGGTACATGCAAACCTCGTTCAAAGGCATAGCCTTTACTTCCCGGTAATACACCACCATGATCACCAAAATAAAAAATAAACGTATCTTCCAGCAAGCCATCTACTTTCAACTGTTCTAACACCTTACCAATCTCACCATCTACTACTTGTAAGTTATCTAAATATCTAGCGTGGGTATAACGAAACAGCTCTGTGTCAGGGAAGATAGGAGCAAGCTCAATGTTTTTAACATTATGTTTTGTTGGCTTATTTTTAACATCGCTTAGCGGAAAGTGTAACGAATACTCATGAGATTTATGAAATGTTTGAACATGAAAAAATGGCTGATTTTTAGCACGATTACGCCAAGTTGCTTTTGGTGAGGACATATCCCAACGTTGCTCAAGGCCAGCAAAGTTATAATCTGTTTTGGCATTATTGGTTGTATAATAACCCGCCTCTTTTAAAGCTTGGCTATAAGGTGTAAATCCTTCAGGTAGCTCTGCTTGTTTAAAAGCTCGATGTAAATAAGTGGCCAGTTTAGGGCCATAAACTCCTGTGGCCAGTGTTGTTCTAGCGGTTGAACATACCGGCGCATTAGAAAAAGCATGTGAAAAAATAAGACCTTGTTCGGCTAAGCTTTCAACATTGGGCATCGCAGCGCCATTTGGGTTAAATAACTTTAAATAATGCTGTGAGTTATCTTCAGAAATTAAAAAAACAAAGTTTGGCTTAGTTGCAGCCGCAGCAACCACCATACTAAAGCTATAACATAATAAGGCCCAAATACATTTTTGGCGCCATTTACCTAAATACTTACTCATACTTCCAACCTAAATAATATTAATGAGGCCAAACATTAAAGAGCTAATTTTAATGTCTGACATTATAAAAAAGTTTGCCTAAAGCGTGTTGTTTTTAGCTGTATGTTTTTGCAACCGAGTGTATGGTTTTATACAAAGCAGATCGATTGCGGTGTAGTTGTTCTACCAAATGTGCGATAACCTAGTAGAAAAGCCATACCGTTGTTGTCCTTCGGGTTGCTCCTGAGCGCTTCCAACACGACGTTATTCACTTTTTATATATTCCTGCATGAATGCAGATTATGAGAACAAAAATCATACGCTAAAGGTCAACACGCTCTAATTATCTTTTGTCATTTTAAAAACAAAGGCATGATTACCGACCTTATGTTTAGGAGCATCAATCACTAATGCTTGCGCATTTTGCTGCCATTGTAATTTTTCTGAACTACCAAGTAGTTCAATATCACTAATGTTTTCAGATCCCTTAGCGAGTGCTTTAATTTCAATTGCTTGTGTTGGCCACGCTAAAATGGTCGCGTATAAATAGCCATTGTTCGTTGTGAACCGAATATCATGCTCGGTATTATCTTTGTTCTTAAATTCACTTAAGTGACCTTCGATGACTTCGGCTGGCCCTTCACCATAAGTATGCCAAGTACGTGAGCCATAAATGGCCTCGCCATTAACTTTAAGCCATTGGCCAACTTCCAATAAGCGCTCTCGAACAGGAGCAGGAATTATCCCTTGCGCGGTCGGGGTAATATTTAATAATACCGCACCATTTTTGCTGACTACATCCACTAAAAAGTCAATTAAACGATTAGCTGATTTGTAGTTAGGCTTGGTAGTATGAGACCAAGAATCCCAATCAATGGAGTCATCGGTTAACCAAGGAAAGTCTTTCTTTTCACTCATTCTTGAGCGTTCTAAGTCTAAAACCGCACTACCTTTTGCTAAGTCGTGAAATTTATAAGTTACTACAACATCTTGAGATTTTTTCTCCGCTTGATTGTAGTAATAGCTTAAAAAATCTAACCGCGTTTGTTCTTTAATAATATCCATTTTATTGTCGAAATAGACAAGATCCGGATCGTACTTATCAATAACTTCAATAATTTTAGCCTGCCATTCATCATTAAATTTTTGATCCGGTAATGGCGTGGTAGGTTTATCCGCCATCACAAATGTCCCTTTGGGAACTTTAGGACCATATAAGGCTTCATATGTAGGATTAGCGGCGTCCGTTGTTTCATCCCAGGTTGGGTACCAAGCATATTTCCATTGGTGATGAAAAGTCGCAATAAACTTCATATCTTGGCTACGAATGGCTTTAGCCATTTCACCAACAATATCTCTTTTAGGCCCCATATCAGCCGCGTTCCAGGGGGTTAATTCACTATCCCACATTGCAAAGCCATCCGCATGCTCAGTCACTGGGCCAGCAAATTGCGCACCGGCAGCTTTAAACAACTTTGCCCATTCTTCTGGGTCAAAATGCTCGGCTGTGAACATAGGAATAAAATCTTTATAGCCAAACTTGTCTAATGAACCATAAGTTTTTTCATGGTGCTGACGTATCGGGTGGCCTTCTTTATACATCCACATGGAATACCATTCGGTTTTATGAGCTGGCACAGAATATGGCCCCCAATGAAAATAAATGCCAAACTTTGCGTCTAAAAACCAATCAGGTGTTTTATGCTGCTTAACTGACTCCCAATTGGCTAAGTATTTTTCCTCAATAACAGGAGTTTCGGCTTTTGGCACTTGCCCATCGCAACCAAGTAACAAACCTGTCGAGGCAATAAGCAAAGTAGTTAGTTTAAAGAAATTGTTGGTCATAATGCTCTAAGCCTTAATATACCTTTATGAATTGAGATCTTATTGATAAAAAGTTGTACGTTATTTCTTAGCGAGTTTTAAATCGTAGATTTTGTCCATTTTTACCCACTTTTCACCTGGTTTAGCCCACTTCAAGGGTTTTTGATATTTCCACATCAATGTTTCCCATTCATCACTTTTTTGACGTCCTAATTCAGTTAATGGTGGTTTATTAGGATCAAAATCTGCTGATGTTTCCATGATCATGAATAATCGATCACCTAAATGATAGATTTCCATATCTATAATACCTAAGTCACGCATATTCTGCGTAATTTCTGGCCAACCATTTTCAGGGAGATGATAACTTTTATATTCTTCAATTAATTGTTCATCATCTTTTAAATCGAGCGCTAAGCAATAGCGTTGGTGGTCTGACATACCGTTTTCCTGTTTTTCAAAGCGATTATTGTTGAAATTCATAAGCAATACGTTTAAATTGTATATGAAATTATATTTTGATATTTAAAATAACTTAAATACAGACAAAAATACAGAGTAAAATTAATGATATCAGTGAATAAATCAATGAAATCTTGTTTGATGTTAATCATAACTGGCATTATGTCAGTAACATCAACGAGTGCTGTTGGCGCAGTAGCTAATGATTGGGAAAACCCCGAAGTCATTCAAATTAATCGTATGCCTGCACGAGCAACTTCTTATTCTTTCGACACAGTAGCACAAGCACTTAATCGAGATCGTCAGCAATCAAAAATAATGTCACTTGATGGGCAGTGGAAATTTAATTTTGTCGACAAAAGTGAAGACAGACCGAAAAACTTTTACCTAACAAATTTCAACGCTAGCCAATGGCAAACAACGCCTGTTCCTTCGAACTGGGAAATGGAAGGTTACGGTACGCCAATTTATACCAACTCAACTTACCCTATGTTTGAGAACGTTAACGAAATTGTAGTACCGCTTATTACCCGAGATAACCCAGTTGGTTCATACTTACGAACGTTTGAATTAGACAATAGCTGGAACGACCAACAAATTATTTTACATTTTGGCGGTGTTAGCTCTGCTTATTATGTTTGGGTGAACGGCAAAAAAGTCGGTTATGCCCAAGGTAGCCGCTTACCATCAGAATTTGATGTTACTGACTATGTTAAAACAGGTAAAAACACCCTAGCTGTACAAGTATTCCGTTGGAGTGATGGGAGTTATTTAGAAGATCAAGATCACTGGCGTTTAAGTGGTATTCACCGTGAAGTTTTGTTAATGGCACAACCTAAAGTGGCTATTAACGACTTTTTTGTTAAAACCAAACTCAACAATGATTACAGCCAAGCTGTATTAGAAGTAAAACCTAAGCTTTCTAATATTGAACGTAAAAAATTAAATGGTTGGAACATAAACGCTGAATTATTTGATGCTCAGCAAAAGCCAGTACTTAATAGTAAAGCCTCGGTTAGTGCTAATATCGCAACTAGAATTGCTTTCCCACAACGTGACAACTTTAAATTTGGTTTATTAAGCGCACAAATCGACAAGCCAAAGTTATGGAGCTCAGAAAGTCCTTACCTTTATACCTTAGTTTTATCTTTAACCGATGATAAAGGACAACTGGTTGAAACGCGCAGTACTCGGGTTGGCTTTCGTGATATCAAGTTTAATGATGAAAACGAAATGTTGATCAATGGTAAAAGTGTCGAAATTATCGGGGTTAATCGTCATGATCATCACGCCACCAAAGGCAAAGTATTATCACGTGAAGACTTACGTGATGACATTATTTTGATGAAACAATTTAACTTTAACTCAGTACGTACATCACATTATCCAAACGATGCTTATTTTTATGATTTAGCCGATGAATACGGTATTTATGTGATGGATGAAGCCAATATTGAATCTCACGGCGTTGGCGGTTTATTAGCAAATTTACCTAATTGGAATCATGCCATGACAGATCGTGTGCAACGTATGGTCGAGCGTGATAAAAACCACCCTTCAATTATCTCATGGTCGATGGGTAATGAATCAGGCACTGGACCAAACTTTGCTGCCATTGCCGGTTGGTTAAAAGATTACGATGCTGGCCGTTTTGTCCATTACGAAGGCGCTCAAGGCGATCCAAATCATCCTGAGTATATTGGGTTATCAAGTCGCTACCCAACTAAAGAAGAATCTGCGCAATATTTCACGCCATTAGCTAACGTTACTGATCCTCAATTTGTTGACGTGATCAGCCGGATGTACCCGAATTTAGAAGATTTAATTGGTCTATCAGACAGCCCTTATATTAATCGCCCTATCTTAATGTGTGAATACGCCCATGCCATGGGGAACTCGTTAGGTAATTTAGCCGAATACTGGGATATTGTCCGTGAACGTAAAGACGTGATCGGCGGTTATATTTGGGATTGGATTGACCAAGGTATAGAAACAAAAAATGAAAAAGGCGAAACTTATTTAGCCTATGGTGGTGACTTTGGTGACACCCCGAACGATTCTAACTTCTGTATTAACGGTATTGTTGACTCTTATCGCAAACCTAAGCCTCAAATGTGGGAAGCAAAATATGTTTTCCAACCAGCAAGTTTTGAATTAACCAATTTAGCAAACGCAGAAGTTAACATTTTTAACCGTTTCGCATTTACTAATTTAGCTGACTATAAACTACAGTGGACTCTCGAGGCGAATGGTCACGTTATTCAACGTGGTGTTGTCGCTGATTTTGCCTTAGCACCTAAACAAAATAAAATCGTTAAACTTGGTCTTAAAAAACCTGAACTAAAAGCAGGAACTAACTACACCCTTAACCTCAGTTTAAGAACGAAACAAGATGAGTTATGGGCAGTAGCTGATCATGAAGTAGCTAAAGAGCAGTTTTTATTACCTTGGCATAAAGCAGCGAAAAAACAACAGGTCACTGGCAACTTAAACATTGTAGAAAATGGCAAGCAAACCAAAATATCAGGTGATAACTTTAGTGCTAGTTTTGATAAAAACACGGGCTATTTAAGCCAATATCAAATGGCTGGCACTGACATTATCACACAGCCATTAAAAGCTAACTTTTATCGCCCGCAAACAGATAACGACCGCTTAGGTTGGAAAACCGATAAGTTAATGGCCATCTGGAAAGCGGCTTCAAATGCCATGACATTAGAAGAATTCTCGGTTAATAAACATCAAAATACCGTAGAGGTAAACACAGTACACAGCCATACTGACAAGATCAAAGTAAGCATTCAATACGTGATCACTGCCGCCGGTGATATTGAAGTTCAATATGAACTTGATGCTGACAAAACTTTACCCGGTTTACTTCGTGTTGGTATGACGACAGGTGTTAACGCTAAGCTTAATCAGATGGCATTCTTTGGTCGAGGCCCTTTCGAGAATTATTCAGATCGAAATCAAGGTGCTGATTTAGACATTTATAGCGGTTCAGTTAAAGAGTTTGTCTATAACTACGTCAGACCACAAGAAAGTGGCAACCGTACCGATGTTGATTGGCTTACGTTAACACAAGCCAATAAAGCGTCATTAACCATTGACGGTAAAGAGCCATTAAGTGTTTCCGTTTGGCCGTGGACAGCAGAGCAATTAGATAATGCAACACACCCTTATGACTTAACTGAAAATGATTTTAACACGGTTAATATTGATTTGATCCAAGCCGGTATTGGTGGCATTGATAGTTGGAGCCCCAAAGCAGCGCCAATTCAAAAATACCAAATCCCATCAGGTAATTATCAATACAGCTTTGTATTATCTGCTAAGGGTAATTAAAGGTACAATAACGACATGTTTTTTTTAAACAAAACAAAAACATCGCTCAAAGTCATGGCAGCAGGAATAATATCCTGCTGCCTGCTTAGCTGCGCAACTGGCTTAGCAACATCTGAGTCAAATAAAGGCTTAAAGAAGCCTAATATCGTCATAGTCGTTACCGATGATCAAGGCTACGGTGATCTAGGTTTTCATGATAATCCAATTATTAACACACCAAATATTGATGCTTTAGCTAAGCAAAGTACACGTTTGAATAACTTTCATGTTGACCCCACTTGCTCACCAACACGAGCCGCATTATTAACGGGCAAAGGGTCGCTTAAAGCAGGGGTTTGGCATACCATTCTTGGCCGTTACATGCTTGGCCCTGAACATAAACTGTTATCAGAAGTATTAAAAGACAATGGCTATGCCACCAGTATTTTTGGCAAATGGCATTTAGGCGATAACTATCCTTATCGTCCTCAAGATCAAGGCTTTGATGAAGTTTTTATTCATGGTGGTGGCGGTGTTGGTCAAACACCAGATTATTGGGGTAATACGCAATTTGACGATACTTACTATCATAATGGCAAAGAAGAAAAAACAACTGGCTATGCCACAACCGTTTGGTTTGATAAAGCAATAGACTATATAAAGAAAGAGCATGAAAATCCTTTCTTTACTTACCTTGCGCTTAACGCCCCACATGGCCCCTACCGTGCACCAGAAGAATTTATTCAACCTTATTTAGCAAAAGGATTAGATAGAACCACCGCCAGTTTTTATGGCATGATCAGTCACATTGATGGCCAAATAAAACGTTTACGTGACGCAATAACAGCGACAGGTAAAGAAGATAATACCATTTTTATCTTTATGACTGACAACGGTAGTTCATACCGCTCAACCTACGACGACTTAAGCCTAAATACTAAAAGCCACCCGAACCTTACCGGCATTGTTAAACAATACCCCACTTGGTTGCCTAACGCCGGTATGAGGGGTTATAAAGGCGCAATTCATGAAGGTGGTCACCGAGTGCCATTTTTCATCTCGTATCCAAACGGTAACTTGAAAAAAGGTGAAATTAATCAACTCACGGCACATGTTGATATCATGCCAACATTATTATCATTAGCAGGTATTGATTATAAAATTCCAAAAGGTGATGGCTATAATTTAGCTTCATTACTCGTAAATGGGCATGACCAAACATTAGAGCAGCGTTCAGTAATTATCACTAATCAACGTGTCTACCACCCAAGTATTAAACGCCCCACTGTAGTTGCTAAACAACAATGGCGCTATCTCAGCCAAGGGGACAAAATTTACTTATACGATGTCGAAAAAGATCCTAGTCAACAAAGCAATGTTATCAAGCAATACCCTAACATTGCTGAAGCACTAAAAGCTGAGCAGAAAACCTGGTGGCAAGAAAACCAAAAACTAGGATTTAAAGATCGATACATTCATGTTGGCAATCCTGCTGAAAACCCTGTTCGTTTAAATGCCATGGATTGGATGGAAGTACCTGAAGATCAACCTGTACCTTGGTTTATTGGTCATCAAGCGCCCGCTGAAGAATATAGTTATATTCACTGGCTTACCAAAGAAGATAACTATTCTGCTTTACCTTGGTATATCAACGTCGAAAAATCTGGCCAATATCAGGTTAAGGTGTTTTACCATGATAAACCCGCAGCAACACCCGTGCAAAAAAAGTATTGTGTTGTTGATGCTAATGGACAAGTGACCGTTCAAAACGTTTGGGGACGAGCATCACATTGTGTTGTTGATGTCACACTAAAACAAGGCAAACAAAAATTAACGGCTTGGTTTACTGATGACAAAGATAAACTAACCTCCGAACAAGCCGCTTTTTACGTTTATATTGAAGATAAAAGTCGTTAGTGATGAAAGATTAAACTTATTATTAATTAGATAATAAGTTTAATTAATATTGTTAACAGTTTACTATTGGAAAAGTATAACAAGCATTTCATTGATAACGTTCAGATTGCTTATAACCCCTATGGAGAAAAACCAAGGTGATAAAAATCAATAAATTTACCAAGATAACAAAAATCTTAACCTTGCCCATATTCGCTGTTGCAGCCTTATCTGCTTGCTCAACTTCAGAGCAAGAAACAAGTAAAAATACCAAACCCAACGTGGTTATTTTTTATGTTGACGATTTAGGCTTTGGCGATATTGGTGTTAACGGTGCCCAAGGTGTTACCACACCAAACATCGATGCCTTAGCTAATAATGGCATTAACTTTACCGATGCCCACAGCTCAGCAGCCACCTGTACACCATCACGCTATTCATTACTAACAGGAGAATATGCTTTTCGTAAAAAAGCGGAGGTATTAAAAGGCGATGCACCATTACTGATTGGTACCGAGCAACCCACACTACCTAAGCTATTAAAAAAAGTAGGCTATCAAACAGCGGTTGTTGGCAAATGGCATTTAGGTTTAGGTGACGGTACAAAAGCACTTAATTGGAATGAAGCAGTCAGCCCTGGTCCTTTAGAAATAGGTTTTGATTACAGCTTTTTATTACCTGCTACTGGTGATCGTGTACCATCCGTTTATTTAGAAAATCATCATGTGGTTAATTTAGATAAAAATGATCCTTTGTATGTTAGCTATCAAGGTAAAATAGGTAACCGTCCAACAGGCTATGAAAATCCTGAATTAAGAAGACAACCAGCAGATGATCAACATAACGAAACCATCATTAATGGCATTAGTCGCATAGGTCATATGGCAGGCGGTAAAAGTGCAGAATGGGTAGATGAAGACTTTCATACCGTATTTACTAATAAGGCCAATAACTTTATTGCCGACAACAAAGATAAACCATTTTTCTTATTCTTCTCTTTCCACGATATTCATGTACCACGCTTACCTAATGACATGTTTAAAGGTAAAAGTTCAATGGGGGTTCGTGGTGATGCCATTGTACAAATGGACTGGATCACTGGGCAAGTGGTTAAACAGTTAGAAAAATCTGGCGTACTAAACAACACCATAATTTTATTCACCAGTGATAATGGTCCAGTACTTACCGATGGCTATGATGACTTTGCTATAGAAAAATTAGCCGATCATAAACCGGCAGGTCCTTATCGAGGCGGAAAATACAGTGCATATGAAGCAGGTACACGCATGCCAACCATTCTTCACTACCCTGCTAAAGTAAAACCCGGGACAAGTGATAGTTTAATGAGCCAAGTTGACGTTTATGCCTCACTTGCTAACCTGTTGCAAATACCGTTGGCAGACGATGAAGCTATCGACAGTGAGAATCATATAAAGGCTTGGTTAGATGCTAACCAGAGCGGTCGTAAGCTTCTTATAGAAGAATCCTACACTTTATCGCTACGAGATAATAACTGGAAATATATTGCACCCAGCAATAATAAAGGGGAATGGATCACCAACAGCAAGAACATTGAAAGTGGCCTTTCAAGCGAGCCACAATTATTCGATCTCAGCAAAGATCCTAGTGAAAGCCAGAACTTAGCCAAACAAAAGGCAAATTTAGTAGCACAATATCAAGCAACACTCGATAAGTTAGTTAACCGTACAACTCGCTAAAATCCCCCCCTTTACACTAAACTAAAAAGTCCTCTGAAGATATAACACTTATACTTCAGAGGGCTCCTCTGAATTCCCTCACCGTTTCAAATTAAGTCGGTAGTGGTCAAGTTAAATTGGCAACAAAATACTTGCCAATACCTAACCATCATTACACATTAAAAAACTAAATTGCACACTAAATAGTACTTTTTAAGACCACGCCTACAATTTACATATAATTTTTTATTTTTAAAAAAGCAATAAAACAACCTAAAAAATAATATGTAATTTATTCATAAAAAAAATACACAAACAAAAACAATAAACACAACTAATTGATAGTAAAGGATAAATATAAAATACCCTTTTACATTCACACTCTATTAACAAAATAACCTCATTCACTTACGAAAACATTAGTTCACAAATGAACTTTAATTGTTAACAATAGACCGTTGACACAAGAGTGTGGTGATGCGATATTAAAAAAGAGTTCAGCTAATCTGAAGCTAAACAGAAAATAGACTAGAGCTTAAACAAAATACAAAAATGAGGGGAACAAAAAATCGAAATTTAATTAACGATTTTTTGTATTCATATCCTTTAAGGAGAGAGAAATTATGTCTATAAAAAGACAAGGTTTTAAACTTAGTACATTATCGCTCGCGATATTGACTACGATGAACTTTAATGCGCTTGCATTTGAAGAAGAAGCTACAGATAAAAAAGATAAAGAAAAAGACGCTGTAGAAGTCATTGAAGTAACAGGCTTCCGCGGTAGTGTCATGAAATCAATGAACGCTAAACGCTTTTCAGAAAATGTTAGTGATTCAATTTATGCTGAAGACATTGGTAAATCAACTGACCAAAACATTGCTGATGCACTTTCACGAGTAACCGGTGTATCAGTTCAATCTACAGATGGCGAAGGTACCAAAATTACGGTTCGTGGTGCTAATCCAAACCAAAACGTTATTACCATGAATGGTGTAACACTAACCAGTTCTGATGAGAACCAATCGGTTGATTTAAGTACATTCTCATCAGATATTTTATCTCATATTAATGTTATAAAAACACCTAGTGCCGATCACGATGAAGGCTCTTTAGGTGCATCAGTTCAATTAAATACGACCAAGCCTTTAGATGTTAATAACAACATAAGAACCTTTACAGTTCAAGGTCGTTATAGTGACTTTTCTGAAGAAAGTGATCACAAAATTTCTGGTACCATCTCGCATAAATTTAATGACGATACCATAGGCGTTCTATTTTCAGCTTATGATGAAACATCGTCAATAAGACGAGACCAAATAGATCTTGGCAGATATGAACCTTTTGCAATAGATAAGGCTCGCGATTTAGATGGAAATATTGTTACCGATACTGAAGCCCTTATTTCGAGTAATTTAAAATACTCACTATTTCAAAATAAACGTGACCGACAAGGTGCAACATTGTCGTTGCAATTTTTACCAACAGATTCAACTAATATTAACTTTGACTTTATTTACGGTAAACAAAACACGATTACTTCGAATGATTCAATTCAAGTAAGAACAATAGCGGCATCAAAAAACTATGTTGAAGGTGTGCCTAATCTAGAGTTAACTAAAATAGTTGATGAAGCTACCGTTGTTTATGCACCAACGTTTAGTGATCCACAAGAAGATTGGTGGACCATAGATACTCAAAACAAAACAATGGTTAAAACTTTAAACCGTTTTGCTGATGGTGGTTATGGCCGAGTCAATGGTGGTGATAGTACAACTAACCACGTGGTTAACTTGTCTTTAGAACAATACATTACAGACGACTTTAAAGTAGATGTTGGCGTTAACTATTCAAAAACAGAGTTAGAACCTATTTCTAGCTTAGTTGTTAACCTACAAGGTGGAAAATACGGCAAACAATATGCTGATGCTTACGGTACACCTCACACAGGTATTAAGCCCGCTGGTTATGATTGTACTAGTGGAACTTGTTATATTGTTGGTTCTGACGGCTTTGTTTCAGCTGAAGACCCTACTCAGCAATTTGATGGTAGAACCAGTACAGCATTCAATCCTGAAGATATTACTGCCCAGGGTACTAACAACGTAAGAATTCGTGATAAAGCAATCGAAGATGAGCAAAAAACAGCCTTTATTGATTTTGATTGGGAATTAGATTTTTACGGTCTAACTAAATTCGAATTTGGGGTTAAATACTCAGAACGAAATAAAATGGTAGACGACCAAGAAGGTAAATTCGAAAATGCTGGTAAAGCAATTGTCGTCGATATTTTTGATAAAGATGGTAATATCACCGGTACACGTATTGTTCAACCAGGTCAATCATTAGGAGCTGTACCTGCGACAAATTACCTCTCTGACGAGAAATTCCCATATGACGACTTTATGCAAGATTTGGGGGTTCCATTAAGTAATGTTACAGATGGCTGGCCATTAATTTCTGCTAGTAAATTACTAGCCTTAGCAAACACAACCGAAAGCTTAGCTTACACAGTAGATCCATCAAAAAGTAGAACTGCGGAACTTAAGAACCAGGCCGCTTATATTAAATTTAGTTTCTCTCCAATGGATAAATTAACTGGTGACATTGGTTTACGTTGGGTAAGAACCGATGTAGAAACTAGTGGTTATTCCGGCGTAAATTACTTTAGAGCCGATTCTCTAGATCGTGTTTATGACCCATTTTTATTTAGACAACTTCGTAACCCTGACACCCCTAATGGCGCATGTGATATAGCGAGAGATTTTCCAAATCCAGCAACTGAAGGTGGTAAACATAATCGCCTTGATGGTTTAGGGTGGGACTTTAACGGTACGCCAGACGATTATAGTGATGATGTCAGATGGGAAGGCGCCCCTAATGGTTACCCATGTTATGATCCTGATACAGAGCGTAGCAATATTGCTCATTGGAAAGTTGGTCGCCATAACGATATCAGCCATGCTCCTCGATATTACTGGGGCGAGAGCTCTGATCCTGCATTAGCGGAAGATCGCAGTACCGATGTTTTTAAAACAGCAGGTACAAATACCTATGACATGTATTTACCTAGCTTGAATTTAAATTATCAAGTTGAAGATGATATAATTGCCCGTTTTGCCGTTTCAAAAACCATGGCTAGACCGCCTATTGATGACTTAAAGCCGGGCTTTGCTGTTAACGAAGGTATCTGGGGGGCTGATTATACAAATAAAGGCTCAAACGTAATACTTTCTAATACTCAATTAAAACCTGAGGAATCAAAAAATATTGATTTATCATTTGAGTGGTATTTCAACGAAGCCGGAATGTTATCTGCGACTTTATTTAATAAAGACATGACAAACTTTATTGCCCAAGAAAGTTTAACAACATATCTTGCCGATCTACGTTATGTTGACCCGTCACTTGGATATGATTCTACAAACTTACTTAAATCAGCAGCTGAAGTTGAAGCTGACTTTAATGCCGATACACTTGATGGTGTAGGGACTGCCGCCTGTTTCCCTGACCGTGGTAATGTTGGTTCATTACAAAGAGACTGGTGGTATAGCGAAAACTTAATTGATTTATGTAAAAAGTTTAATGTATCAACCGTACGAAATGGTGCAGCTCAAACCATTAGAGGTGCGGAAATTAGTTATAACCAAACCTATGATTTCTTACCTGGAGTTTTCGCCGGTTTAGGCTCTCAATTTAGCTATACCTATTCAGAAAGTGAAACGGAAGCAGAAGCGTCAGTGCTTGATAGCGATATTATTTTAAAAGCAATGCCTGCACTTTGGACACCTAAGCACAGTTATAACGCAACGTTATTCTGGGAGCAGCATGGCCATCAAATTCGATTATCCTATCGTGGAAAATCTGACGAATTAATACGTCGTAATATTGATAACGGTCATGTTTGGCGCGAAGGATCAGGAGTTATGGATTTATCTATTAACTATAAAGCAACCAAGAACGTTCTTGTTTCATTCCAAACAATCAATTTACTTGATGAGTCGACTCGAGATTATTTCACTAGTGAAAGTATTGTACTTAACGGTGAAGAATTTAACGAAGGTAACGCACTAGATGGCGGAGTAACCAGCTCCCGTACCCGTTCTGAATTTAAATCAGGCCGCACTTTCCGTTTAGGCGTAAGAGTTAACTTTTAAGAATAAGGAATTATGATGAATTTTCAATTAAAAAATTTGGTATTACCGACCTTATTAACAGTGTTAGCGGGTTGTGATAGCAGTTCTAGTAACACGGCAAATACCAGCAATAATAGTGCTCCAGTCCTTTCGTCACCAGAAGTATTCGAAACTGAATATAGTACATATGCCGAAGTCTATGATATTTCTACAGATCAAAATGTCATGCAAGTGCAATATACTTTCCAAGAGTCAGATACTTTTGAAAATGGTGCTAAACATTTTGATATTGATTTATTAAAAGGTTTTACTGACCCTGATGAAGGGCAACTATTAACTGTCGATAACTTTCAATATGTATGGGTTGGTCCTGACTGTAGTGACACCATTGTTGCCGCAGCTAATTACCCTGAAATTTGTGAGCCAATTTTAACACCATTAGGTTATGAAGTTGGTCAAACAGACATAGATTTTGAAGATAAACAAATTATAAAGAAAGCACAAAACTACCCTATTACCGATGAAATTATGTATGGTTTCAAAATAAAACAATCTGTTTTAACGGTAACACCAACGGAATTTGCGCCTATTTTATTTCAAGACGAAGTATCTGTTGTAAATATTTCGTTTGATATTTCAGACGGTATTACTTCGGTTAAGCATTATATTCTAGCTAAAATAGTAGGTAAAAATAGTGCTCCACAATTTCTTGAACTAAATCCTGACGGAAGCCCAAGCTTAGTCAATGAAGAAACTGTCCCTGTAATTCCAGAGCCTGTGACTGTTTCGGAAAAAGGCGATAAGGTTACGATTAATTTACTTGAAGGAGTTTTTGATCAGGATATTTATAATAATCAAGTATTCGCCAGACAAGTTGGCGATTTAGATAACTATTATACTTACCATAACGATAACTCTTATTCGGTAGAGAAATTAGGTGTTCAAGGTGTAACCGCAAATATAACTTACGATGGTGTTACAGCTCCAGCAGGTAGCTTTACCACTACAAATGCTATCAATGATCCTATTACCGGTGATATGACAGGATTTGAGTTGACATTTGACCCTTCTGTTTTTGCCGATCAATTAGAAAAAGGTGAAGAAGGAACTATTACCTATAATTTCTTTGTAACTGATGGAAATGCTGACAATAAAACAGCTCGTACAGCAACATTTATTGTTAAAGGAGCTAACTTATTTAATGCCCCTGAATTTACAGCTGACTTAGTAAAAACAATCTCCGCTCATGACGATATGATAACTTTTGATTTATTAGAAGGTGTATTAGATGCTGACGGTGATCCTATGGAAGTTATTGACCTAGTCACTCCAGTTGAAGCCCAACAATTTGGTATTACCGTTAACAACGACGGTACAATATCAGTTGATCCGTATGGTTTCTTATATTTATCTGAAGATCAAAGCGAGAAGTTTAGTTTTACTTATAAAGTAACAGATGGCACCTTAACTTCAGAAGAACGTACATTCGAGCTAAACATTGCTCCTGCTGATGTTAATTTAGTTAGAGACGGTACTTTTGAAAGTGGCGCTTTTGATAATGGCTGGGTTCAACAAACAGGCGGACCTGACGGTACTGTGCTTAACGCCAATGGTGCTTTTTCAGGAAGTTTCGGTGTAACTACCTTAGTTGATAATTCGGCTGTACGTTTAACGGCTCCAGGCATAATACCGGGTAAAATTACAGAAGATGATAACTTCTATGTTACTTGGCAAACGAAAACAAGTGATAGCACGGTTCCATATGCCAATGTTACATTACTTGTTAAAAATCCAGTCGATAATAGTAATATTTACCCTGCAGAATACTCAACAATGCGTGGTGTAAGATCACAAGTATTGCATACAGTTGATTTTCTTAAAGATAACTTTTTTACAGACCCTGCAAAAGAAATAGCATTACAGTTTTCTGGGTTAAAAGACACTACGTTAGATGATGTAAGAATGGTGCCATACCGTTTTAATCAACAACGCAATCTTGTAAAGGGTGCTAATGGTCATTTTAATGACGGCACTGCACCAGACTGGGTTATGTCGACTAACGATGCAACTATCGCCTTAACTGAAGACGCCAACCGTTATGGCAATGATATCGAAACCCTTTACGGTCTTGAAGCAAAAAGTACAGCTTCTTGGACAGCTATCCGCTTAATGCCAGAAGGTATCAAACAAGGTACGTTTAAAAAAGGCATCCGTTATGTTGTTGAATTTGATTTCAAAAATGTTAATGGCCCTGAGGCGATAGAAGTTAAGTTAATTGACCAAACCTCTGGAAACTATTTAGCTAGTCCTAAAAATAGAATTTCACAGTCAACTACTTTATGGCAAAACTTAAGATTCCATTTTGTAACTGATACTGAATCAACTTATTTCAATGGTGCAATCGCGAGTGACCCTGATTTTGACTGGTCATTAGCCGATGATGTTCGATTAGAAATTATTATGAAGGATAACGCTACTTTCAATATAGATAACGTTCGACTTTATCCTGTACCAGAATAATTTGAATAAAATTTATTAACACTGCAAGGCCTTGTTCATTAACAAGGCCTTTTACGTTGTATTACTTGTAAATTGCTAAGCTATTTACAATGAAATTTATGAGTGATACTTTAATTTTATATTTACTGGCATTTAACATGGGTTAAGAAGTATGAACCAAAATAATAATAAAAAAATCATCATTGTTGGGGGCGGTACTGCCGGCTGGATGACTGCCAGTTTATTTGCTAAACAATTCCAAAACACAGCATTTGATATTACGCTGATTGAATCTAGCAACATTCCAACCATTGGCGTGGGTGAAGGTTCAACTCCTTATTTAAAGAGATTATTCACTACTTTAGAAATTAACGAAAACGAATGGATGACCGCTTGTAATGCCACTTATAAAAATGGCATTAAATTTTCTAATTGGTCAACTAACTCGGCATACAAAAGTTATTTTCATCCCTTCCCAAGCGAAGTTGATTCGTTACATTTAGAAGCTTTTGAACAACAAAATAAATTACGCCGCCAAGGTTATAATTGCGCTTATCATCCCGACGACTTTTTTTTGCTAACGTTATTAGCGCAACAAGGAAAATCGCCAAAACCAATTAATGGTGTTAACTGTGAAAATCAATATGGCTACCATTTTGACTCGGCATTACTTGGTCAATTTTTATCTACTTTTGCGCAAAAGCTTGGCGTTAAAAGAGTTGAAGCCGATGTCGCCAAAGTTGAACAATCCGACGCTGGTGAAATAAGTGCCGTAGAAACACTTTGTGGCCGAAAGTATACTGGCAATATTTTTGTAGACTGTACTGGGTTTAGCGCCCTATTAATAGAAAAAACTCTTAAAGTACCTTTTATCAGTTTTGCTAATAATTTACTCAATGATTCAGCAGTGGCAATACCAAGCAAACAAATGGATAAACTCAAACCTGAAACTGTTTCGACCGCACTTAATCATGGTTGGGCTTGGCATATTCCGCTACAAAACAGAACCGGTAATGGTTACGTATATAGTAGTAAATATCTTTCAAAAGATGCCGCTGAGCAAGAATTACGCAAACATATCGGTGAAGAAAATATTATCGGTGAAGCTAAGCATCTTAAAATGCGTGTTGGTAGAACTGAAAAGCATTGGTACAAAAATTGTTTAGCAATTGGCCTTTCACAAGGCTTTATCGAACCTTTAGAAGCAACCGCTTTACATATTACCCAAACGACTATTGAAGATTTTATTACCGCATATGATTACGGAAACACGTCAGCCGAAAAACAACAATGGTTTAATGATAAGGTAAATTTCAATTTTGATCGTATTAGAGACTTTATTGTACTTCACTACTTAGTTAACACCCGTGCAGACACAAAATACTGGCAAGATGCAAGAAGTATTGAAATATCAGACTATCTGCAATTCATTATGGAGACTTGGGTTTCAGGTCAAGATATTCATCAAGCCTTAGAAAAACTACAAATATCTCAATATTTTAGTTCGACCTCTTGGCACTGTATTTTAGCCGGTAGCGGTATATTTTCACCACCAACTAAAAATGATATTCCGCAAAACTTAAAAACATGGCCAGATCCAATTCAAATTAAGCAAACATTAGAAAAATTTTCCAATAACTTTCGTCCCGTATAAACAATTTTTACGATAAATCAATCGAAAAAGTTGTTTATAGCTTGATTCTCGTAACAAACTCACCTAGATCTTTACCTGCCTTGATCTCTACCTGCAATATTGAGCAATTTACGCCGGTATTTTTACTTATTATGATAGGTGCAATAATATACGAATGAATTAGTAACTATTTAAATGGCAACATTTAAATTTAAAAAACAAAAACAAGCATATTAATCTTACAAAAAAGCTCAAAGCAACCAAAACCATTTTGAAAATTGTAAACAATTAACTGATTACACAATTCGAAATTAAAAACTAAATAACAATAACTTATATAAAAAACTCAAACATTAAAAATAATTTAAACGCTCAAGAAATCAACTTAAAAACAAAAGTACACAACAACCCAAAAACTCCTATGTGAAATTATGTTTTTATATATAATTTTTTCTTTACAAATTCAAAATATAGAAATAGACTGAAAAGCATATAAAAAAAACTTTTTATATAAAGACAATAAAAACAATATTAATACTGACAATATGATCCCTGCTAATTAGTAAGAAGAGTTCAATAAAGAGTATTATCGAGGAGAGCCGAGAAATGACTGCAAATTTTAAGTTAAAGCCACTAACACTGGCGATGATCCCTATCTTATTTGCTGGAGGCACCAATTTAGCCCTAGCAGAAGAAGACGGTGCTAATAAAGCCAAAAGTAAACAAGAAGAAAAAGACAAAATTGAAGTTATCGAAGTTGTTGGTTATAAAGGTAGTGTACAGCGTTCGATCAACTCAAAGCGCTTAGCCGATGGCGTTCAAGATTCGATTTTTGCTGAAGATATTGGTAAATCAACAGATCAAAATATTGCTGACGCTTTATCTCGCATAACCGGTGTTACTGTACAAGAATCAGATGGTGAAGGAACTCGTATTTCTGTTCGTGGTGCTGGCGCTAATTTGAACCAAATTTCACTCAATGGTGTAGCATTAACCTCAAGCTTAAATGGCGGCGGTGGTAGTGGTTCAGTATCAGACCAATCTGTTGATCTAAGTAACTTTTCTTCTGATATTTTATCCTCGATTAATGTTATCAAAACAGCGGCTGCCGATCATGACGAAGGTTCATTAGGTGCAAATGTTATATTACGTACAGTTAAGCCTCTGTTAGTCGATAAAGACAGACGTTCTATTGAAATACAAGGACGTCATAATGAATATGCCGAAAAAAATAATTACAAAATTTCCGGTACAATTTCAGAAAAATTCTTAGATGAAACTTTCGGACTTATCGTTACTGCGTCAAAAGAAACGCAAGATACACGTAAAGACTCAATTGGTGGTGACTGGTTAGCACCATACGAAGTAGTTGATATCCGTGAAGGTGGTGCTACCACGACCACAGGAGAGCTAGCCAGCGCGCAAAAAGCGATTATTAGTCGAGGTACATCATACAATACAGATGTAAACTATCGTGAACGAGAAACGATTACTGCTGGCTTTCAATTTCTGCCAACAGATACCACCGATGTACAGTTAGATGTAAGTTATTCGAAACAACACGTTGAATTCGATACTCATGGTATTAATGTTAAAAAACCTGATTTAGACGAAGATCAACGTGCCAACCTTGCTACCGATCCTCAACACCTTTGGTGGACAGTAGATGAATCTAATCATACATTAACTAAAGCGTTAAACCGTTATGGTTCTGGTAATTTTAATCGCCGTTTAGGTGGTAATGAAACTGAAAACCAAGTGGCAACACTAACTATTACGCAAGAAATCACTGATGATTTGACCATGGATATCACAGCTGGATATTCAAATACTGATTATAATTCGTTACCTAACGCAACTTTAAGTACAGCTAACTGGTTAAGTATTCCATTATCTATTCTAGATGATATGCCTGCTACTGAGCCCGATGAATTCGGTAATGTATTAGAGCCTGTTGGTTACGATTGTCAAACAGGAAATTGTACGCTTGTCACTGGCACTAGCCCTTATATTTATGTACCTGAAGGAATTAATAACAACGAAAGTAATTATTCAACCTCAGGCTTTAATCCCTTAGACCCATATGCCCATCATTTAGGCTATGTGGCTAAAAATGAAGAAATTTCATCAGATACCAATAAAACCTTATTTGTCGATTTTGATTGGGCCGTAGAATATCTAGGCTCAACGAGTGTTGAATTTGGTTTTAAATTATCAAATCGTAAAAAAGATGTTCATACCGATTATCAAACGTTTTCAGGTGATGGTACAACAGTATTTGATCCGCTAACTGGGCGCCCAGTTACGGGGGATGGTGTTGGTAATATCGATATGGTTGACGTACTCGTTGGTCATGGCTTACCGGTAAGTAATTTTATGGAAGATCTAATTCCCGCTAATTCACCATATAATACCGACTACTTAAACGGCTGGGGAATTTTAGATCCTGACAAAGCATTTCAGGAAATTTTTGCAATAGAAGATATTACATTAAACCAAGACCGCACCGGTAGCCGTAGTGTCAACCAAGACAATATCTCTGTGTACGCAAAAGTTAATTTCGAATACCTAGACGGCCGTTTAACCGGTAATATAGGTACCCGCTATGTAAAAACTGAAGTAGATAGCTTAGGTAACCCGTCAGCAAAATACGCTGATGGTTCCAACATATTTAGCCCGCACGAATTAGTTTATGATAAAAAACTGGCAAATACAGAACTAGACCCATGTCCAGAAGGACAAGAAGAACGTATTGATGGTTTCCCTGATGGCGATGCTTTACCTAACTGCTGGGACTTCCGATTTACTGGTGACGATAATATCTTAATTGTTAATTATGATGCTGAAGGTAATGTTTCTGAAATTGTTCGCAATGACGGCGGTGATAGAAGTTGGTGGTGGAACTATCGTCATGCTGATGCAAGTACTCAAAAACAATGGGGCGATGCACTCGTTGCTAACGGAACTATAGAGCAAAAAGATGATATTTGGCGCAGAGTATTTTCTGCGACAGGTTATGGGGAATCTGAAATTTGGTTACCTAGCTTAAACTTAAATTATCAAATTACTGACGATATTATTGGTCGATTTGCCACATCACGTACTATGGCACGTCCACGTTTTGACTCATTGCGTCCTGGTTTTAGTGCGACAGAAGATTTATGGGGAGATTTTAGCCGAGCTACTGTGAACAACCCTGATCTACAACCTTTAAAATCTGACAATGTGGATATTTCATTAGAATGGTACTTCAATAAAACAGGCTTATTATCTTTAGCATTATTCCATAAAGATATGACAGACTTTGAAGAACAAGTAAAAGACCGAGTCTATTTTAAAGATATTCGTAAAGAATACGATTTAGAATCATTAAATTGGGAAGACTTCGCCATGCCAATTGAAGATGGCATGACTCCGATGAACTCAGACTGTCATCCTGATCGTATAATTCAAGATCAAATAAGAAATGCACTTCAATTTGAATGTGATTTATTAGAAGCCTCAATTACCCGTAACGGTAAAGGTGCTGTAACAAAAGGTGCTGAGTTTGCATATAGCCAAGCTTATGACTTTTTACCCGGTGTTTTATCTGGCTTAGGCGTTAATTTTAACTACACTTATGCTAATTCAGAATCAGATGCCGAAGTATTAGAACTAACAGGCCGCGTATTAAAAGCCTTACCTCAGGCATATACTCCTAAACATTCAGCAAACACTACCTTGTACTGGGAAAACAATGGCCATCAACTGCGCTTAACACACAGATTTAATTCTGATCAATTAGTTAATCGTGGCTTAACGGATGGCGCAGCTTGGCAAGACTCAACAACTAAGTTGGATTTTAGTGCAACATATAAGTGGGACGAAAATATTACCTTTACTTTCCACGCATTAAATTTAACCGACGATATTACCCGAACTTACTTTACATCTACCACCATGGACTTAGGTCAAATTGATTCTGAAGGTAATTCAGTATTATTTGATGAAGGTAATGCCTTAGATGGTGATGCCGATGAAAGCAGAACTATTGGGCAATATAAAACGGGTAGACAATTCCGTATGAGTGCGCGAATTAATTTCTAAAAATTAGTTGTTAAATAAATTATTAATTTGTTGATGATATTGACAAATATACAAAATAAATTGGAGAGATAGTAAGATGAAACTTAACTTACTTACTAAAACAATATTAAGCGCAGCACTAATTACAACAATTAGTGCCTGTGATACAAGAGAAGACTTACAAACATACCCTGATGATTTAAAGCCAGTAGAAATTGATGGTGCACTAGACTACGCCCTTGAATTTAATGAAAACGATTTACAATTTTCATGGGATATGACAACAGGTGTAACCAACCCTGAAGATACTCAGATATATCCGCGTGAGTTTACCTATTATCGCGTTCGTTTAAATAGCGATGGAACCCCATGGACAGATCCTGAAACCGGCGAGCAAGAAGAACTATTTGTTGGTCCTCCATTGCCACAAGGCTCAGTGATTAAATCTCAAGATGTTGTTACTTTAACACCTGATTTATGGGCCGTGTCTTTAGTTCATCCGTATACCGCAGAACAAAGACAGCAGGAAATATCAGCAGCTGAAGCATGGAATGCCGCTAATCCTGATAACATGGTAGCAGTACCTCCAGAGCTGTTTTCGCAAGGCACTTATCGTTTTTCATATCTGTTAGACAATGGCTCAGAAACCATCGTCGAAAGAAACTTTGTTGTAACAGTAAATGGTGTTGAAGATGTTGTAGAAGAAATTATTCTTGGCTCAGATTATTATAAAGCGCCAGTGGGATATCCAGTCAACATTAGCTCAGCCATTATGCCATCTAACGCGACATACCAAGAGTTAACTTGGACAAGTTCTAATACTGATTACGCTACCGTTGATGCTAATGGTAATGTCTTAGCACACGAAGCCGGTATTGGTATGACGGTGACCATTACTGCAACTTCATCTGACTTAGGAGCAGCGTCAGTATCTGCGACAGCAGAAGTTGACATTATTGCTGAGCCACTTGACCCGGTAGCTGTTGATTTATACTTAGGTGATACCAAAATTAACAAATCAACAGTTAATGTGTCGGTTGGTGAATCGGAACAAATATCATACGTTCTGGTACCAGGTGAACTTGATTTTAACAACACAGTAACTTGGGAATCATCTGACCCATCTGCGGTATCGGTTGATGATATGGGTGTTATATCAACTCATATCTTACATGCTGAAGCAACTATCACAGCAACAAGCCCAGGTTTAGAAACTGATGTTATCAACACTCAAACTTTTGTTGTAAAAGTGGTCGAAAATAAAAACTTATTATTTAACCACAATCCTGGCTTTGAGTCAGGCGCATTAGATGCTTGGACTGTTAAGGGCGATAATGCAGCAATCATCGAGGTATCACAAGATGCAGCTAAAGATGGTATGTATGGTCTTAGCATTGACACACGTGGTGGTGGCAAAGGTACAATGATTACTGACATAGATCTGATGCGTCAAGTATCACCTATTTCTGCCTCAAGCATTTACAGAATCAGCTTTGATTATAAAAATGTTACCGGTACAGGTCCATGGAAAGGTGGCTTCGTACAATTGATGAATAACACTCCATCATGGGTAACCGCTGGTCAAAAATGGTTTGGTAATGGTAGTCAAGATTGGATACATCAAGAACTAGAATATACTGGTCAAGACTTAATTAACAAAAGCATTAACCCAGGCACATTACAATTGGATATTTCTCTCCAAGGTGCTGGAGAAAGTCTGTTTTATTTTGATAACTTTAGTGTAGAAATTATCGAACCTTAATTATTAAGGACATAAACTAAGCAAAGCCCTTGATTAGCAGTAATCAGGGGCTTTTTAATATCATTTATTGTATGTTTAGCATGTAAAATTAATAAAAAAAGTGAAATCAACAATGATTGATTAATGAATTAAAAGTGAACCTAATATGACACAAAATATTGTAATTCTCGGTGGCGGAACCGCCGGTTGGATAACCGCCGCCATTTTATCGAAAGGGCTAAATTTAGATAAATATCAAATTACATTAATTGAAAGCCCTGACATTCCTACGGTTGGCGTTGGTGAAGCAACCATTCCTCCAATTATACAACTGGCAAGTTTTTTAGAAATCAACGAAGCTGAGATGTTATCGAAAATTTCAGCTACTTTTAAATACGGCATTCACTTTGAAAATTGGCATAAAAACAATGCCAGCTATATGCATGCGTTTGGTGCCCTAGGCACAAACTTTAACAACTTAAGTTTTCCAGAATTTTGGTTAAAAACCTGTGCAATTTCGCCATTAGACAATTTAAATCGTTTTTCTCCCACGGCGGTTGCCGCGTACCAAAATTTATTTAATCATCCGCAAAAATTACCAAAAGGAACGAACCCAAATTTATACTTCCCGCTCACCAATTTACATTATGCCTACCAATTTGATGCCAGCTTATTAGCGGAATTTTTAAAAGGTTACGCAATTAAGGCTGGCGTAAATTTTGTCGCTTCAACGGTTAAAGAAGTTTATCAAAATGAGCTTGGTGAGATCGCCAAATTACAACTAAACGATAACGACATTATCAATGGCGATTTTTTTGTTGATTGCAGTGGTGCTAGAGGCGTATTAAGTAAACAAGTACTTAACAGTGAATTTACTGCTTGGGGACAATATTTACCATGCGACAGCGCATTAGCTGTGCAAACCAAAGCTGTTGACACTCTCCCTGTACCTTATACAAAATCAATCGCTATGAATGCAGGTTGGCGCTGGCAAATCCCGTTACAACATCGAAATGGCAACGGCTATGTTTATGCCAGTAACTACTGCAGCGACTCGCAAGCGGCAGATGAATTTTCTCAAGCTTTAAATAAACACGAAAAAATTACTGATGTTAGAAAGCTCACCTTTGAAACCGGCTGTTTACAAAATCCTTGGAATAAAAACTGTGTTGCTTTAGGGCTTGCTAGTGGATTTTTAGAACCTTTAGAATCCACCAGTATTCATATGACCCACAAGTATGCGATAGAGCTAATGAATGCTTTTAGGTACGGTGAAAACATGACTGATGAAGCAAATAGGTTCAACCAAAAATTTGTTGAAGACTCAACCTTGATCCGCGACTTTTTAATTATGCATTATAAAATTACCCAACGAGAAGACACTCCGTTTTGGTCGCATTGTCGGCACATGGATATACCCACCAGCCTTGAAACTAAATTAACTGAATTTCGAGAAACCGGGCATATTACCTTACCTAAAAATAGCTTATTTTCTTTTCAAAGCTGGTTCCAAGTATTAATTGGCCAAGAATATTTAACAGGCTATAAACAGTTTTATGATCCCGCTTTTGATGGTAACAGCGCGCAGTTTTTTTTAAGTAACATTGAAAGAGCCATTAAAACAGAAGTCGCTAAATTAAACAGTCATCAATCATATTTAACTAAATATTTACAACAATAAAAACAAAGTTACCTGCCTATTAAGTAACTTTGTCTGTTTATTTCCACTGCGCCAGCTAGCGTTTATTTTAAACTTATCTACAGCGCAGTTTTATAAGGTCAAGATTAACAAGGTACTTTAATTAATAACTTTTGTTTATGCCATTGCCTAGCAATTTCTTAAACTTCGCTGGGCTACCATCTTCGTCACCGGTTAATAAATAATACACCATGCCGGCATCTGAAAAGTCTGCAACACCTTTGGGATGTTTTTTCATGCGCTCATAAATCCAAGCTATGCTACTATCTTTATGTTCTTTCATCCACAGCCATACTGACCAGTCATGCTCTGAGTGCCAAAGTAAGTTAGGATCCCAAGCGCCATTTTGATCTTTAATACGTTTATAATGAATACGGTTGCCACTAAGTTCAATTGCTTGCTTCAATGTATGGTGCGTAAGGTTTTTAGGGACGGGTATTTTATCAAACTTAGGATCACCTCTTCTGAGGTGTTGGTCGTTATAACCACTATGAGAAATAATATAAAGATGGGCAAGACTGTCGATTTGCCCATTGTTAATCACTTGTTCTACAGCACGGTATAAAAACTCCGATGGTCCCATATGAATAAAATATAGTGGATTTTTTGCTGTTGATACTTCAATTACACTCACTAAGTGATCTAGCGAAATTTGATAGTTAGCACTAACATCAAAAAATTTAGCTGGATCGTAATGCCACTGAGCTATCGCCCCTTCGACTCCGATCGCCATTTCATTCGTTGCAGCGTAATGCGGTGGTGAATTCATAAAATTGTTATATGAAAAATGCACCAAGTTTTTATGCTGTTTTAATTTAGCAATTATTGCTAATGCCGCCGGAGTTGCACCCCAGTCATCAGGATCCGCTGTCGGCCAAAAGTGATAAATATCAGGCTCATTATTACCATCAGCACTAATAGCAATACGGTTATTGTTATAATTCCAACCATAATCATTAGCCAGTACAGCTAACGGAAAAAAGATAAGACTGATTAAAATAAAAAATTTCGTTTTCATACAATATACACCTCAAGTGCAAATATTAACCATGTAGTAAATTGAATTGTTAATTATCGAGTTTTTAGGGTAAACGTTAATTGTTGCCAGCGCCCTCTTGCCCAAGCAGTACCGCCATTTTCAGGTACTTCACCATTGGTATGCGTAGCAGATTCAATGGCGATTTCATCTCCTTTTTTTAAGGTAATTTGTTGCCAGGTATGATCTTCTGCCGTTAAATCTTTTGCTGAGCCTTTACCAATATATGAAGCTCGATACGTACGTACAACTTCATTATTAATTAACAAACGATATAATGGCTCACCATCTTCTTCAGTGATCAGCCTTATAGTTACGTTATATTCACCAGATCCGCCTTCAAAGGTAGTCACAGCTCGAGCAAAAACATTTCGATAATCTTCATTACCTGCATTGATACCTAAAGCTTTAGTTCTTTTATCAACATAATAAGGAGCATGTCCCGCATTCGTTACAGGAAAATCTTTTATCGCTGATAACACCATCACTTTAGAACTGGTTATACTTTCATTTGCTACACTCGGATTTATGTAAACAATCAGCGTTAACAACACTAACCAAAATGGCTTTTTCATTATCAATATTACCTTTTATGTTAATAGCTATAACCTAGACTCAATTTTGATCGCTTTAGGTAAGGAGCTAATCGAACGAATTTTTACATCTTTGTAAAATAATTCAGCGCCTTCAGATTGTAGCTGTAATTGCCCAGATGTAAGCTTATTGCCTTGATGATCTTTTGATTGTTCAATCACCATAACCACTTTGCCATTAACGACAAAAACGGCATTGTCACTAAGCGAATAAAGTTCAACGGTATTCCATTGGCCATTTGGGCGATCTGGTTCGATATAAGCATCGGTATAACCATTTGCTAATTTCAATTGCCCGCTTGGGTTATATTTTAACTTTCCAGTTTCTTTAGAAAAATCCCCTCGTACCATGGCTGACGGCCCAGCTAAAGGAATATAATCACCAAAGTCGTGTTCTTGAATTTGTAACTCCTGACAAGCTTTCCATACTTTCCAAAATGCACCATGATCCCCTTGGCAATGGAATAATAAACCACTATCTCGTCGGGCATTTAATCGTGGTGCCCATTTTTTCTCGCCCCATTTAACTTGCAAACTTAAATGGTAATTTTCAAATGAAGCTAGGGTTGTTAAGCCGCCATAAATTTCGCCACTGATATGTAACACAGGTTCACCATTTTCAGTGGTCATAGCAAAAACATTTTTTACATCATTATTTAAACCCATAGCAGTTTTAGGATCACCATGCTTATTTAGGTTATTCGCAACATAAGTACCTGCGGGTAAGCCCTTAACACTTTCATGCGGCACTCCCATCCAAGCTTCCCACTGACTCAATTGACTATCTAATAAATATTGCCAAGTTTGTGCATCATCTTTTGGCAAAGGTTGTGAAATTTGTGAACATGACGTTGTCAAAAAAAGAAACAACGCCACTGCTGGAAACTTTATTTTAAATATTGCCTTCTTTTGCACTGTAAACATGCTTACCTCTGAATAAATCACCAACAAATTAAATCAAATTTAACACACAATATTTATATTTAAAACACCGTAAATCTTTATTTTGTCAATATAAAAACTTAAATGCACTTAACTCATCTATTTCATAAGCGTTAACTAATGGTTTTTATTGTTTTTTTGAACACACTTACCATACTTTAATAAAACCTTACCTTTTAGCTTAGAAATTTATAGATAAACAATAAGTTTAACTGTTAACAATTTACATTGAGTGGTTATCATGATATTTTCATACTAATTTAGTATTTTAATCTACCGCTTTTAAGTTCGCGTTAAACGGCTAACCTAATTAAAAGTTAAGGACTTTTTATGCACATCAAACTTAAAACCAAAGCTTTGGTTTTATTAACAGCTACATCGGTATTATCCTCATTAACCGCATGTAATATGTTAACAACCACTAAACCTGCTGTTTCATTAAAACAAAACAGCACGGTAAATATTATTAAAAATCAAACAACAATAAATAATTTAAACGACTTAAACTTTGACTATAACGTTACCGGCACGTTACTGAAAAAATTAATTATTGAGCTTGATGTTGATAAAAATTACGGCAGTTTAAGCTTATTTGCTGATGGCGAATTATTAATTGATAATATCGACCTGCCTCGAGCTGGCAAACAAACTTTAAATGCTTTAGTTAAATTTAATAAATTGGGCACACAAACACTGCGTTTTACCGGTCGCAGTAATAACATTAAAATTCAAAAAGCCTATTTTGAAGATATGAATGGCTTAGCCTTACCTAGCTTTAACGATATCTCAAAAGACGTAGGATTAATTACCGAAGAAACTTACAAATATGGTGGCCCTTCCATTGGTGATATTGACAATGATGGCGACTATGATTTTGCCCTTAATAACCATAATCATATCCCGACACAATTAGTCACCAATCAAGGCAATGGTAAAGTATCAATCAAACGATTATTCCCTAGCCCACAAGACTTTCACGGTTCATCATTTGGTGATTACGATAATGATGGCGATTTAGATTTAATGGTGGCATTGGGTGGCGCTAATGGTACAAGCCCAACATCTTACGCCTTATTTAATAATGATAATGGCAACTATACCAACGTTTCAGCAAAAGCAGGCATTGCAACGCCTGCTCGCGGAAGGGCACCACGTTGGATAGATCTTGATTTAGATGGTAAGTTAGATTTAGCCTTATTTAATGCCAAAACACCGAATTATGATGGGCCACAGCAGATCTTTTATCATAACAATGGTGATGGTACATTTAAGCAAATTAATATCGCTAACCTTGAGAAAGCCCCTGGTGAACGTGTATTGATTACCGACTTTAACCATGATGGTAAAGATGACATGGTGGTATTTTCACCGGTGTCATTATGGCAAAATAATGGCGACCTAACTTTTACGGATGTTTCCGACCAATGGCTACCTTCAAGCATTAAACGCAAAAGCGCAGTTATTACAGCAACAGACGTTGATATTAATAACGATGGTTTATTAGATCTCTATTTTGCCCGTGGGAAAACGCACTACTTATTATCAAAAAAATCTATCGATTTTAATCCAAACACTAAAAAACTTGATATCCGTGATGACGGTGAAAAAGGCACCACGGCCATTAACTTTATCAGTGATGGTGCTATAAAGTTATCTGACATGGAATTAACTTACCGCCAATATAATGGTGGTTATGCCATCTTTTTAGGTAAAGACAAGCAGCGTAAAATTGTTAAAGCAAAAGGCTTTCAGGTAAATCAATTACCAGCAGAAATGAAACATGCCGACGATTTTCTTAATATTGAGTTTAACGATGCTCAAGGCTGGCCCGAAGAACGTACCGAAAATGGCTTGTACATTGGCTACTTAGGTAATGGTAAATGGCAAGCAGAATGGGTTAGAACTCAGAACGTTTATTGGACAGTAACATTCTCGTTAACCGGCTTGAATGACGTAAGCTATGATTGGACACCGAATAATCGCAATGAATCGGATGTATTACTTCTAAATAAGGGTGATCACTTTGTGGATGTTTCAAAACAGTGGAATATTCCTACTGGCGGCGATCACTGGGGCGTAACACATGGCGATTTAAACAATGACGGTTTTGAAGATATGTTTGTTTATCGCTATGGTTTTTTAAGAGAGCGTATTGCTGATTTAGTGCTATTAAATAATGGCAAAGGTTCATTCGAACAATTTACTGCTCATGGTGCAAAAGACATTAATGATCCGGGTCACGGCGATATGGGACAAGCATTTGATTTTGACCTTGATGGTAAGGTTGATTTATTAAATGGTAGTGAAGAAGAAGGTCATTGGTATTTATATCAAAATGATACCAAACAAAGCGGCAACTATGTTTTAGTACGGGTAGATTATAGCCCGAAAGATAATGTTGATCCTTTTTCTGCTGTAGTAACCGTAACGACAAAATCCGGTAAAAAATACCTGAAACGCGTTGGCTCAGTGGGTGAATCATTTTCACAAAGTTTACTTAACACCATGCACTTTGGCTTAGGCAAAGAAAAAGCTATTAAGTCTATCGAAATAACTTGGCGAAATGGTGAACGCCAAGTATTAGAAAACTTAAGTGCAAACCAGTTATATAAAACTAACAGATAGTATCAGCAAAGCTAATAGCTGATACCAGTAGCTCACTAGCTAGAAATTTGAATTATCTCGCATAATTTAACTTCTAGCTGGTGAGCTTTTTTTGCGGTAAATGCTCGCTATTATTTATTTTTTATTCATATACGATTATGCTGGTTGAGCGAAATATTAAAAAGTAATAGTTATTACAACCCAATCCCCATCCTTAAGTACAAGTTAAACAACATATTCTCATTCAAGTCAGTTTATTGTTGTAACTTTAACATGGCGTTAGCATAACGCTTACCTAATTCAATAACGCTATCATGAGCAAAGTGTAATCCATCTTTCGTGGTTAAATTTTCAGCACTCACAACTCTTGTATTTTTTAACATGCTAGGTATTTGCCGAATTTGCTTATTAATCACTTCATTTTGGTATATTTCACCTAAAACCACAGGTACGTTAGGTTGCTGTAGATCGTCACGAAAATCCTGAATAAATTGCGTTAATTTTTTAAGGTAACCGTTAGGTGATTTGGTATCACTTTCACCTTGATGCCACAAAATTCCTTTTAGGTTACCCATCCGCAATGCTTGTTTCGCTCGCATTAATGCTTGCTGATAGAAGTGAGTGCCTTTTTGCCATTCATTAATACTTGAGCCACCTTTTGCATTCACTACTAAGGCTATTTTTTGCTCAATATTATGAGCGTTCATAGATTGACAAAAACTATAACCCGGCCCAAGCTTTTGCATTTTTATATTTTTACGTATGCTAGAAAACTGATTTAATGGGTTCTGCGCTGTTTGAAAATAGCCTGCTTTATTTAATAACAAGCAATTATTCATTGGCACCAGCTCTACTTTCGTAAGTTCTGCACGTCCTGCCATATTAGATTGACCTAATAACAGGTACACATCAGGACTATTATTATGATTTATAGACGAAAAGCTGCTACAGCTCGGTAAACAAACTATTAGCATAAACATACACACTAGATATCGGAACATGGGTGACTCAATCGTTATAAAAACAAATAAATTGGCATCGCGATAAACAAAGCCAACACCACAGCTTTGATTGGATGGCTAAACTGTAAATCTTGATGACGGCCTATGTTATTTTGAATTTTTTTCCCTGTGAACATCGCTTTAACCAGATTATCTTTTTTTACTAATACATAAAAAAACACCGCGACTAAATGCAGCCAGATCGCCAACATAATAAAATTAAAACTAATGGCGTGCCACTGAGTTACCTGATCAGAAAGTTCTTTAGAAATAGTATCGGCTAATGATCCAGTAAAACCTAAATCATTATTTGCATATAGCCCTGATAAGGATTGAAACAATAAAATAGCGAGCAAAGCTAATACCATCCAACCGCCAGAAGGATTATGACCGGTAAAATTATCTGATTCACTTCGTAAAGATGCCTTTAAATAATTTATCGCGGTACTTGGTTTGGTGATAAAATGTCTAAACCTTGCGGTACTTGAGCCAATAAAGCCCCAAAATATGCGAAAAATAACCAAACCTAATAACACTAAGCCGAAAATTTCGTGTGCTGTTATCCAACGGTTTTCGATAGTTACCCACGCACCAAAAATACAAATTACTAACGTCCAATGAAATAAACGAGTGACACCGTCCCATACTTTAATACTATTCATGCTTATTTCCTTATCTCAAGCAAAGGCACTTGAATGACTTTAACGCCAGCTTGTTCTAATTGTTCAACCGTGTGCGCTATGCCAGATATTTTTGGTAAAATCACTGTTTTTAAATGTTTTAAGTGTAATAGTTGAGCAATAAAATTTGCCGACACTGAGGTTTGCTTAAGGTTGATTTTTTCAAGGTTTATCATATTTAACACTGTGCTGATGGCTTGTTCATCAATAGCTGAACCACTGACATCGAGTTCAGTGATCACAGGAGCTACAGCAATAAAGTCAGCCAACTTATGAGTTGAAAAGCGCTTATCACTCGCTGCTGATAACGACAAATTCGCCGACGTTCTTGTCACATACGCTAATAAATAAGGGTATTTATGTTGTAACTTTGAGACCTGGTTTGCATATTTTTCCCGCTCATGCTCAATGGCATGTTTATTTACCGCAATAAATTTTATCTCTTTCGGTTTACTCGGCGCGTCAGGAAATTCAGTTTCAGGTAAAACGCCCGAAGCACCTTTAGCTAACCACATTTGGATCACTTTCATTTCATCTGCCGTTTGGCGATCACGGCCATATGGTGGCATCGCTAAACGATTTTCTTCAGCTAACAACATGCGTTGATATAACAAACTATGATCACCACCCGTTAACATATCACCACTTTTGCCACCAAATACCGTATGACGAAAACTATCCATACGTAGATGTCCTTTTGCTTTAATATCGCCATGGCAACCGACACAATATTTATCAAAAATATTAGCAACACGTTGCTGATAAAATGAATCTGGCGAAGCAACTAACGGCTCTGCTAAACCTACAGCTTCTTTTATACTTTGTTTACTTTCTGCATCTTGCCAAATCAAACTAGCAACACCAACCACTGTTAATAGTGCAATAACCGTAAAGTATTGGCGTGCTGACATTGTTCTTTTTTGAAGTTCTTCCGATACCACATCAAACTCCTGTTACGCCAAAATCTGCGAAACAATCTTCGCTTCATGTACACTAGTTAAACTTTGATTTAGCCCTTGGTAAGGAAAAGTAAAACTACGATGGTTAAAGCCTAATAAATATAAAATAGTGGCGTGTAAATCATGAATACTGACTGGATCTTTATTAATTTCATAGCCCATTTCATCAGTTTCACCATGGGTATATCCTCCTTTAACGCCACCGCCAGCTAGCCACATAGTGTAAGCATTTGGATGATGGTCTCGCCCTGGAAGTATATTATCTTGTCCGCCTCTATTTTCTTGCATTGGCGTACGTCCAAACTCACCGCCCCAAACAACTAAGGTATCATCGAGCATACCGCGTTCTTTTAGATCTGATAATAATGCCGCGATGGGTTTATCAATGTCTTTACATTTTTTAGCCAAACCATGCGCAACATTTTCTCTGTCATCTGTACCATGGCCATCCCAATCATAATCAAATAACTGAATGAAACGCACACCACTTTCAGCTAAACGTCGTGCCACTAAAGCATTATTAGCGAAACTAGCCTCACCTACCTTAGCACCATATTTTTCTAGGCTAGCCTCACTTTCTAACTTAATATTAAAAGCATCAGATGCTTCAATTTGCATCCGATACGCCATTTCATATTGTGCGATACGTGTTAGCGTTTCAGGATCACCCATGTCTTGGTAATTTTGCTGATTAAGTTTTGCTAAAGCATCTAACACATGACGACGCAAGGGGCGACTAACGCTTTTAGGGTTACTTAGATATAAAACTGGATCACCTTGCGAACGACATTTCACCCCTTGATAAGCACTAGGCAAATATCCTGAACCCCAAAGCTGTTTTCCACCATCGGGTGAACGACTACCAGAGATTAACGATACAAATCCAGGTAGGTTTTGATTCATAGTACCCAAGCCATAAGTTGTCCATGCCCCTAATGATGGATGGCCCGGCAACGAATTCCCGGTTAACGCTAAAATTTGTGCGGGTGCATGATTAAATTGATCAGTATGCATTGACTTAATAAAACAAATATCATCAACATGGCTTTTTAAATGTGGTAAGCGGTCTGATATCCACGCGCCACTTTCACCGGCTTGTTGGAACGGAAATTGTGGTCCTAATAATTTAGGCACACCTGAAATAAAGGCAAAGCGCTTACCTTTTAAAAATGACTCTGGACACAACTTACCGTTATATTTTTGCAATTCTGGCTTATAGTCAAACATTTCCAACTGACTAGGTGCGCCAGCCATATGCATATAAATTACGCGTTTCGCTTTAGCTGGAAATGGTGGTGCTAAGGGCGCTAATGGTTGTGATAAAGGCCGTGAAAAATCGAACGGATTATCACCACTTGCGAATGCTTCTGACGCCATCATGCTTGATAAAAATGTGCCTCCGACCATAGCACCGCTTTGTTTAAGAAACTCACGACGAGTTTTAGCTTGTAATTGTTTAACTTCTAACGCGGCCAATTCAGCATTACTCGCAAATTGAGTACCTTTAAAGAAATATTTCATAATTTACCCCCACCAATTACCGTGTTAATGCTGAATCTAAATTAAATAAAATAGAGGCTAATGCTGTCCAAGCATCATGGTCATTACCTTTACCAACCTCTTGAAGAGCAAGGTTAAACGCTTCTTTCATCGTTGATAATTCCAAGCTGCTAGCAGGACGACTCAACACTCGCTGAAAGCCTAAATGTATTGCCGCATCAACCGAGGTTTGTGCTTCCTCTACCTGCATAATTTTTGCTAATGCTTGTGCCGCTTCATGATAAACAGGATCGTTTAGCGTCACTAATGCTTGTAATGGTGTATTGGTAGGAATACGCTGGGCATGGCTGAGTTCACGAGACTCCATATCAAAGGTTTCAAAACTTGGGTAAGTGTATTGCCTTTTAATAAAGGTATAGACTGCGCGGCGATACCTACCTTCGCCTGTAGCATTTTGCCAATCTTTGATTTTAACGCCTTTACGTCCCCAAATATTATCTGGTTGTGGCGGCATCACCCCGATACCGCCCATTTTTTTACTCAATAAACCACTTGCTAATAATGCTTGATCACGCACCATTTCGGCGGTTAAGCGCTGTTTAGGCCCGCGTGCTAACCATTTATTGTCACTATCATTTTGATATAATTCAGGCGTGCTATTCGCCTTTTGCTGATAAGTATGACTAGAGACTAATAAACGAAGTAATGCTTTTATGTCCCAATTGAGTTCATGTTGAAAGGTTAATGCCAGCCAATCTAACAATTCAGGATGCGATGGCTTGTCGCCAATACTACCAAAATCTTCAAGCGTTTTTACAATGCCGCGGCCAAATAAAGCATGCCAAAAACGATTTACGGCAACTCTCGCCGTAAGCGGTTGTTCAGGTTTAAAAAACCACTTAGCCATAGCTAAACGGTTAGGCTGTTGTTCAAAAGCGGGGAAGAGTTTAGGCATATCTGGCTGTAATAACTCTCCTTCTTTTGCTAAAAAGTTGCCTCGGCCAAATAATGCAGTAGCCCGATGATCCCAAGCATCTTGTTCGTACATTACCGGCATATCAATGGTTTTTATGCCATTCAATGCTTTGGATAAGTTAACATACATTTTGATTTTAGCGATTCGTGACGGTTCATTGGCAAGAGCTAGCCAAATATTTTCATCGGTAGCAGCAAGTTGTAATTGACGAACCTTAGTGTTAATTAGATAAGCATCTAAACGTAAATATTCACCTTTATTTAATAATATTGGTTCCGGTAACACGGCTACTGACCATCGAGGATTAAATAAACGTTCAGCAGATAAAGCAATGGCGCTGCCCATATTATCATTTTTAAGTAAAGGCTGAGTTACCTGTTTATTTTGTTGTAAACGTGCTTGATGTATAGTGTGTAATTTAGGCAATTGCCCCGCCAGCACTTCACTATTACCGACTACCATGGTTGCAAAGCTTAGTTCGTTTTCACTACCATCCGCTTTAACAAGCCAAAGTTTAATTTGATTTAAATTATAACCCGCTTCAGGTGTGTGAGGTGCTATCTCTGGATTTAAGCCTGAAACCATAAAACGCAATGCGCTAATAGTTTGCGGCTGCTCAACTTTTTGTGTTATTAATTTATAAATAGCACTTGCTGCTAAACCTTCGCTCGTTTCATAAATTTCACCATTTTTAATGCTAAGCGACAAATTAGCTTTATGTTCAAGCTGCGTTAATGCTTCGTTTAAACGTGTTAATTTTTGCTCAGCTACTTTAATTTTCCAAGCAGGTTGCCCTTTAAGTTTTTCAACCTCTTTTTCTTGCTTATCTCGCTTAATAATAACGGCACTAAGTTCATCAATTTCACCGTCAGCAAAATTAATTTTTTGCCATTTTGAGTTTTGATAAGTATCAAATCCTTGCTTAGCCACCGATTGTTTAATTGCAATGAGCTGTTCTTGTAATTGAAACGCTTGCTGTCGTTGGTTCTCATCAGCTGCTAATTTTAAAAATGGTGTATCGTTAGTTCTATCCGCATCTTGCGTAGTATTTAAAAAACTATAAAACTTATAAAATTCATCATGATTTATCGGATCATATGGGTGCGAATGACACTGAACGCAATTCATAGTAATACCATTAAGTGCGGACCATGTAGTTGATACCCTATCAAGCATTGCAACAATACGAAACTCTTCATCATCCGTACCCCCTTCATCATTGGCTGGGGTTTGTCGATGAAAAGCAGTTGCGATCATATTATCAATCGAGCGGTTTGGTAGTAAGTCGCCCGCAAGTTGTTCAATAATAAAATCTTGATAGGATTTATTATCATTGAATGCGTTGATCACCCAATCGCGATAAGGCCAAGTGGCACGGTATTTATCCCAAGTATAACCTTTGGTATCCGCATAACGAGCAAGATCTAACCACATACTCGCCCAACGCTCGCCAAAGTGTTTCGAGGCTAATAACCTATCAACTTGTTTTTGATAAGCATCAGGGCTGTTATCTGTAACAAACGCCGAAAGCTCACTAAGTGTCGGTGGCAAGCCGATTAAATCTAGCGACAAACGCCGCAATAACGTAGCTTTATCAGCTTTTTCTGCAGCTAATAAACCTTGTTGATTTAATTTAGCTTGAACGAATAAATCAATTTCATTATTGATCTTACTATTATCACTAAGCTCAGGTAATAACGGTTGTTGAGGTTCTACAAATGCCCAATGTTCTTGCCACTGAGCCCCTTCTGCTATCCATTGGCGTAATAGAGCTATTTCTTCATTTTTCAACGGTGGTGCTTTATAGGGCATACGAATGTTAGGATCTTTCGATTCCACACGTTCAATTAAACCTGAAGCATCAGGATTACCTGGAACAACAGTTAAACGACCAGAATGTCCTCGGCCAAGAGCTTCTTCGCGCGTAATAAACGATACACCTGATTGTTTGCCAACACCGCCATGACAACCAGTGCAGTTTTTATTTAGAATTGGGCGAATATCGCGATTAAAAACAATGGTTTTTTCTTCATCACCTGAAGAAGTTAACTCACCACAGCCATTTAGTAAAAATAGTAAACCGTAAGCAAGCCTCTTTATAAATGGAGTATTATTATGCATAAGAATATTTCACCAATTATAATTAATGCTTTAGCACTGCATCGAAGCGTAATACACGGCCCCATTGATTATATTCGGTAATAAATAAATTACCGTTAGTGTCAAAACTAATACCGTGCGGGGAAGTAAAAACACCTACACGCCATTTTTCTGGTGGTGTTTTATTTTTATCGGTTTCAGCTCTAACGGTATTGGTACCTAAGTGTTTAACAACATTAGCAGCCTTGTCTAAAATCGTAACTCGGCCAGTAATCTCAGCCACAGCTACATAGTCTTGATAAAAATCAACAGCACTAGGACGCAATAATCCTGTTGCATAATCACCAATTAGCTCACCGTTTAGTTTCATGTGTACTAAACGGCCGTTTGCTCGGTCTGTACAAATAATGCGGTTAGGTTGATAACGTGGATCGATGGCTATTTTATGGCAGTTACTAAAATTCCACGGCGCATTTTTACCGGCAAAAGTAGTAATGTATTGACCCTTTTTATCGAACTGGTGGATGTAATCCATACCATAGCCATCAACTACATAGATATCGCCGTTACTTGCAATATCGGCAGCTGTTAATCGAAGTGGTGCTGGAACCCAACCTTTTTGATTTGCAATTTGTGGGCGATGGAATTTTTCAGGAATGGCTGACATCGCATCGATATCTAATAAACGCTGACCATCAAGCGCCAATTTAAAGATCCGTTTTCCGTTCATTTCTGCGCCATAAATAACTTCTTGGCCAGTGTGATCTTTTTTTATAACAAAACCATGAATGTCTTGAGGAGCATTCGGGATATTTCTTAAAAATTTACCCTTGTCACTATAAACTTGAATCCCACCTTTTTCCCCCATGACACTGACATAAACCTCACCATTACTAGCAACAGCAATTTCACCATGAGAATTACCAATATAATCTAAGCCATCAGGCGGTGTTAACCAGTTCTCTTTAACTTGGAAATCATGCCCGTTGACAGAAAAACTTAAGCATAAAATTACCCAATGAAAACGAATAAAAGAAAAGAAAGTCCCCGAATTTAACCACTGCATTATTATTTACCTATTTTTATTTTATCAGCTTAAAAAGCTGAAATTTTCTAATAGGTCATTTATACCGAGTAGCCAATATTAACACCTTAAAAATAGTCTATTGTCTATCTTCAATATAGTGAACACACCTTCAATCACTTGTTTTTATTGGTTTAATTATATATACAACTTTCTAATTTCTATTTGTTTTTCTATGTAGGTACAGAAGATTGTTGATACTGAACAGGAGTTTGTCCCGTCATTTTTTTAAAAACAGTACTAAAATAATTAGAATTATTAAAGCCAATAGCAAATGCCGTATCAGTAACGCTTTGAGTAAGTAATAATTTTTTAGCTACCTCTATACGACGAGTCGTTAGAAATTGATTCACCGTTTGATCAGTTGCTTTTTTAAACTCTCGCATTAAATATGAACGGCTCACTGTAAACTTTTCAGCTAACCGGTTAATATCAATGTCTTCTTGATAATGTTCAGTTAAATATTGCTTTACTGATTCAATACGTTGATTAGGTATCTCCGAAATAATTTGTGATAACCCCACCACCTCATCACGAGCCATTTTTCGTAATTCACTAGCATCTTGTGCTGAAGTTAACACCTTTTCTTGTTCGCTAAAGCGAGATAATAAACGCTCACTATCACCACCCGCCTCAATTGTACTATCTGTTAATCGACTTAGTATTTCCTTTAAGCGCATTTTATAAATATTGACATTATTCGAAGATAGCTGTTCTATTTCGTTAAGTAGCTTATCAACATCAGTTTCTAACAATTGCTGGCCTGACTGCACTAAGTTATAGAGTTCATCTTTTAAAGAGTTAACTTTACCTTTCATATCATTGATATCGTGAAAGACCACCCAAGCCCAACATAAGGCTGGCACTATCGAACCAACATAATAAATCCAATGTAATTCTCCCCAATAACTACCAATGGCAAAGATCACACCAAAAATTAAAGCGCCAAATAACACCACAACATCTTTTATGTTTTGAAAATTAACTAATGATTTAATTAAAAAGTAACTGCACGGAAGCACTGACAAACATAAAATAGCGAGTTGTTGAAAATCATAATGATGAAGTGGCGCAAAGGATAATAGCTTTTCGGCCATTTGCGGCGAAACAAGCAACTGCCTTTCTTTTAATACATCTAAATACAAGACATAACCAAGCGCAAAAACCGCACCTAAAATATAGGGCGGGATATAAAGCCAATAAGATTTTTTCCAGCCCGTATGTAAAGCACTTGCAACCAATAAAGAAGGCATACCCAGTGCAAATAATAACGCGACTCTGCTATATAAAATAAAACTAGCTATCTCATGTTCAACAAAGGTTTGAATGGTTCTGCCAATTAAAAAGTATATTACCGTTGCAATAAAACAAAAATACCAACGATATAATGTTGAAATACGTTTTCTTACCACAATAAAATAGACTAAAACCACCATTAATAGCTGCACAGAAAGCAAAGGCATAACAATAAATTTAAGTGCGATATCTGATTCTATTGGGTTAACAGGCATTTAAAAATCGTTTCTCATCTGAAAAAATCTAATGCTACCAAACCAATTAGTAAACTGCTATCAATCAAGCTTTTAACTTTGAAGTCATACCCGAGTTGTATTTCATCAACCTACCATCAATAAACTACTAAGACATTTTATCTGTCCTGCTGGCGAACGGGTGTCCATTCACTTTGCTCATCTTCGGTGACTCTGCGAAGCTGGAAATAAACCGAGCTTAAATTATCTATATCAGCCGTGATCATGCCACGTCCAGATGTCCACGCGGTATTTGATAATTTATCAGGGTATTCTCCATACCTAAGTTGGTAACCTTTATCTTCTATGCTGCCAGTAAACCCGATAATGAGTTTGTTATCTCTGATCATACTTTGCCAAATATAAGGCGGTAATATATGGGTTGATAAACTTGTATTAATTGGCAAAGAAGCTTCACTTTCACCTTTGTTATTACTCGCAATTAATGCAACTTGATAGCTTGCTCCTGGCTGTTCTAACGGAATATCGATATAAGGATCAATAGTTTTTTCAGTTTTAAACGTTTTCCCCTGAGGCGAGGTGATAACCGCTTGATATTCTGTTTGTTCAACTTTATTAAATAAAATTCGAACATAGTGTTTACCTGCGATTACCGCTTCAATGTTAGGTTGTGTTGGTACTTTAAAATCAACATTTTTAACATAACGGGTGAAACCATTGGTCGATAATATTTTAACGGTTAATTTTGCAATTTTATCCTGTGACGATTGCCACGTTATTGGGCTTTGCCAATGACCGCCATCAGGCTTTAAGGTTGGCATTGCCGTTGTGTGTTCTTCAATCACTTGTCCATTGCTATCGAAAATTTGCCACACCAGTTGATAATCGCGCATGGTGTAGCTTGGGTAATCATCTAAGCCTCTTGGTTCAATTAATAGGTTAGCTTGCCCTGCCTGCTCATTGATTTGCATTAACTTAACAACTTTAATTGGGCTTAATCCTTGTTGTACGGTTTGATATGCGCGACGTTTTTGTCGCCAAGCATTTACAACACCCCAAGCTCTATTTTCCGATTCTAAACTTTGTGAATAACCACTGCGATAATCATTAAACGTCCAAATTGCTGTTCCTACTACATGGGTATTTCGCCCTCGTATCATTTGATGCCATTGATTAAAGTTAGGATAGTCATTATCTAAAGAAGGAGTTTTAAAACGACCCAAACCATATTCTGAGATAAATAATGGTTTATCTGGCCATTTATGGTGTAATAGCGCTAAAACCGTTTGCTCTGGATTATTTTGATAAATATTTTGCATCATCAGATCAGATAATCCTAATGGATCATTCTTCGGTGTTTCATGGTCTCGATAGCCCGTATTACTAACATTTGTAACCAAGCGATATGAGTCTAATTCTGTTTTTACAAAATGGATCATCTCTTTAGCATAATCATAGTGATAACTTAATTCGTTACCCACACTCCAGCCGATAATGCTCGGATGATTTGAGTCACGTTCGACCATTTCTCGCACCCATTGTTTTGCCATATCATAATGAGGAGGCACTATCTCGGGGTTAGTTAATTCACGAATATTCGCTTCTTCGAATAACAGTATCCCCTTTTCATCACAAAGTTCGAGCAACTTCTTATTTTGTGTGCCATGCATAATTCTCATAAAATTAGCACCTGCGTTTTTCATTAGCTCAACGTCTTGCTCTAAGATCTCTAACGGTTCAGACGAGCCCCAATAGCGATGATCACTAACCCGATTAAAACCACCAAGCCTGACTGGCTCACCATTTAATAACATTTGATTTTCTGTTAATTCAATTTTTCGAATGCCAAAACGATCATTGCTTTGGTGTATAACCTGATCGTTTTCAATTAATTGGCTGTGCATTTGGTATAAATTGGGGCTATCAAAATGCCATAAATTAACTTGCTCTTGTGTCAGCTGCCCTGTTAGCTCAAAGGTTAAGGTTTGTTGAGCGGGTATTTTAATCGCTTTGCTTAATTGCATGAGTTTAACGTTTCTGAAAATGTTACTTTGAAACGTTAACAGCCTTTGTCGATTAGAATTATTTTCTACCCTGACTTTTAATTTTATGCTTGCATTGCCTGTGCTCAAATCAGGATCGGCATGAATATACTGATAATTAATGCGTACATCTGCAGTTTTAGTTAATTTAACATCACGAATTATTCCGCCCCAATTCCAAGTGGCACCAACAATCGCGCTATTATCCGCCTCAACAGCTAATACGTTATTTTTCTTTAAATGCAGCTTATCCGTGATATCAAATTCAAACGGTGTAAACCCGCCCTGATGACGACCAATATATTGGCCATTTAAATAAACTTTAGCGATATGATAAACACCATCAAATTGTATGCGAATTTTTTCATCGGTTACATTTTGCCAATATTGAGGTAATTTAAAGGTTTTACGATACCAAGCTTTACCTGTATAGGTACTGTATTCATTTAACATACCCCAATGCCCTGGTACTTTTAAATTTTGCCAGTGTTGATCATTAGTTGCCGTTAAATAAGCCGCCTGTTTTTGCTGCTGTGCGGTTAAATATGTTTGTGTATTGACCGGTCTTAGCATAATCGCATCAGCGACTGTTAGCCCTATTGAGGCAGTATTTACTTCAATATGAGACTGTTCTGGATCATCAATTTTATAAATACCAAGGCTGATCCAACGCCCCGGTCGATTTCGTTGGCTAATATGTATAGTCTCTATACCTTCAGCGTGTTTCACTTTCGCTTGAGAATGCAAGCTGATGCCAAAAGGGTAAAAGATAAAGTGCTCGTAATAGCCTGATTGCAGTTGTGGATAATGAAATCTTACATATTTATTCGCATTTAGCTCACTATAATAAAGCTTTAAATAATCTTCCCCCCACATTTGGCTAGCACGTTCGGGTGTTTGACTAATGCTCCAATTACCTTGTACCTCGATCAAATCTGTATCGGCATTATCAACAATAATATCGCTACTAGTTGGCTCAATATTACGATAATTAGAGCCATCTCCTAAAAAATGATTAAATTTCCAATCACCATTCAAACTGATACTTTGTACCGTCTCTTTTTTGTTAAGGGTTTGGTAACTACAACTTGTCAGTAATGTCGTTAAACTAAGAAAAAATACGGCATAAAATAAGATTGTACGTAAGTAACTCATTATTGTGCTCTTTGGTTATTAGTGATCGCTTGTGCTTTAATTTTTTTCATTCGCTCAACTTTTACATTTTTACTTAAGCCCATGTTGTTAAAATACACATTAGGTGACATCCAAATATTATGTAACTTAAACTCAGGTTCATCGGCTTCTAAACTCAAATCACAGTCAAAACGAACAAGCTCCGAATGGAATGGGCGCTGCTCACCAAAGTTAACAAAATGACTAATTCCCCAGCTGATCCCTTTACCATATTGTGTGTTAGTAAACGCATCAGGCGTATAGGGGCCGGCGGCGGTAGGTGGCATAATAATGACTGTTTCTAACTCAAAATTGATACCATCTTTAGCGTACTGCACGGTATTTTTTTCAATACCATCACTAATCAGCACACTGGCCACACCTTCTTTAAAAGGAAAATAAAAGGTTTCATGACCTGAATTAGTCACGGGATTAAGGGGATGTTTTTTAAATTCAGCTAATGGGGCATCGGCAATAGCCACACCATGAGCTACGTGATAATTTTTTCGATCATCTGCCCATTTGTTATAAGTAGATTTGTAATACATGTAAATTTTGTTGTTATAAACAATAGGCATAGGATCATGAATTAGGTTTTGATCCCACTCACCTGCTTTACCCGTTTTTACCACTTCTCTATTAACTGCCGTCCAAGGTCCTGTCGGTGAATCAGCCCAAGAAGCAGCAATAACACTATGGTCTCCTTTCACTCCACTTGGTTCATTAAATGCCTGATAATAAAGATAGTATTTACCTTTCCAAACTAATATATCTGGAGTAGCAACTGAACGATGCCCTAAATTAGGCTTTGGTGGTCGCGGCACTGCCACACCTTGCTCTTGCCAATTGATACCATCTTCACTCGTCGCATACCATAGTTCAGCTAAATCCCAATCAGTAGAAGGAATAGTCTCGGTTGCTTGCGCCGCATTTTTTACCCCGACTGGCGCGACCGAAGTATGGCGTTTGGTATACCAAATATAATATTGTCCATCGACTAAAATCGGCCGAGATGGATCTCGACGACTGATGGTGCCATCGCCATTATTGTAGTCAAAACCTTGCAAGCGACTGTATTTAAATAAGCTATATAATTCATTATCTTTAGGCCGTGTAGTTGAATAATCAAACATTCGGTTCATTGCAGAACTTAGTGGCATATCAGGCTTTTCAGTTGGTAATTTATGCGGAAATGTCTGCGCAGACCCCGTTTTTTCAATTGTGAGAGTATCTGCACAGCTAAACAACAAAGCAAAGCTCGTAATACTTATTATTAATTTAACGTAGTGTTTCATAAAGTGACTTTCCAAATACTGTGCTTAACAAGCTTAACTCAGGGGTGTTTATTATTTTATTATCATTTCACTAGGTATTAACGGAATGTGAACATTAAAAGCATGATCACGTGTAACATCTGCTGCACAAAATAAAATCGCGGGCTTACCATCTTTAAACCAAATTTGTGGTCGCTCTAGGTGTTTAACCGACTGAACACCCCGTGACAGCCAATTAATTTCCAACTTTGAAACTAACGGTTGCTCCGCCACGTGCCAGTCAAAACCATCATTTGATTGAAATAACACTAACGACTTACCTACTTGGCTAAAGGCACCGTGCATATCTTTGACTATCGCAAAATATTGTTCACCTTCACGCCATATATAAGGATCTTCGGCCGGAAATTGCTCTCCCTGCTTAATAAAAACTGGTTCAGGATGTTTAATAAATGGGCCTGTTGGAGACTTTGAAGTAGCAACTAAATGCACGACAGGGCCTCCGCCTGGTAATGGCCGATGTTTTGCTACCGCCTTATAAACCATTAAAAAACTGCCGTCTGCTTTTTGCAAAATAGAAGGGTTGCTTACCATAAGCGCGTCTAACGCTTTTGGCTTTTTACTAACATCAATTAATGGCACATTACTACGATGCCATGGCCCATTCGGTGAATCAGCTACCGCGACACCAATCCTTTGATTATTCCGGTGCGTATAATTAAAGCCTTTCATGACTTCGCCATTGCCAGTATTACCCATGTAATACAAGTAATATTTATTACCAAATTTATGAACCGTTGGATTATGGGTAACAAGTCCGTCCCAATATTTTTTATCTCTAGCGGGTAAAGCAACATCAAGGTGTTGATATGGTCCTAGCGGATTATCTGCGATAGCATGCGCTATTTCTGAATGCGTTAACCAAGCATTATGTCCATATGCTTTTGGCCAGCGGCTATAAAAAAGGTGATACTTATCATCATCACCTTTAACCATACTAGCTCCCCAAATATAATAATTTGGATCAATAAATTTCGCGATATCTGGTACAGGTTGCAAATTATCAACTATTGATATTGACTCTCTTTTTACTTCTGCGCAGCTGATCAGGCACAAAGTAAGCAAAATATAGCCGACCCCTTTTATCAACGACATCTTAGGTCCCTTTAGTTGAGTTTATTTTGATGAAAAGATGGAACAACACAATTCAACCACACCACAAAAATTAAATATAAAAAAGTAAAATTAAATTTACAGCACTATTTTTAATAATTCAATAGTAAAAACAATCTTTGTCGCTATATGTGATACAAATATTTGTATTATCTTTTGCCGTAGTACAAAAGTAGATACTCATAATCTCACTAGTAATATTTTAAACGCATACTACTGATAGATCTTAATAAGGGTATTCTCGCATATTTATCCTGCCAAAATTAAAACTATAATAGCAACAGTTAATATTTTTATAGTATGTGAATAAATGCAACAAAAAACATTAACCCGACGAGTGTGACAGAATAAAGGTATTGAGGGACAAGCTAACTTTATATAAAAAAGCCCATTAACAGTGCTGTTAATGGGCTTTTATCTTGAACGATTAGCCTAAAATAACTATTAAATTATTTAGCAATTAACTGATTAAGCGTGTAATACACTTTATCAACGCTAACCTGCCGCTTTTTAATATCTTTAAGCTTGGCAAAATCAATTTGCACCACTTTATCAGCCGTTAACGGTAAGGTAATGTCAACCTCTCGTCCATCTGCTGATAAAGCTACCTTGTTAATTTTCAGAGTTTTTTGGTTTTTCTTCGGCGAGCCATAATTGCTAGAATAATGGTAGTTCCATTCTTGAGCTAAAAAGTTAGCCGCGGTTACACTTGCCGGATCTAGCTGTTCGGTAAATTTAAGTTTAAATCCTGTTTTAGTTAATTTTATATCTAATAACTCAAACGGATTGGTACCATCCCAAACCACCTTTTGTAAGCCAAACGGTTTACCGCCTTTTGCGCCCCAACCTCTAGCTGTTTGACCAACCCAAAGCTGACCTTGGCTGTCAAAATCAACTCGAATATTGCCACTTTGAAAATCATTCATAAAGTTGATAACTGCACCTTGATAGGCACCGTTAACTTTATCAAGCATAACTCTAAAAATGTTAGACTGGGTTTGATCGCCAATAAATATTTGATCTTTAAATGGCCCAAATTTACCTTTAGTAGTATCCCACTCAGGGTTGCCGGGAGAGTTAGCCACTTCAACATGCGGGATCCAAACCACAGGTTTTTCACTCATTTTCGCTAATGTTTCAAATGACATTTCTGAAATACTTTCTCTGGTGTATCCATCAACGTCAATTAACGATACAGGATGACCATAAAATTTACCTTGCTCTAATAAGTGTAATTTAGAGGTTGGTACCCAATCACCTTGGTTGTCGGTAAAAAACACTTCACCTTGAGGGTTAGCACCTATTCCGGCTGGTGAGCGTAACCCCCAAGCATATGGTACAAATTCGCCCGCTTTATTGACTTGAAAAGCAAACCCTCGATAACCTCCAGAAGATCCCATAGCACCAAGAGAAAAGGCACCAGGAGTACCATGACCAAGATTTAACGTACCGTAATAATTACCTTTAAGATCTTTCACGGGTCCAAAAGTAAACTCATGATAATTATCATGAAAATCCCAATCACCAACCACATATTGATATTGATCGGCTATGCCATCATTATCGGTGTCTTTAAGACGCGTTAATTCAGGTTTTTGGGCAACTAAAATTGAACCATCATCATCAATTAACAAACCAGTTGGTTCATGTAGTCCTTCGCCAAACTTATGCCAGGTTTCATTTTCATAACGCCAAACATCGCCAAAACGTGTTGCTACATAAACAACGCCCTCTTTGGTGCTGTCTAAGCCTGTGACATGAAAGCGCACATCTTTAGGTGTTGTAATTGTCTCAATACTGTATCCGTCAGGTTTATAGCTATTTTTAGGAGCTTGCTGGGCATTAGCACCACAAGCCAATACAGACAAAGCAACAGCAGTAAAAGCTAATTTTAATTTCATCATCATACGCTCTTCTATTAATTAATTTTTGCGGTGATAGCAAATTGACCTTGCGGATCAGGTTTGATTGTGACTGATTTATTTTGTATTTTCGCGCCAGCGGTATACCAACTAAATTGGTTGGCTTGCGGTAAATTAAAAGTCACTGCCGATTTTACTGCTGAGTCAACTTGATAGAAAAATGTAATTTCTTTATCACTTTCAGCACTAGCGGTTAGGCTATAATCAACACCGGCTAACTGATAATTAAATACGGGTTCATTATTTTTTAATTGATAGCCTTTATATCGACATTTTGCCTTATCGGTAGTTTGTTGTTCTAAAGACTGCGGCGCATGAAACCACCATTCACCAAGCGGTAAACTACCATCTTGGCCTCTACCACCAACATTAGGGCCAACATTAAGCATATCACCTTGCCATAAGCCAACAATGTCACAACTTCGACTGTTGAAAGCATAATTGATTTTAGTAGGCAGCCCGACAGAAATTGAATAAACCGGAACATTCATCACTTTTTTACGTTGTATAACCGTTTGATTTTCCGCTTTTACTTCTACCTTTTTCTCTAACATGATCGCTCTTGCCCGATCTGAAATAGGAAAAAGCTTAATGCTCATATCCTGATTAGTGACAATCAAGGGTAAGTTTCGCTGATGTAATTTATTAGTGCCGGAACGATAAGTGATTTTTAAATGCTGCTTACCTCGCTCTAGGTTCCAAGTAGGATCCCATTCACCATTGCGTTTCACTTCTTTACCATTAACTTCAAATGTTGCGTCAATTGGCTTACCCCATTGGATCCAAACCTTAGTATCTTCATCCTTTAAAGTATAAAAATCTCCTTCAAATTCGATCACATAATGTTGTATTTCGGGTAATTGAAAATCAGCAAAATTTGAGGCTATTTGGCCTTGTTTGATGAGTTTTTGCTCGTTAATCACTTTATCTTTACTGTCAGTCATTTGATAAATTTTATAAGTTAAATTATCAAAACCTTCTCTTTTAGATAAAATATACGCAACAATTGCTTGTAACTGTTCTTCCGAATAAACCGCACCAAAGCCTGGCATACCAGCATTGGCAAAGCCACTTTTAATATTATTAATGATGGCAGAAGGTTCACTTCCGTGGATCCACTCACCATCTTTTAAATTAAAACCCGTAGCTCCGCTTAAATCTTTAGCATGGCAAGAAGCACAAACTTGTTCAAATAACGCTTTACCTTGCATCGTTACGCTATTGTCTTGTGACATAGCAATAATTTTATCGTCAAGCTCAGCAGCACTAACATTTGATGTAACTAATAGGGCGAGTAAACTGAATACCTTGCTTTTGCCCCCTAATGTCATGAAATTAGTCATTATTATAATTCCCTTACCCATATATTTCGGTAACTCACTTTGTCACCATGATCTTGTAATACAATTGGTGCACAACCATGAGCTTTATAAGACGGTTGCCCTTTAAAAGTTGTTGACCCTTTAATCTCAAAATGATTTTGAACTAAAATGCCGTTATGTAGCACCGTGACATATGCAGGTGTTTTTAACGATTGATCCTCATTAAAAACCGGCGCTTTAAAAATAATATCGTAACTATTCCACTGTCCTGTAGGTGACGTAGCATTTACAAGTGGTGCCGATTGCTTATAAACAGAAGCGGCTTGGCCATTAGCATAAGTTTGATTTTTATAAGAATCTAATACCTGAATTTCATAGCGCCCTTGAATAAAAATACCGCTATTACCTAAACCTTGCCCACTTTTACCAGCCACTTTATTGGGAGATCGCCATTCTAAATGTAGTTGTATATCGCAGAACGCTTGCTTAGAAACCATAGCGCCAGTTTTAGGCGTAACCGTTACCGTGTTATTTTCCACTTGCCATGCAGGTGTTTTTCCATTTCTATCTTGCCAAGCCTCAAGGTTACCTCCATTAAATAAAGAAATTGCATCAGACGGGATCTGATTAATCGTTACTACTGGTGGAATAGGTGTCCACTGCTCAGTTAATTTTGGATCCATATCATTAGCTTGAGTGGCTACTCCCAAGAGGTATAGCCCAACAAATGAAATATTGATTATTTTTTTCATATTCTGTCCATTTAACCTGTGTACAAAATTAAAGGCTTAAGTGTAGATTGTTAGCGCTATCAAATCTAGATATTTGTTAACAAAAAACAAAACACTTAGTACTAAATCATCACTTGCTTTACATATTTGTACTGATAAGCACTTAACAAAGGGTCTGTAATCACTAGCAAAAAAAAGCAGACGACATGATGATTTATGTAAAACCTTGTGACTAACCTAAACAACAGACAAAAGATCCGAAGTAAAGGCTAGCCTTTAACAATAAAATTACACCTTGTATTTGTTATGTGCACGGAAACCGTAAAAACAAATAACAACAAAACATATTAGCGGTAGTACAAATGATGTTTGCACTGATGGAATACCTGCAATCAGCTCACTGCCATCAATTAACGCACCTTGCATAGGAGGCATTAAGGCTCCACCCACAATTGCCATAACTAAACCTGCCGAAGCTAAGCTTGCATCATCACCCATGCCTTTTAACGCAATACCATAAATCGTAGGGAACATAAGTGACATACAAGCCGAAACGCCGATAAGACAATATAACCCGGTCATGCCACCGATAAAGATAGCGCCTAGTGTTAACGTAAAACCACCGGCAGCTAACAACATTAATAATTGACCTGGGCGAATATAAGCCAATAGGAAAGTACAAACAAAGCGGCTCACTAAAAATAGCCCCATTGCGATCATATTATACGATTGCGCTTCACTGGCCGTTAACCCCACAGATGTCATGCCGTAATGAATGACAAAGGTCCAACACATGATTTGTGCCCCAACATAAAAGGCTTGGGCTAATACTCCTTCTAAATAACACTTGTTAGCGAACAGTCGCCCAAAGGTAGCTTTCAGCTCTTTCAACGTTAATGGGTGATCATGTGAAATCGTTCGAGGTAACTTACTAAACAAAAATACAATAAACAAAATTGCTACAATTGCAGCAATAGCAACATAAGGCCCTCTCACTGTCACCAAGTCAGCCGCTTGCATTGCCTGATGAGCATCTGGGCTAGCTACTGAAAAGTCATGTAACGCTTGCGTTAACTTGCCATCAACTTCTGATGGTAATAAATTGGCATATTCTGGGTGAGCGGCCTTTTCTTGTGCTCTAAATTTTTCCACCTCTAACTGGCTTAAAATAAAGCTCGAAGCAATAAACATCCCAGTTAATGAACCAATAGGGTTAAAAGCTTGCGCGAGGTTTAGCCGCTGAGTCGATGTATCTTCGTGCCCCATCGATAATATATATGGGTTGGCCGTCGTTTCTAATAACGCTAAGCCGCACGTTAATATCCAAAGCGCAGCTAAAAAGAAGCTAAATTCCATGTAAAGCGAAGCAGGAATAAATAACAAAGCGCCAACAGCATAAAGAAACAAGCCTAATAAAATGCCTGATTTATAAGAATAACGTCGAATAAAAATTGCAGCAGGAATGGCCATCACGCCATAACCTAAATAAAAAGCAAATTGCACTAAACTACTTTGTGCATTACTTATTAAGAAAATATCTTTAAAAGCTTTCACCAATGGGTTGGTAACATCATTAGCAAAGCCCCAAAGTGGGAATAAGGTTGCCACTAAAAGAAACGGTACTATATATTTTGGCTCAAGCACTTTTGGTGTATCAACCGTTGTTGAGCTATTTGCAACCACTTCAGCCGCAGTGTCTATTTTTGTATTCATAAATCCCCTTCATTCATTTCTATATGAATCAAATTGTTTTTTATTTTTCTCACCTAAAGGTGCCATTACTTTATTAGCTTTGTCGTTTTTAATATATACAAGAACCAATATTTTCTATAAGATTAGCATGAATTTATAAGTAAATGGTAGCTTTTATATATGATAGATATTAACAATAACACTTTAATTAGAAAAGTAATTAAGGTTCATCCGGAAGATAATGTCGCTGTGGCTGTACAAGCATTAACGGCGAACAGCACTATCACCATTGACGATCAAGACATTTTAATTACAGAAGATATAAGCGCCGGCCACAAAATTGCCATCCGTTCACTTGCTATCGGTGACGATGTCATTAAGTATGGTTTTAGTATTGGTCAATGCACACAAGCTATCGCTATTGGTCAGCATATCCATAGCCATAACCTAAAAACGAAACTCGATGGTAGCGAACAATATCATTACAACGGTCAACCGACACCGCAGCCATCATTACCCGATCAGCCTTATTTTTCAGGTTTTCGTCGTAAAAATGGCAAAGTAGGCATTCGTAATGAATTATGGGTGATCAACACCGTTGGCTGTGTTAATCAATCCGCTAAAAGAATTTGTGATCTACTAAAAAGGCAACATCCGGAACTTGCCGATGACTTTATTGCTATCACACACCCTTATGGCTGCTCACAATTAGGTGATGACTTAATTAATACCCGCAAATTATTAACCGCGTTAATGCAAAACCCAAATGCTGGTGGCGTAGTGATTATTGGTTTAGGTTGTGAAAACAACCAACTTTCAACTTTATTAGCCAATGCCATTGGTTTAGATGAAGATAGAGTAAAATCATTTAATTCACAGCAAGTAGATAATGAAATTGAAACTGGGCTTGCCTTTGCCAATGATTTATTAGGCTTGATGGCGAAAGACGTACGAGAAAAAACACCGGTGTCAAAATTAACCTTAGGTATGAAATGTGGTGGTTCAGATGGTTTTAGCGGACTAACAGCTAATGCTGTTGTTGGTAGGATAACCGATAAACTAACCCAATACGGTGGCAGAGTTATTTTAACTGAAACCCCAGAGATGTTTGGTGCAGAGCAAGTACTGATGGATCGCGCCCAAACTCAAGGGCATTTTGACCAAATAGTAAATCTTGTTACTGACTTTAAAGATTATTTCATAAAAAATAATCAACCAATCTACGAAAATCCATCACCTGGTAATAAAGCAGGCGGTTTAACCACGTTAGAAGAAAAAAGTTTAGGGGCCATTCAAAAAGGTGGGCAAGCGATCATTAATGAAGTTATCGATTATGGTGAGCAAGCAAGCACGGGTAAAGGCTTAACTTTATTGCAAGCACCTGGTAACGATGCCGTATCTTCTACCGCTTTAGCTGCTGCTGGCGCCAACATGGTACTTTTTACAACAGGTCGAGGCACACCGTTAGGGTTTCCTGTACCAACAGTTAAAATTTCATCAAACAGTGATCTGGCTAGCCGTAAAAAACATTGGATTGATTTTAACGCTGGCCAAATTTTAGATGGCGGTGTTGATATTGACGAATGTGCGGATAAATTATTTGATTATATTTTAGCGGTTGCTTCTGGTGAAAAAACAAATAATGAATTAAACGATAACCGAGAAATCGCTATCTGGAAAACCGGCGTTACTTTATAAAAGTAATAGCAATCCGTATAAAGTTCAACATACAGTAAGTCAAGGTGAATGAAAAAAGGGCAATAACACTAAATGTGTTATTGCCCTTTTGCTAACTGAACAACAATTTTTGAAAATTAATCTTGATTAATGGTATGTCCTGACGGCCATGTGCAGTCAATATTTTTAAATAAAGCGAGGAGTTCTTCTACTAACGCTTGATCGGGCTTTTTCTCTGCCCATTTAACATTTTTTTCAATATTTAGCGGGTTTGCTGTTCCCACTAAAGTAGAAACAATCGAAGGATGATTAATAGCAAACTGCAAAGCAATTTCAGTAACATCAACACCATGTGCTTGACAAAGTGCTACCGCTTTTTGGCTAGCCGCTAAAAGCTCTTTATTACCGGGATGCCAACTTGGCGCGCCACGCTCTGTTAATAAGCCCATACCTGTTGGCGAAGCGTTAATAATGCCAACCCCTTTTGCATCTAAACTCGGTATCAATTTAGTTAATGACGTATCATGTAGCGCATATCGACAATAAGTAAGAATACAATCAATATCAAACTGGTTTATGGTTTCTTCAAATATTTTTATTGGGTAACCTGTCACACCAAAATAGCGAATTTTCCCTTGTGCTTTAAGCGCTTGCAAACAAGGAATAGCTTCATTAAAAACCTGATTTAAATCACCAAATTCAATATCATGTAAATATAAAATATCCACACCATCAACCCCTAAGCGGGTTAAACTCTCTTCTAAACTCGCTTCAATACGCTTTGCCGAAAAATCAAAATCGGCAAAATCAGCACCGTATCGTCCCGCTTTAGTTGATAAGATATAACGGTCACGATTGACAGATTTTAATGCTTTACCTAGCACAGTTTCAGCAACCGTATCGCCATAATAAGGCGAAACATCAATATGATTAATCCCTAAATCTAAAGCTGTATGAACGGTGCGAATGCCTTCATTTTCACTAATGTTACGAAAAACACTGCCTAATGGTGATGCGCCATAACTAAGCTGTGAAAGTTTTAAATCTGTGTTTCCCAGTTGTTTGTACTGCATAATTAATTCCTACTTGTACCGATCATGTTAATCGATAAAACCTAGCTGCATTCAATCCAAAGATATCATCGAAAAATTCAGGATAATTATCCTGTACATATTCCGAGACGATTTTTTTTACTTGATGATATTGGGCGGCCAATAAACATACTGGCCAATCTGAACCAAAGATAATTCTTTCTGGACCAAAAGCATTAAATATAACGTCTAAATATCGATTAAATTGCGGCTGTTGCCAATGCTGATGATCCGCTTCTGTCACCATACCGGATACTTTGCAATAAACATGTGGAGAAGCCGCTAATTCAGTGATCTGTTGTTGCCATTGGGTGAAGTCTACACCGGTAGCAATATCGGGTTTTGCAATATGATCAAGTACTAACCTCATTTGAGGTAGGCGTTTTACCAACTCAATCGTTTGTGGTAATTGCTTTGCAAACACTAAGAGATCATAACAATAATCTTGCTCAGCAATAACATGTAAACCACGAATAAATTCATTTTTTAGCATAAACTCAGGGTCGGGTTCGCCTTGTAACACATGACGAAAACCGACTAGCTTTGAACTTGGCTTAAACGCTAATAATTGCTTGGCTAAATCTTCAGCTTGTAGATCAATCCAGCCAACAACACCTTTAATAATCTGATTTTCATCGGCCAGCGTTAACAACCAGTGAGTTTCTTCGATTGTTTGTCGAGCCTGAACGGCAACACAGCCATCAATACCATTTTCTAATAATATGGGTGCTAAGTGTTCAGGTAAAAAATCACGCTTGATCACCGCTTCATTTTCACCAATCCAATCATATTCTTCTGCAGAGTACAGCCAAAAATGTTGATGTGCGTCTATTTTCATTTTAGTCTAATTCAACTACCGCTTTGATAACGCCAGAGCTTGGCTTAACCCATTCTTCAAACGATGGAATTAAGTCATTGAACGAAGCTTTATGGGTCACAATTGGCTCAATGCGAACTTTGCCATTTTTCAAACAAGTAACAACATGCTCAAAATCTTCTAATGTTGCATTACGGCTGCCTAATAAAGTCGTTTCACGTTTATGAAATTCAGGATCATCAAAAGTAATACTTGCCTTAACAACACTAACAAAAACAATTTTGCCACCATGCGCTAAATTATAAACCGCTGATTCCATTGCTTTTACATTGCCGGTACAATCAATAATCACGGTTGGAAATTCACCATCAGTTAATTCTGCCAACTGTGCGTTAACATCGCCTAAAGCATCAATAGCACCATGCACACTATATTGTTCTTGGCAAAATTTACGCTTTTCGGGAAAAACTTCTGAGACAATCACTTTGGCACCAGCTTCTTGTGAAAATTGTAATGCTCCTAAACCAATAGGGCCTGCTCCCATGATCAATACGGTATCATTAGGTGTGATTTGAGCACGACGAACCGCATGAGCACCAATAGCTAAACATTCAATTACCGCCATTTCATTAAAGCTAAGCCCATCTGTTTTCACCACGGCTGATTCTGGTACACAAATATATTCACACATACCGCCGTCACGATGAACACCTAATACTTCAATATCAGTACAGCAATTAGGTTTACCATTGCGACAAGCAATGCATTCACCACAGCTTAAATAAGGAATAATATAAACTTGGCTACCTTTGCTTATTTGAACACCCGATCCGGTTTCTTCAATAATACCGGATAATTCATGGCCCAAAACACGTGGATATTGAAAGTATGGTTGATTACCTCCATAAGCATGAATGTCAGTACCACATATACCTATTGATTTAATTTTAACCAGTACTTCACCTGCTTTAGGTACCGGTTTATTTACTTCCATAGGTTCTAAAACCCCTGGTTTAACACATACTACTGTTTTCATATTATGCGCATACTCCATCATTCAAATTTAGATATCATTTTTCATATGCAAACAATAGTAACAGCTCAACCAAAACATTTCATCCATTTTTTGAATATGAACAAATGATTTTATATACGAGTTAGCGTTAACATTTTTTTGATAACTGATTACCAACCTAATATTTTACCTTAACTATTTGTTTTATAATTATAAAATATATTAAAACTAAAATTAAACCACTGTAAAAATTACGATAAGTCATTAAATAAAATATTTATTTGAACAAAATTTACCGTATAAATAACACAAGAAAATAATAAATTAGGCGTTAATATAATGAGACAAGTTAATATATAAACAGATAAGCATAAAAAAAGGAAAGAGCGCACTCTTTCCTTTTTATAGATCACATAAAAAGCGATTAACTTTTAAAATTTACGAACAAGACCATAAGACACAGCTTTCGAAATATCTTCAGCTGCTTGTTTAAGCTCAACCAATACTTGATCAACCGCCATAACTTCAGGAATACGCTGAATATACGGTACAGTTAACGTAGCTACTGCGTGATCGCCATCCATGATCGGATATGATAAATCAGTTACACCTTTAACAAAGGCACTTGGTGCTTTAAGGTAACCTTGTTTACTCACCTTTTTACATTCAGCTAAAAACGTATTGATATCTTCTTCACTGTGATGCTTTTCTAATAATTTGATCATCTTCTCTTTTTTATCCGCATTTTGATGAACAAACAAAATACGACCAGAAGCTGCATAACAAATTGGTCGTCTATAACCCACTCTCACAGAATAGGAAAGGTTACTCGGCGTTTCTGCACGTGCTATGACAACAATTTGCTCTTGAGATTCAACCGCAATGTGACAAGCCATACTGGTTTTTTCAGCCAACTCTCGCATGATCGGCTGTGAATATTCAAGAATGTCTTTTATTGGTTCATGCTCAGTACCCAGTTGTAATAACTTACGGGTTACTTGATAGCCATCAACATCAGCATACTTTTCAATATAACCTCGTTGTTCTAAAACCAATATCATGCGATAAATTTCAGCATTAGAACGCCCTAATTTTTCTGCGATAGCAGAAGTACTAATAGGAGTTGAATCTGCGGAAAGTAGCTCTAAAACATCCAACCCTTTTTCTAAAGCTGGCGCTGAATATTTTTTTGTTGGTTTTTCTGACATTTCATTAACCTTTAATCTGAATATTTAGAATTTAAATATAAATCGTATAATATGAAACAATTCTAATCAGATTCTGGAAAATGTCGATATAATTTTATACTTTTAAAAGTAAAACAATGATCCGTTAAAAGAATCGTTAAACATACGAAAAATGAGGTATATCTAAACAATCCATTTTACACTCTTTCTCTAATTACCCGCCAAAGCCAATATATTTATTTATTTTAGTGACAAACAAAGTTGAATAATTTTATATTTAATATATTATTTGCACATGTGATTTAATTAAAGCCAGATAAAATGAAAAGATATATCTTACTAACATGGTTAGCCGTCACGCAGCTCTCAGGTTGTATAACAAATACAGCAATACAAAGTGATGAAAAATCTAAAACAACAAAACAATATAATATATTATATATTATGACAGACGATCATGCTGCCCAAGCTATTGGTACTTACGGTGGTCGTTTAGCCAAATTAAACCCAACCCCAAATTTAGATAAATTAGCCAGTGAAGGTATGGTATTTGATAACACCTTTGTTACGAATTCTATTTGTAGTCCAAGTCGTGCAACCATACTTACCGGTCAATACAGCCAAACTAACGGTGTCCAAGATCTAAAAGGTGGAATTGCCGAAGAAAAGCAGTTTTTACCAAAAGAAATGAAAAAAGCAGGCTACGAAACAGCACTGGTTGGTAAATGGCATTTAAAGCATGAACCTAGTGCATTTGATTATTATCAAGTTTTACCAGGTCAAGGCAAATACCATAACCCAGAATTTAGGTTAAGAGGTGATCAAACTTGGCCTAAAACCACAAAAAATTATACTGGCCATTCTTCAGATGTGATCACCGACATATCAATTGATTGGTTAAAAAATAGAAAATCAGATAAACCGTTTTTTTTAATGCATCAATTTAAAGCGCCACATGACTACTTTGAATATGCTGAACGTTATAATAACTACCTAGAAGATGCGACAATTCCTGAACCTGTTGATTTATACGGTATTAAGGACACTTTTGGTTCTCCTGCCACTCGTGGCCATAACGATGAGTTAATTAGAGAGATTGGCACATCGATTTCAAAACGTAACCCACGTCGCAATTATGGCCAACACTATAAAATTGATCCAAACCTTTCAGACAAAGAATACACCCGCCAAGCATACCAGGCATACGTTAAAGGTTACCTAAGATGTATCAAAGGAGTTGATGATAACATTGCTCGTCTTATTCAAACCCTAAAAGAGCAAGGTTTGTATGAAAACACCATTATCGTTTACACCTCTGATCAAGGCATGATGTTAGGTGAGCATGATTATCAAGACAAACGTTGGATCTGGGATGAATCCATTCAAATGCCATTTATTGTTAGACATCCTGGTATCGATAACGCAGGACAACGCAGCGATTTATTAGTTAATAACACCGACTTCGCACCTTTTCTACTCGATTTAATTGGTCAGGAAACGCCTGAATATATGCAAGGCCGTAGTTTTAAAGCAGCACTTAGTGGTCAAGAGCCTGAGAATTGGCGCACCGCAACTCTTTATAGATACTGGACTCACCGTATGTATCATGACGTGCCTGCGCATACGGGCTTACGTACCAAAGACTATAAATTAATTTTCTTTTATGGTGATAATTATCGTGAAACCCCGTTTACTTTTTACGATCAAAAGTGGTTAGCAGCAACAGGAAAAGAGCCTAATAAAGTTGCCACGCCAGCGGGTTGGGAATTATATGATTTAAGAAATGATCCCAATGAACTAAATAATATTTATCATGATATTCGTTATCAGCATGTCATTCGCGAATTAAAAGCCGAGCTAAAAAAACAGCGCGAAGCCTACAACGAAACCGATAAAAACTACCCTAGAATGCAGGAAATTATTGATAACAACTGGGATAGTTAATTTAATACCAGCTTAAACAGCCTACTTTAAAAGGAAGTAAAGTAGGCTAGTATCAATTTCTTGTTCGAATACCTACCAAATCTTCTCCCTATTTAAACCATTTTTTCTTTTACTGAATAAGTTCTTTTTAAACATTGCACATAAACGCTCTATATTCTAAACGCAGCTAACATTTATGTTGTGATCTCTATTGCTCACTCGAAAAAAAATAAAAATATATAATTTATTAATAAATCCCACTGATTTAACAAGTTTACAGTATAAATTTCAAACAACTTTATATTGCTAAGCCATATACCACGTCATATCTACCCACTTATAAAACATTTTTGAATGATAAAAGAATACCTGCAATCAAATTATTCAATATTAAAATGAACAATGTTTTTTGAACATTGTTAACAATATTTCATTGACAAAGTATTAACTATGGGGCTACATTGATATAACTGGTTAAATGAAATTAGTATTTTGTTGACCATTGACTAAAATGAATTATGAAATAATCTATAGGGGATACAATAGTGAACACAAGTAAGAAGTTTAAACTTAATACTGTTTGCTTGGCTGTTTTTGCCGTGTTAGGTACCAATACCTACGCGCAAGATGCGGTGCAAAATAACAATAAAGATAAAGAGCAAGAAGAAATTGAAGTTATTGAGGTTACCGGTTTACGTGGTAGCTTAATAAAGTCGTTAAACGACAAACGATTTTCTTCTAACGTTGTTGATACCATTAATGCTGAGGATGTAGGTAAAAGTACCGACCAAAACATTGCCGATGCGCTAGGCCGAATTACTGGTGTTTCTATTGTACAAAACCAAGGTGAAGGTTCACAAATTACTATTCGTGGTGCCACTTCACAACAAAATAATATCACGTTGAATGGCCAGCAATTAGCCACCACAGATTTCAGCCAAGCGGTTGATTTAAGCTCATTTTCTGCCGATGCTTTATCACGTTTAGAAGTGGTAAAAACACCAAGTGCTGATCATGATGAAGGCTCTTTAGGTGGTAGTGTTAACTTAGTAACCATCAAACCGTTAAACCGTGTTGATAAAGATCCTATTCGCTCTCTTGAAGTACAAGGGCGTTATAATGATTTTTCTGAAAAAACGGACAGTAAAGTTCAATTAACTTTTACTGAAACTTTTTTAGATGAAACCTTAGGTTTAGCGGTTTCTGCTTATAAAGATTCAAACTCTACTCGTCGTGATCAATATCGTGTTGGTAATTATATTGAGTCAATCTCTTACCGAAATGCTACAGATCAAGACGGCAATGTGATCAGTGATGTTATTGGTATTAAACACGGCGATACTTCATATTCACTTCATCAAGATGAATCAGAAAGAACAGGCATCACCTTAGGTTTACAATGGATGCCTACAGATGCAACTGAAGTAACTTACGATCTTACTTATAGTAAACAAGATCGTCATAGAACGTTTGATGAAATTAAAACCCGTAACACGGTTTCCCCAGGTTTAGTTGAAGGTGAAAGAAACGTTACTAACTACGCAACAGATGAGTATGTATCAACATTTACTGACCCGTTTGAAGAATGGTTTGTTATTGATACTGATACCAAAACAGTATTAAAAGATACCAGTCGTTTTGGTGCTGGTGATATTAGCCGTTCAAATAATGAAAACGAAGAAACTAACCTAAGTACCACTTTAAAAATTGATCATTATATTACTGACGATTTACAAGTTGCTGTTTCATTAGGTCACTCAAAAAGTGAAAGCCAAAGTGGGCCAAATAATGCCTACACTAACATGCAAAACTTCCAACAAGTACCTGGCCCGTTATTATTTACAGCTGGTCAAGATATTATCCCAACAGGTTATGACTGTACGTCAGGCCATTGTAAAATGGTGGCAGGTAATACCTTTGCTGACTTAGGTGAAAATATCTTCGCTTATACTGATGAAGAAGGTGTAGCACGCTCTCAATGGTATGATAATACTAATGTATTAACCGGTTTTAACCCTGCCGATTTAGATACTTTCCACTTAGGTTTTATCTCACAACAAGATGTAACCGTTGAAGATACTATTAATAATGCACAAGTTGATTTTGATTGGTCGGTAGAATTAGGACCAATTACCAAATTTGAATTTGGCGCAAAATTAAGTCAACGTGAAAAATTTGTTGATAACCAAAATTATCAATTTACCTCAACATCACAAACCATTGTATTAGAAGATCCGGTCACTGGCTCGTTAACCGTTATTGATAACGGTGACATTTCAGGTATTCGTGCTAGTTTAATCGCAAGACCAGAAGGTTTAGGCGTTGATGATTTTATGGATAGCCTTGGTTTTGCACAAGATCATATCACCACAGGTTTAAGACCTATTGATGTAAGAAGTGCACTAAGTTTAATTCATGGTAATGAAAATGTTGTTCCTGATATCAACGACACAGAAACACGTTCAACAGAGTTAGATACAAAAGCAGTATATTTTAAAACTAATTTTGAGTTTTTTGATGGTAAGTTAACTGGTGATATTGGTGTACGTTATGTAGAAACCGAAGTTGAAACACAAGGTTCTGCAGGTGCCCAATGGTGGAGCCATACTGGCACTAACTTAGCTCGAGAATTTAGTTATACTAAGTTACAAGAGTTACGTGACTTTAGCTTGCCTGCATGTCCGATTCCAGATCCAAGTGATAACGGTTACGCGAAAAAATTCGGCCGTGTTGATGGTTTAGGTTGGGATACTTCTGCAGGTCCAGATCCAAGTGGTTGGACACGTATTCCTGATGCAGGTCCTTGTCATGATCCTGATTATGCCAACTGGTTTGATGTTGTATCAGCCGATCCTAGTGCTCAAGAATACCCTGCAGGTCATCCACGTGAAGGACAGGATTTTAATGCCCCCTCATGGGCATCAATGTGGCGATATGCCGATATCAGTGGTACACATTACAATGAATTTGGTGATCCAAGCTTAACCTCAGCACCAATTACTTGGGATGGTTCAACACCAGCGGCAAATGATACTGTCGGTTTCGCTGCTGATTCTATTACCAGTAACCGTGTGTCAGCATATTCAGCGTCAGGTAGTAATAAATATACCAACGTTTTACCAAGCCTTAACTTAAACTATGCCTTTAGTGATGAATTAATCGGTCGTTTTGCGGTTTCTAAAACTATGACTCGTCCAGAAATTGATCAATTAAGACCTGGTTTTTCTTTAAACCAAGGTGCGTATTGGTCAGGTGAAGATTCAAATGTTGGAAGTAGCATTACTCAATTTAATACTAAGTTAAAGCCATTAGAGTCTAAAAACTTAGATATTTCATTAGAATGGTACTTTAACCCTACTTCAATGCTAAGTGTTGCTTTATACCAAAAAGACATGAGTAATTTTGCCGATACAGAATCTTTTAGAAGTTACATTCGTGACTTTAGAAATGATGAAGTAGTTAATGCTGATACTATTTATCTTGATGGTAGTGACTTATCTGAATGTCTCAGCATGTCTGCAACCGCGGATTACCCATTTAACTTGAATTTTGCTCCTACGTTAAGTGATGATCGCAAGTTACTTTGTGACGAATACAACGTTGCAAAATATATTAATGGTGATGGTGCAACCATTACAGGCCTTGAGCTTGGTTACTCACAAACTTATGACTTCTTACCAGGATTTTTAAGTGGTTTAGGGGTGTCAGCAAACTATACCTATCAAGATAGTAAATACGATGCGCAACTATCTGAAACTACAGGGTTAGCTTTACCTGAATATCCAGTAGCAGATACGCCAGAGCACTCTTATAACTTCACAACGTTCTGGGAGCAAGACGGCCATCAAATTCGTTTAAGTTACCGTGGTTCATCAGATTCATTAGTTGGTAGAGACTGGAATACTGGTTTAAATGGTAGACAATGGAATAGTGGTAGTATTTGGAACGAAGGTCGAGATTCTCTCGATTTAGCAGCCACTTATAAAGTTAATGACAATGTCAGTATCAGTTTGCAAGCTGTTAACTTAACTGATGCGGCCTTTAGAACATATTTCACAAGTAGAACCTTAATGGTTGATCGCGTTGCTGCGGATAACGACCTTGGCTACACCTACGAAGCATATGATGAAGGTAATCCACTTGATGGTGGAGTAACCAAGTCACGTACTTATACTAAGTTTAAAGTAGGTACAACATTCCGTTTAGGTGTTCGCGTTAACTTTTAATATTAATTAAATCAAGTGTGTTTTTTGTAATAAGGACACACTTGGTTAAATAAAATGGTAAATTACTATGAAAATTATAAAAAAATCTTTACTAGTTGCTGCAATGGCAACAGCACTAACCGGCTGTGACGATGATTCGTTCACACCAAAAGAAAAAACGTCAAATGCAACGCCTGTTGTTGCTGGCAATATTGAAGTAACAATACATGAAAAAGATGCTATTAAATTTGTTTATTTATTAGGTACAGCTTCTGGTGCTAAATCAGGTGAAGGCGTTGCTACCGATGCCGATGGTGACTTTTTATCGGTTAAAAATTTAACAGCAAATGCAGAAGATACAACAGGTTTTGAACTAGAAGGTAATACTATGTTATTACGCCCTTCTGCCTTAGTTGATTCTTTAGATTCAGGTGACACACACACGGTTGTTTTTACTTATGACATTTCAGATGGTGATGCCAGCGTGCAACGCACAGCAACATTCAATGTGATTGGTGAAGATTTTGAACCTGTTGTTAATGGCAATCTTGTTGGTAATTATACTAAAGATGCCGGCACTGCCGTATTAAATTTATTAACTAATGTTACAGACCCTGATGATGAACCATTAACGGCTGGTAACCTAGTTGCTGATAATGCTAACCCGTTTGTTATTCCATCAACTATTAACGCCAATAATGAACTTGAGTTAGATATCGCGAGCATTGCTAGCCAGATTCCTGATGGTGAAAAAGTAACGTTTAATTATACATACGACGTAAGCGATCATAGATTTGCTGTTGCTCGCAATCTCACCATTAATGTTCTAGGTGTTAAAGATATTCCAGGCGCACCATTAATCGGTAGTTACTTCTTAAACGATGAATTATCTGAAACAGATAACTCAAAGACTTATGATTTAATTCAAGATGTTATTGATCGTGAAGGCGATGATATCAACGTTAAAAACATTAAAATGAACGGTGTTGATGGCTTAAAATACGGTGCAAAACTTGACGGTAATACGTTAACCTTTAGCCCTAATGCATTTTTAACTGATATTGCACCTGGTTCAAATAAATCCTATGAGTTTACTTACCAAATTGAAGATACAAATGGTAATACGTCTGACGGTGAACGTGCACTAACAATTGTTGTTAACGGTGTTGAATCTAATATATTAGCAAATAAAGGCGCTTCAGTTACTTTTGAAAGCGATGCGTTAGCTTCAATACCAACTAGTTGGAGTACTTTCGGCTGGGAAGGTGGTGGTGATCCTGAAGTATCAACTGATGCTGCACACTCTGGTAATAATGGCGTACTACTTAAGCCTGGTGTTGGTATGATAGTGGATTGGTCTGCACAAATGGATCGTATTTATTATTATGCTGCTTGGTCTAAAACGGTTGCTGCAAATGGCAATGCCAATTTCCCTGTTCATATAAATGCCTACGGTAAAGGCGATGCAGGCCGTGCTTGGTGGTTTGGTGGTAACAGACAATGGGTTGCTGACACTACTGTTTGGGCTGAAACAGCTACAGTATTTAATACATTTTCTTTTGGCTGGCCAATTTATCCAGACGCATCTTTCCAAGTTTATAACGGTCCTTCTGCAAGTCATTCAACGGTTGCAGCTCATGTTGATGATATCCGTATTGTTGATATAACAGACTTTGATGGATACTCAAACAATATGTTAGCTATGTATGCTGATTCATTTGAAGATGGTGTAGTACCAGCTAACAATGGCGTTGGTACTATTGCAGTAACGGATACAGCAACAGATGTAACAGAAGGCACTTATGCCTTAACCGTAGATACTACAGGAAATGCTTCATCATCGGATGTTTTATTACCTGTGCAAGCTGGTGCGGTGAAAGCGGGTGGTCGTTATATGTTACAACTTGATATTCACCCAACCAATGCTCCTGAAGGTGCGGCTACTAACTTTGAAGTTAAACTAGAAACAGCTTCGGGTTCAGTGCATAACTTTTATGCAAGCACTTGGGGTAACGCTGCTAATGAGGCTGTACGCGTGATGCTAAACACTGATAGCGCTTCAGGTACGCCTGATTGGGAAAATGAAGATGTTACCGTACGTATTAGTTTTACAGTAGCAGGTATCTTATATCATGTTGATAATGTAACATTATTTGCAATTCCATAAATTGTAAGTAGTCTATATTGTTATTGTAAAGGCCTGTCTTTTGATGGGCCTTTTTGTTCATAAATACTTAATTGGAGATGAACATTTTGACAAATAATATTGTAAAATCCATAGTCATTGTAGGTGGCGGTAGCGCCGGTTGGATAACCGCAGGTGTTTTAGCTTCGCGTTTTCAAGGTCGAATTAAAAATAGTGAGTTGCAAATAACCTTATGTGAGTCACCCAACATTCCAACGGTTGGTGTTGGTGAAGGTACATGGCCAACTATGGTGTCAACGTTAAAAAATATGGGGATTTCAGAATCTGATTTTATTAAAGAATGTGAGGTTTCTTTTAAACAAGGCTCAAAATTTGTTGGCTGGGATAATGATCAAGGTAACGGCTTTTATTATCACCCTTTTGACGACCTTCAACATTCAGTCGATGGCGTATTTGCTGAATACTGGTTAGATCAACTAAAAAGCCAGCAAGAAAACCAAGTACCTAACCAAACAATGTCTTTTGCTAAACAATTTTCGGTACAACATGATATTTGTGAAAATGCATTAGCCCCTAAATCAATCACCGATGCTGAATATAGCTCTGCAACTAATTATGGCTATCATTTAAATGCAGGATTGTTTTCAAGCTTTTTACAAAAACACTGCATTGAAAAACTTGGGGTTAACCATGTTTTAGCTGAAGTTAATCACATTCAGCAAAATGCCCAAGGCGATATTACTCAGTTAGAGCTCGACAATAAAACAACTCTACAAGGTGATTTATTTATCGATTGTACCGGCTTTAGATCATTACTGCTTGGCCAAACCCTTGGCGTCAAACTCAAACCAGTAAATGATATTTTATTTGCCGATACGGCACTCGCCACCCAAGTGCAATATAACGATGACAATGCCCCTATTGTTTCTTGCACTAAATCAACAGCACAAGATGCTGGTTGGATTTGGGATATTGGCTTACCTACCCGCCGAGGTGTAGGTCATGTTTTTTCAAGCAAACATACCACGAAAGAAAAAGCACAAGATGACTTATTAACTTATATAAAATCTACCGGCGGCAATACTGACAACTTAACTATTCGAGAAATTAATTTTCAATCAGGTTATCGGGAAAAATTTTGGCAAAATAATTGTGTCGCTGTAGGCTTGTCGGCTGGATTTTTAGAGCCGTTAGAAGCATCCGCCCTAGTATTAGTTGAATTATCAGCCATGATGATAGCTGAACAGTTACCTTTAACCTCTGAGGTAATGGACATTTCAGCACAACGATTTAATGATAAATTTCATTACCGTTGGGAAAGAGCTATCGACTTTCTTAAACTACACTATGTCTTAAGTAATAGAACCTCTCCATTTTGGCTTGATAATAAAAAACCAGAAACGATCCCCGAGCGCTTGCAAGGCTTATTAAAGCTTTGGCAACATAAAATTCCCAATGGTCATGATTTTGAAGCCACAGGTGAACTTTTCCAAGCAACGAGTTATCAATTTGTTTTATACGGTAGCCAATTTCGTACACTACCATTATTTGAACTTGAACCCTATATTAAGAACTACGTTGCCGAACACGTTTCGCAAAAAAATAACCGAGAACAACAATTATTGTCTTCGTTACCAACAAATAGAGACTTACTTAATAAAATTCATAAATATGGTCTTTCTAAGATTTAATTAAAGAGAATACTATGACAACCAATACCATTGAACTACTTGATCCTGCACGCCATAAACATTTAAAAATTGACACTTCATTAGTTGATGTGCCTGATAACCAGATGAATAGCGCTACAGTCATGGTAGGGGAATTAGCTAGACTTATGCACGAATACCCTGTTTTTATAACTAAAAATCCGAATACAGGGCAATTTTTATTAAGTGCTTTATTAGGTATAGAATCAGGCGAAAATTTATATATTCAAAATAACGTCTGGCAAGCGCGATACTTACCGCTTGATATTTTACGACGCCCTTTTCAAGCCATGCTAGCTGAGGAAGGTAATTTTTCAGGCGGACGTATTGCCCTTGATGTCGCCAGCCCAATGGTTCAAGAAAATAAAGGGGAGCCTCTGTTTGACTCTCTTGGCCAACCAAGCCCTTATTTAGAACGTATTCAGCAGACCTTTGGCCAGCTGATGGGCAATATGGAAAAAACCAACGAGGTTTTAAATCAATTATATAAATTCGAGTTATTAGAATCTATTTCTCTGAAACTTGATTTAGGCGGTGATGAACCCGTTAGCATGAAGGGCTTATATGCCATCAACAGAGAAAAATTAGCTCAATTACAAGGTGAAGATCTCGAAACTTGTCACCGTGAAGGGTTATTAGAAGTTTGCCATTTGATTATAAATTCCGGTGTTCATGTCGAAAAGTTAATCCGCTGGTCACAAGAAAAATAGCCTTTGATTTAGATAGCGACTGCTAACAACATCAACAATCATAGTAAGTTTTTTAGCTCTAAAAGCATTATTATCATACGAGTAGAGTAACAAAATAACGACTTATTAAGTCTAAATAACAGTAGTTATATTGACGGTGCTTTGAATTCATCGTCAATATAACTAATACCAAACACTCTAATTTATACCTCTTTATTTTCATTTCAGCGTTATCCAAATACTATACATAAACAAAATATTTACTTTTTATTGTTAACAATATACATTGGTATTATTGATTTTAAATAGCCCTCTACTAGGTTAGTTATGAAAAGAAGACGTTTTATACAATTGTCTACTGCCACTATTGCTACAGCTATGCTGCCATCTATTGCGGCAAAGTCTGCAGCTAAACGACCTGCTTTCGTGAACTTATTACCAGTAGAAAAACTAGCCACAAAAACAACAAGTACTTGGTTAGGCAAATCTTTTTGGGGCAATCGCTTACAAGACTGGCGTTTACATAACGGCAAAATTGAATGTTTACGTCATGAAAAAAGCTTTGAAATTCGCACATTTTCCCTACTCACCCGAAGCTTAACCAATCAACATGCAGCTGGTCGTTTATCAGTAAACATAAACTCATTAACCCCAAACAAAGCAGGTTTTTGTGGTTTTTTGTTAGGCGTTGGTAATGGTGAATTGGATTATCGTGGTGCTGCTTTAGCTCAACGTGCTGCAGGGGTTGGCGGTGGCTTTATGGCAGTGATCAACCAAAACGGCGAATTATCTTTTCGTGATTTTTCAAATGCTGACAGACCTATGGCCTATGAAGTACTTGATCGCACAGGTACAGCCTCCATCGGTAAGATAACTGATCGTGAAATCACCCTTGATTGTCATATTGATCCTGTCGCTGAACATCGTTTTGACGTTCGCTTAATAGCAACAGACACTAAAACAGGAGAAGAGCTAGGCTTTGCGGTAAGAACACAAGTGCCTGCAGAAGAATTAACCGGAAGTATTTTATTACTTTCTTCGCCACCAACCAATAAAGACGGTGCTCGTTTTGCTTTTTCAAACATACAAACCGGTGGAGAAAAAATTGGCGTTCATCCAGATCGCGAATTAGGTCCTGTCATGGGCTGCTTGTACAGCTTAAATCGTAAAGTCTTAAAGCTTACGGCCCAATTCATGCCTATTGCGCTTGAACAACACAAACATGCCCGCTTAGAATATAAACAAACTAGCGAAAGTCAATGGCAGCATGGGCCAACAAGTGAAATTGAAGATGGCTTTGTGGCTTTATTTAGAATAAGCAATTGGCAGCCATCACAAAACTTTGATTATCGAATAGTCTTTCCTGAATCACCAAATGAGACTTTATTTTCAGGCGAAATAGTTAAAGATCACGGTAATGCTAAAGAGCTAAAAATAGCCTTGTATTCTTGTATTATTCCCACGTCAAAAAGTTTAGACGAGGCACATTATAAGCCACTGATCCCCCAAGAAAGGCTATTAGGTAGATATACTCAAGATAATATCCTGTTTCCACACAATAAATTAGTCAGCCACTGTGATGCCCACGCTCCTGATTTATATGTATTTTGTGGTGATCAATATTACGAAACCTACCCCACTCGTTATGGTAGCCATACGCCAGAAGCCAAGCTTGATACCTTATACCGTTGGTACTTGTGGTATTGGGCATTTAGAGATTCCGTTAAAAATCGTCCAACCATTATTCTTGCTGATGACCATGACGTGCTACAAGGCAACTTATGGGGTAATTCAGGTAAAGATTCAGGCACCATGAAAGAAGCTGATGGCGGTTATAAATGGGATAAAGATCTAGTAAGAATGGTCTACCGCATTGAACATGGCCATAATCCAGACGCTTATGATCCAACGCCAATCGCCCATAATATTCCGGTAACTTATGGCAGTTTTGTTTATGGAGGTGTCAGTTTCGCCATTATTGAAGATAGAAAATTTAAAAGCACTCCTAATTACAAAATAAGCCCTAAAAAAGCCAAAGGTGAACTGCTAGGTAAACGCCAAGAAGAATTTTTAGCCGCTTGGGCAGATATGGACAAAGGTTTACCTAAAATATGCATTACGGCATCAATTTGGGGTTCACCGCAAACAAAACCTGATGGTAAACCTTTAATAGATCATGATTCTAACGGCTACCCTGCCGATGGCCGAACACGTGCCGTTCAATTAGTTAAAAATGCCAATGCCTTAGTACTCGCAGGCGACCAACATTTAGGAATGGTGGCACAACAAGGTATTGAACAATATGATGACGGTGCGTTATTTTTTGCAGGCCCTGCTGCGGCAGCATTCTGGCAGCGCTGGTTTGAAGGGTTGGGGAAATTAACTAATCAACTAAACAATGACCCAAACACAGGTGATTTTATTGATTCATTCGGCAATAAAATGCGCGTATTAGCAGTTGCAAATCCTAAATTAAGCCACGCTGAATTCCAAAAAAGTAATACCAAATGGGGCAAGTTTATTGCTGATCCAAACTTAAAAAGTGAGGGTTATGGCATCGTAAAAGTGAACCATAAAAAACAACAATATGTTTTAGAATGTTGGCCTTGGCAAGCATCACCTGATACCGATAAACAATTTGCTGGTTGGCCATATATTCATCCATTTAACCTAAAAAATAGTTAACAGCTCCCCCGATGATCGTACTTAAGCATTGTTTCTTCCAAGAGCCATGTTTAAGTACGGTCTTTTTATTAGGAGCACTAAGATCATTAAAACAACGATCAACCCACAACAATTTATAGCTAATAAAACATAACCTATTAAATAAACAGTCAATCAGACTAAAACATATGTATAAATAGCTAAAACGAGGTATTAATAATGTTTATATCAAGGAAAAAGTCTGCAGTATCTTTATTTATTACATCATGTTTAACCTTGGCTGGCTGTGCGCACTCAGACAAGGTTATTGATGTAAACACAGCCAACCCAAACCTACCGTCCTTTGTAACCTTCAATGATGTCACACCTGACGGCAAGCGCTGGCAAAAAGTTGAAGCTATGTCAGATGAATTTAACGAATGGGACAATAAAAAATGGTTTAAACCCCTTTGGAATTATGGTGATACGCCAGTCAACATGAAGGCTAAAAACGCTGGGGTTAGTGATGGTAACTTATGGATCAAAGCAACACTAGATGAGACTAACGCCACGCGATGGTTTGAAACTTCTCGAGTACAATCGCGTGGTAAAATTATTTTCCCGGTTTATGTCGAAAGCCGCATCAAAGCGTCAAATATTTCAGCATACAATACCTTTTGGTTAAATAATGGTAATTCTGAGAATAGAGACGAAATTGATATTATCGAAAATAACGCAAATCCAAGTTATCGCGATCCTAATGGAAAATGGGATTACGCCAATTACCCTTGGGAGATGCATTCACAATATTTTATTGTTAAAGATAGTGTTGTTGAACGTGGCGGTGATGATAATCCTTCCGACAACCGCTCTGATCTTTCCACTGAAAATACCCTAAATAACGTCAAATGGAATGATGCATATCATGTCTTTGGTGCCTGGTGGAAAGACGAACATACCGTGCAATTTTATTTAAATGGTGAAGCGGTTAATAGCGTTACTTCAACACAAGCGTTTACCTTAGAACAAAACATCATTTGGGATTTATGGACGCAAGATTCTGCTTGGGTTGGTGGCTTACCTGCTAAAAATGATTTGTTGGATGATAACAACAATACCATGTATATCGATTGGGTACGCACCTGGCAACTGGTTGATAAGTAAACATCAAAAAGCCTGCTATAAACGGGTTGTAATTAATATTTCAACCCGTTAAATATTCACTAAATATCAATAATAATCATTACCTTACCTAACAAACCAAGTCTAACCACTCATAATTGTTTATTTTATATTGTTAACAATGGTAAGATTTAAGCTAGTTTCCATCAAGTTTAATAACATTAATATTCACTCGTAAAGTAAGTCGCCTATCAAATATAACAACAACGGCTAAATACTTAACATCGGGCATAAGAGAGGTAAGAAAATGAATATTCCCAGTAAAAAGTCAGCTATTTCAGTTGTGGTGGCTACCTGTTTGAGTTTAACTATTTCCGCTTGCGGTGGTGGCGGTTCATCGACGCCTACTCCGACACCTACTCCAACGCCGACGCCGACGCCTACTCCAACGCCGACACCTACTCCAACACCTACTCCAACGCCTACTCCAACGCCGACGCCGACACCTACTCCAACGCCGACGCCTACTCCAACGCCGACGCCTACTCCAACGCCGACGCCTACTCCGACGCCGACGCCGACTCCAACGCCGACACCTACTCCAACGCCGACGCCTACTCCAGTAGATACCATTAGCGTTAGCGGTAATTTTATTTTAGAAGCTGAAGATTTTCACGCGCAAGGTGGCGACGGTATAGATACCGGAGATGCTGACGGTGGCACTATTGTAAACTATTTCAATGCTGGCGATTATATCGAATTTAATATTGATATCGATAAAGGAGGTTTATATCAAGTTACTTATCGCATGGCATCGCCAACTGAAGATCCTATAGCAGAATTACTCGTAACTAACTATGCTGGTGATGGCTTAATATCGGTTGATAGAACACCTGTATCAACCAGTGATTGGGGGATTTATAACGACTTTATAAGTACCAACCAATTTAATATTTGGTCTGCCGGTATTCATACCATTCGACTACTAGGTGGTGGCTCATCTACTTGGCAATTTAATACCAATTATTTAAGCTTTGAACGCATTGGTGACATAGATAACAATGTCGATTCAGATGGCGATGGCGTAACCGATATAAACGATTTATGCTCTAACACTGAAAGCGGTGCCACGGTTGATGCTAATGGCTGCTCAGCAAATCAACTTGCTCAATCAGACAGCGACAATGATGGTATATCTGATGCAGATGATTTATGTGCAAACACACCAAACAATGTTATCGCTAATAACACCGGATGCCCTCATTCAGGTAACGTTATCAATGTTAATACAGCTAACCCTACCCTACCGTCATTTTTAACCTTCGGTAATGTCACGCCTGACGGCAAGCGCTGGCAGAAAGTTGAAGAAATGTCTGACGAATTTAATGAATGGGACAGCTCCAAATGGTTTAAACCCCTTTGGAATTATGGTGATACTCCCGTTAACATGAAAGATAAAAACGCTGGGGTTAGTGATGGCAACTTGTGGATTAAAGCAACACTGGATGATTCTAACGACACGCAATGGTTTGAAACCTCTCGAGTACAATCTCGTGGTAAGATTATTTTCCCAGTTTATGTCGAAAGCCGCATCAAAGCGTCAAATATTTCAGCATACAATACCTTTTGGTTAAATAATGGTAATTCTGAAAATAGAGATGAAATCGATATTATCGAAAACAACGCGAATCCTAGCTATACCGTGAATAATGGCAAATGGCGTTATTCAGATTACCCTTGGGAGATGCATTCACAATACTTTATTGTTAAAGATAGTGTTGTTGAACGTGATGGAGACGATAACCCTTCCGACAATCGCTCTGATCTTTCCGCTCAAAATACCTTAAATAATGTTAAGTGGAATGAAGCATATCATGTCTTTGGTGCTTGGTGGAAAGATGAACATACCGTGCAATTCTACTTAAATGGTGAAGCGGTTAATAGTGTTACTTCAACACAAGCATTTACCTTAGAACAAAACATCATTTGGGATTTATGGACGCAAGACTCTGCTTGGGTTGGTGGCTTACCTGCTAAAAATGATTTGTTGGATAACAACAACAACACCATGTATATCGATTGGGTAAGAACATGGCAACTGGTTGACAAGTAAACCGAAAAATATCACTTAAAATGGGTGTGGACTCAATATCCACACCCTTTAAACTATTAATAAATATAATTGATAATCAGTACCTTACCGAAAAACAAAAAACCTAACAATTATAATTGTTTATTTTATATTGTTAACAATGTTAAGATTTAGAGTAATCGATATTAAATTTATATATTAATATTGCATTTACGCACTAATATTTACTCGAAAAATAAATAGCCGCACAAGCATAATAATATTGGCTAAACACTTAACATCGGGCATGAGAGAGGTAAGAAAATGAATGTTCCCAGTAATAAGTCAGCTATTGCAGTTGTAGTGGCTACCTGTTTAAGTTTAACGATTGCCGCTTGCGGCGGAGGTGGCGGTTCATCGACTCCGACACCTACTCCAACACCGACGCCTACTCCAACACCGACACCTACTCCAACGCCGACACCTACTCCAACGCCGACACCTACTCCAACGCCGACACCTACTCCAACGCCGACGCCTACTCCAACGCCGACAGGTATTCAAGTGGATATCAATTTTGATACCAAACACAGTGTTGGCGGTATTGATACTTTTGATCGTCAAAAATTCATTACTATTCATTCAAGTGCCGGCGAAAACGATTGGGGTGAAAATGATAGTCATAGCCGTGATGCGCCAAATGAAGATCCCAATTTAATGGTAAATTTTGTCACTAACAATGATGTTTATTTTGGCCGTGATACTGGCTCGATTGGTTGGGCCCTGCGGAATGTTGATGAAGATGGTTCAAAACCAGGCTTTGTTGACGAGAGCACAGCAACGGCTGTTGCTGGCAATTTCCGTTGGAACTATGCCAATAGTAGCGCGAAAAAACACAGTGATGCTCGTCTTCCTCACATTCAAGCACGCGCTTTAGACACAATTAAAGGCGGTCAGCAGCACCCTTATTGGCCTGAAGGCAAAACTATTAACGCATTAAGTGGCAATACCTGGGCGTTTTCTCAAGCTGATACTGCTGAAGAACCCTTAGGAACGGCAACAGGCCATTATATGGCACAGTATTTATCCAAGTTTTTTAAAAATAATGAGAATGAATCTTGGGAACCTAAGCCTAAATACTTCGAAATTATGAACGAACCATTATACGACTTAGCAACTGATCGTATTACTAATGGTATAAAAGATGATGATTATGTAGAACCAATAGACGTTTTTAAATTTCATAACACCACCACAGCTGAAATTCGTAAAATTGCTGAGAATGATGACATTCTAGTAGGCGGTTATACTGTCGCTTTCCCTGATTTTGATAAAGACAATTTCCAACGCTGGGAAGATAGAGATAAATTATTTATTGATACATCCGGTGCTCACATGGATTTTTATTCTATCCATTTATACGACTTCCCGTGTCTTGGTAATACCGAAAAGTATCGATCAGGCAGTAACATGGAAGCTACCATGGATATGATGGAAAACTATAGTCGTATCGCTCTTGGTGAAATGAAACCGTATGTTATTTCAGAATACGGCGCCGCAAGTCATTGTGAAAGAAGCCTTGGCTGGACACCGAAGAAAGATACTTTAGTAATGCGTGCGACCAATAAAATGCTAATGAGCTTTTTAGAGCGCCCTGATGTTATTGCTAAAACAATTCCATTCATTGTAGTAAAAGCTGAATGGGGTAGAACAACCAAAAAAATTAATGGTGTCGATACATCCATTCCATACGGCCCGCGCTTAATGGTGCAAAAATTTGAACGTACTGGCGTAAGCTCTGAAACCGAATGGGTTTATTCAGATATAGAGTTATTTTATAACTTATGGTCAGAAGTTAATGGTACCCGCGTAGATACTTGGTCTTCTGATCTAGATATTCAAGTTGACGCTTATGTAGACGGCGACGATGCTTATATTATTTTAAATAACTTAGAATTTGATGAAGCGGAAATTAATTTAAATGCTTTTGGTATTGATACCGCGAATATTACCGCAGTAAATATCAAACATTTAAAAACTGACAATTGGACAACCTCACTTGATGAAACCAACCCAAGCACTTTACCTGATTCAGTCATGCTTGATGGTGAAGGCACTATGATCATTAAAGTCACTTACAATAGTGACATCTCTGTTAATGAAACTAACAACGAAACTAAATATTATTCTAGCGACTTTAAACAAGCGATCACCGCTAATACCGCGATTACCTTTGATATTAACGATGTCACTATAGGCACAAATGGTGAAGCGGTTTTACGTTTAGGTATTGGCCGCGACCATGGTAAATCTTTAACACCAACCGTTATGGTAAATAATAACGCTGTTACCGTTCCTGTTGATTTTAGAGGTTATGATCAAAAAACAGGAAATGTACATCCAGGCCGAGATAATTATTTTGGTGTTATCGAAATTCCAGTCGCGTTATCAGCACTACAAACAGATAACACAATCAGTATTGAGTTTTCTGATACCGGCGGTTTTGTCTCTACTGCCGCGCTACAGGTATTTAATACCAGTAAGTCGTTAACCCGAACAGGAAAATAACAACATAACAGCCGTTGAGTTTTACGCCAGTGAACAAAGTAAAACTCAACTTTTAACGTTGTAGTTTGTTATAGCAACTACAATACAGATAACCAGAAGCATAAAAATTAACAATATAATGTCTAACTCACAACCCACTTATTTCAAGCTAAAACAGCTTATTAGTTTAAGTGAGTACAGCTTACCCGTACTTAAATTGTGAAATAATTATAAATTCGAGAAGGTTAAAATGAATAATCATATTACACGCCGCAATGCCTTAAAACTTGCCGTAGCTGGAGCAACAACTAGTGTTATTGCCTGTACGGCAACAAATAAAACTCAATCAGCACAAAATACGCCAAATAATAGCGATCGCATATTACAATCTCCTGTCACTGACACTTGGTCGAATACTCATGATCGTAGATTCTTAGGTGGAGAGTATTGGGCAAACCCAATGGAAAACTGGTCTATTGTGAATGGCGGTGCAGAATGTTCTGTTACCGGCGGTAATCGCAGTATCCACTCATTAACACATCAATTAGTTAATGCTCAAGGTACTTTCAATATTTCAGTAAGCCTACAAAAAACACAATTAGGTAGTAATGATGGTGGTGCTGCTATTCGTGTAGGTGTTAAAAGCGACTTAAATGAATACCGCAGTAACTGTTTTGAACAAAAAGGTTTTGATGCAGGTATTCTAAATAACGAACTGGTATTAGGTAAAAAACGCACAGCGATTAATACAACCATTAAGCAAGAAAAAGTTACCTTAACTTTAACGGGTGAGCCTCGCCAAGGTGTTGTAGCATTAAAATTACAAGCGCATTTTACAGAAACTAAGCAATTAATTGGAGAACTAACTGATTTAGTATCAGCTGCTCAATTAATAGGTAATATTGCTGTTGTTAGTAACTTTAGTATGTCTGCTGATAAAGCAAATATTCCAAATGGTACCCGTTACCGTTTTGAAAATTGGCAATTACAAGGTAATGCGTTAAGTCATATCAACGAGCAAAAATTCGGTCCTATTTTATGGACCATGTACACCTTAAATGACACTCGTTCAAACGAAGGTTTTGTTTTAAAATTAAGCGCATTAACTGGCCCTATGGGGAAAGATGACAATCATAGCGTCGAATTACAAATTAATAAGCATGGCGTTTGGCAAAAAATCGCCACCGCCCAACTTGATCCTCATGCATGGCAAGCAACTTTTCGCATCGCGAATTGGAATGAAAAAGACAATCACGAATTTCGTGTTATCTACAATGAAAAACATCGCGATGGCAGCATCACGCCAGATATTTACACAGGTAAAATTCGCGCTAACCCTGAAGGTAGAGACCTTCGTATGGCAGGATTAACTTGTCAAAACGATTACGCTTTCCCATATGCTCCTGTTGCTGAAAACGTGGTAAAAATGGATCCAGATTTAGTGTACTTTTCTGGCGATCAAATTTATGAAAACCACGGCGGTTACGGTGTTATTCACTCGCCAGCAGCACCCGCAATTTTAAACTATTTACGTAAATATTATCAGTTTGGTTGGTCGTTCCGCGAAACAATGCGTAATGCCCCAACAGTTTGTTTACCTGATGACCATGATATTTTGCAAGGTAACCTTTGGGGAGATGGCGGTATAGCCATGAGTGATGAAGCGATTGCTTCGGGTAGAACAGACAATGCTGGCGGTTATATTTGCCCAACTGAATTATTAAATGTTGTTCATAAAACTCATACCGCTCATCACCCAGAACCTTACGATAAAACACCGTCGGCACGTGATGTCAGTGTTTATTATACCGATATGGTCTACGGTAATGTTGGCTTTGCCATTATTGCTGATCGCCAATGGAAAAGTGGCCCACAACATTTAAATATAGATGTAGGTGTTACGGGTGAAGGTGAAGATCCAACCTTTATTAACCCAGCGTTTGACCGTGAAGATTTACAGCTTTTAGGTAAACGCCAAGAAGATTTCTTAGCACAATGGGCAAAAGACTGGCGTGGTCACTCACTTAAAGCAATACTCAGCCAAACGGTACTAGCAGCAATGTGTACACACCAACCGAACCCTAACAAATACTTAAAGTACGACTTTGACAGTGGCAGCTGGCCAGCGACCGCACGTAACCGTGCCGTCGATATTATGCGTGAGTCAAAAGCATTACATATTTGTGGTGACACCCATTTAGGGACACTTTCTCAATATGGGGTAAATCAACAACGTGACAGTAACTGGGCATTTTGTACGCCAGCCATTGCTGCTGGTTGGCCAAGATGGTGGAAGCCTGATCAAGTAGGATTACCTATGCGTAACCGCCCTTCACATGGCTTATCACAAACGGGTGAATACTTGGATAGTTTTGGTAACAAAGTTTATGTCTATGCTGTTGGTAACCCTGTTGTGGGTAAATCAGGTAACCGATACATCAAAGCTCATGAAAAAGGCAGCGGTTTTGGCTTTATTACCTTTGATACCAAAGCAAAAACCTACACTGTTGAAGCTTTCCGCTTTTTGGTTGACGTCAGTGACAATAAACCAGAGAACCAATATCCTGGCTGGCCTGTCACTATACAACAAGATGAGAATATCGGTAAAAACCTCATAAGTTAATCAGTTACAACAATAATAAGCCAAATGTAACTTAATGCATTTGGCTTTATTTTCCAGATAAAAAAGTGAACCCTCATGACAATGAATAACATTATGAACAAAGCAAAATACGGGGCTATTTTAAGTGCTTGTCTTATCACCAGTGGCTGCTTTTCTGATAAAACAACACCAGCCGCAACACAAAAGACGCCTAGTGACCAAGAAACACTTGTTACCTTATATGATTTCGAAAATAACAGCGTACCTGAAAGTATCAAACTTAATCATGCTTCAGCTGATTTTGTCACTTCAGGTATCGGCTTAACTGAAGGTGATAAAGCCTTAAGAGTAAAGTTTAATGCCGCCGGCAAGGCATATAGCGGCTTAAGTATTGAGCCTAAAAATCCTTGGGATTGGAGCGAATACAGTGATTTTAACATCGCCTTTGATATTGCTAACCAAGGTGACGTTTCAACTAACTTACGACTGATGGTTTTTGATATTAATGGTAAAAACTTTACCCGTAGTATTTCTATTCCTGTTGGCAAGTCAAAAACATATTATGCCTTATTGAATGGCCACGACTTAGAAAGCCCAGACTCAGGTTTAAGTGATTATCAAGAGCTTAATTTAAGCTCAGGTTTACGTTCAAATCCAGCAACATGGCAGTCAGATGATGTCGCATTTGTGCAAATGTGGGGAACCAAAAACCTTAATTTAAAAGGCATAACAAAGATCAATCTAACGCTTGAACAGAATTTAAGTGACAAAGAAATTACCATTGATAACATTCGCTTACGCCAAAATCCTAAAATGGATCCTAACTACCTAACCAATATCGTCGATAAATTTGGTCAAGCAGCAAAAATGGACTTTCCAGAGAAAATTCATTCTGAAGCAGAATTATTCGCTAAACGTGATCAAGAATTAGAAACAATTGCTGGTGGTGAGCTAATGCCAGATCGTTCAAGATTTGGTGGCTGGAAACTAGGTCCTAAACTGGAAGCTACTGGGTACTTTAGAACGGAAAAAGTGGGTAATAAATGGTCACTTGTTGATCCTGACGGTTATTTATTTTTCACCTCAGGGATAGCCAATGTTCGTATGTCAAACAGTACTACGGTAACTGGCTACGATTTTGCAAAAGAAACCATTAAACAACGCAGTGCAGACGACTTAACGCCTGAAGATTCAGAAGGTTTAAACCCACCAACACCTGAAGCAATACCAACTCGTCATGTGGTTTCAGAAGTCCGTAAAAACATGTTTGAATGGTTACCTGATTATACCGATCCGCTAGCCAGTAGTTATGGCTATCGCCGTGAAGTACATTCGGGCCCAGTAAAACATGGTGAAGTATTTAGCTTTTACATGGCCAACTTAGAGCGTAAATATGGCGAAACCACACCATATTCATATATTGAGAACTGGCGTGATGTAACCTTAGATAGAATGCGCAATTGGGGGTTTACTTCTTTCGGTAACTGGGTTGATCCTGTTTATTACGACAACCAAAAAATGCCATACTTTGCGAATGGTTGGATCATTGGCGATTATAAAACAGTATCAAGTGGCAATGATTTCTGGGGTCCATTACCTGACGTATTTGATCCTAAGTTTACCGAACGAGCGGATATCACCATCAAACAAATTTATGATGAAACCAAAGGTAGCCCTTGGTGTGTCGGTATTTTTGTTGATAATGAAAAAAGTTGGGGTAAGCCTGGCAACCCTAAAACAGAGTTAGGTATTGTTATCAATACATTGACCCGCCATGGTAATGAAAGCCCAACTAAAAATATGTTTACTGAACAAATGAAAGCCAAATATGGCGATATCAGCAAACTAAACCAAGCGTGGCAATTATCTTTAGCTTCATGGGATGCTTTCCAAGCAGGTGGCTTTGACAGCGCTCCATCTAATGCTAACCGCATTGAAGATTATGAATTTTTATTATATCAATATGCTAAGCAATATTTTGCGGTAGTTAACGGTGCTTTAGATAAGTACATGCCAAACCATTTGTATATGGGTGTGCGTTTTGCCGGTTGGGGTATGCCCAAGGCAGTTGTGAAAGCAGCAGCTGAGTACATTGATGTTATGAGTGTGAATGTATATAAGCATGGTTTAACACCAGCAACATCGAAATTTATTGAAGATCTCGATATGCCAGCGGTTATTGGTGAGTTTCATATGGGTACGACCGCTTCAGGCTTTTTCCACCCTGGCTTAGTAGCGGCATCAAGCCAAGAAGATCGCGCTCGTATGTACGTTGAATTTATGAACTCAGTCATCGACAATAACTACTTTGTTGGTGCTCATTGGTTCCAATACTTAGACTCACCAATTACGGGTCGCGCTTATGATGGTGAAAACTATAATATTGGTTTTGTTTCAGTCACCGATACACCATACCAAGCAATGATTGATGCCGCAAAAAAAATGCACGCGGGATTATATCCACGACGCTTTAGTGAACTAGCAACTAAAAAAGACTAGTTAGTAATACAATGGTAGAAGTAAGAGGAGCAAACATTGCTCCTCTTATTATTAATTAAATAACCTAAGAACTGGATCAGGATTGAACTTATAAACCACCTCAATATTAGAAATTTCAACTAAAGACAATTTGAAATTAAAAAAGATGGAAAGATAAATAATAAAGTCGCGGCTATAACTCGGTTTCAATATTTATAAACGGATTTTGACGTAAACGCTCTACCGCTATATCTATAAATGAGCGTACCTTTGCATTCGCTCGCCGACCTTCAATATTTACAACATTAACCGGTAGAGGCTCTTCTTCGTAACCAGTCAATACCGCCTTTAGAGTTCCCTTTTCTAGCTCCTCCCCAACCTGATACGACATCAAGCGAGTAATCCCACGGCCTTCAATTGCAGCTTGTAATGCTGCGGCATTTTGATTACACATTAATCTGGGGCTAAGTTTTATCAGTTCTTTTTTTCCGCCATTCTGAAATTGCCAGGTTGTGGTGCTTTCGAAGGTGGCAGGAAAAATCAAATCATGTTCAAGTAAATCCTCTGGGTATTTAGGCACGCCGCGTTTCTTAAAATAAGCGGGAGAGGCACAGACAATACGTCGAACAGTACCAACCTGAGTTGCGTACAAGTTTGAATCTTTTAAATGGCCAATGCGAATAGCGACATCGAGATCCTCTTCTAGCAAGCTTGTGACCCTATCGTAAAACATCGCTTTCACACTGACCTCTGAGTACAGCCCTAAATATTCGTTAACAATAGGCATCACATGCTTCTGACCAAACAACACCGGCGCGGTTACTGTCAGTGTTCCCGAGGGAGTACTGTAAACCCCTGCTGCCGAAGCTTCGGCCTCTTCCAAATCTTCAATAATACGTTGCATATCATTAAAAAAACGCGAGCCCGATTCCGTCAAACGCACCAAGCGAGTTGTGCGATTAAACAGCTTGATCCGCAAGCGTCCTTCTAACTCTGCAATCGCTCGCGTTGCAGTAGGTGCCGACATCCCAAGGGCATCGGCTGCAGAAGAAAAGCTTTGTTGTTTTGCGACTTCAATAAACACTTTAATGGTTTGTAATTTATCCAAAACGGCTCCCCTATTTAGTCAACTCCAGCAAATTATTTCATATAAAATAAATATTAATTCTAGAAAAAACAATTATTTCACAAGAGTACACTCATAAACTTTTCTTAACCTGTCAATCACTAACATTCAGGCCTTCTTCTGTAAAAGACTGGATTTTGAAAATTACACATGGAAAACAAACGTTCTGACACGACTTTAAAGATATAAAAATCGCTAGACAATAACATTATTTCACATAACGAAACAATAAATTTCAACATCACCCAATTATTTCTAGATATTGAAGGCTTATAGTGAACCCATGTTAAACACTTAGCTAAAAACATACCTAACGGAGAACACAACATGTCACGCATCAATACCCCAAAAAATATCCAAGAAGCACCCGCGGCCGCTCAGCCTTTACTCGAAGCGGTAAATAAGCAATTAGGAAGTGTGCCTAATCTGTTCCGCATTACCAGCAACAGCCCGCAAACACTAGAGGGTTACTTGTCACTCAATAGCGCACTGGCTAAAGGTACACTGCCTGAGGCAACACGGGAGCGCATTGCTTTAGCGGTTGCCGAAATCAATGGCTGTGACTACTGCCTCGCGGCTCATAATTACTTGGGCCAAAATTTAGCAAAATTAAGCCGCGAAGAAATTAGCGTTAACCGACGCGGTAGTTCACTCGATGGTAAAGCCGCTTCCGCTGTAAAATTCGCCGCAACGCTCGTTCTACAACGCGGAAAAACTTCAAAAGCCGATTTTGATGCAGTTCGTGCAGCGGGCTACAGCGACGCGCAAATTATTGAAATCGTCGGCCATGTGGCCTTAAATACTCTAACCAATTATCTCAATGAAACACTTGAAACCATCGTGGACTTTCCCAGTATCGATGCAATAAGCGCCGCTTAATTTACCAACGAGCCGCCATATAGGCGGCACCCACTACGCATTAAAAGATAGGAGTTATTATGTCACGACCACCATTACCCCCATTTAACGAAGCAACTGCCAAACAAAAAATTCGCTTGGCCGAAGATGGCTGGAACAGCCGAGATCCACACAAGGTTGCACAGGCCTATACCGTAGATTGCCCATGGCGCAATCGCGCTGAATTTATTACTGGGCGCGAGCAAATTGAAGCGCTTCTGACACGCAAGTGGACCCGCGAATTAGATTACCGTTTAGTGAAAGAATTGTGGGCTTATACCGAAAACCGCATTGCCGTACGTTTTGCTTATGAGTTTCGTGATGACTCGGGCCAGTGGTTCCGTGCTTATGGTAACGAAAATTGGGAATTCAACGCTGAGGGTTTAATGCAGCGCCGTATCGCCAGCATTAATGAGCATGTGATTGACGAGCAAGACCGCTTGTTTCATTGGCCACTGGGTCGACGCCCCGATAGCCACCCCGGCTTAACCGAACTTGGTCTTTAAGTTTATTTAAATTCGAAAATTTATATTTACCTATTATGGAAGTTATCATGAACACAAAATTCGCCGCCCAAAATGCGCCTATTAAACTGTACCGCAATCCGCTCTCAGGTCACTGCCACCGTGTTGAGCTGATGCTGTCATTATTAGACCTCCCCTACGAAACCATCGACCTAGACATGGCCAATAGCGCTCATAAAGCACCTGACTATTTAAAAATTAGCCCTTTTGGTCAAGTACCCGCTATCGATGACAATGGTTTTACGTTGGCGGACTCCAACGCCATCATTACTTATTTAGAAAAGAAATATAACGATAGTTACGATTGGTATCCGCAAGATCCTGTTAAGGCAGCTGAAGTACAACGTTGGCTATCGGTTGCAGCAGGTGAAATTGCCTACGGGCCTTGCGCCGTACGCCTGGTAAAAGTGTTTGGTGTCGATCTTGATTACGATGTCGCCAAGAAAAAAACCGAGGCATTGTTTGCCGTTATCGAGCTGCTTTTAAAGACTCGCCCTTATCTTGCGGGTGAGGCCATCACACTCGCTGATGTAGCTGGTTACAGTTATATCTCCCACGTGCCAGAAGGCGGCGTGAGTTTGCAACCGTATCCTGCGATTCGTGCCTGGCTTGAGCGTATTGAAGCACACCCACGTTTTGTGGGCATGAAGCGCACACCTGTGCCTGCGCACTAATATTGTATTGTCATTATTTTTTCGCAAACGATCAGGACACGACCATGAATCAGCTACCATCTTCTCAGTTTCACAATGGCGAGATTGCCGTCCAGCAACGTTTAGGCGTGGCTGACATGGTCGCACAATATAGCGAAGGGTTTATTCGCCCCGCAATGCCTGATCAGCATCGCGAATTTTTTTCGAATTTACCCATGGTGGTGGTTGGTATTACCGATCACGATGGTTACCCCTGGGCCTTGCCTTTATTTGGCCAGCCCGGTTTTATTCAATCACCCAATGCAAAAACACTGGAAATTTCAAGCTCACCGGTACTGGCAGATATACTAAAACTCAATTTTAACGAAAATCAAAAAATAGGTTTTCTGGGTATAGAGTTACACACACGCCGCCGTAATCGTATGAATGGCATGATTGTAACAATAGACCAAGTTGGCTTTTCAATTAGCGTTGATCAGAGTTTTGGTAATTGCCCGCAGTATATCCAAAAACGCGAATTGACTTGGACTGATGACCCCCATACCTATTTCGATACCAAAGATCTTTGCTTGGTGTATGCACTCGATTCACGCAGCACAGATTTAATTGAATCGACAGATACTTTTTTTATCGCCTCTCGAACCAAGATATTTTCAAGCAATGAGCGCAGTGGTATTGATGTTTCTCATCGCGGTGGTAAGCCTGGCTTTATTAAAGTTGAAGGCGACACCTTGTACTTCCCCGATTTTAGCGGAAACCGTTTTTTTAATACCTTAGGCAACATTCAATCTGATGGACGAGTCGGTTTATATTTTCCAGATCATGCCACGGGTAACGCGGTATTTATTTCGGGTGATGCACAAATTCTTTGGGATGCCGAGAGCGCAGCTGAATTTGAGGGCGCCGAGCGTATTGTGTCGGTCAAAATTCGCAGCAGTCTTTTTATCGACAATTTTTTGCCTATGCGTGGCACTCTACAAGAGCTGTCGCCATCGTTAACACACACAGGCACTTGGCAAAAAAATCAAGCCGAGCACAATAGCGAAGGTCAGGCACAGTACCGCAAATTTACACTCACTCAAAAAGTTAAAGAAAGCCAAGATATCAGTTCTTTTTATTTTAGCCCTGCTGATGGCCAAGCACTAAGCACTTATACACCTGGGCAGTTTTTACCCATTCGCATTTGGCAAGAGGGTGCAGACACAGCCATTTTACGCAGCTATACGCTATCGCGCGCACCTGAAAAAAATGCCTATCGTATTTCGGTTAAACGCGAAGCAAAAGGCTTGGCATCGCGCATGTTGCACGACACATTTAACATTGGCGATAGCATTGAAGTTGGCCAGCCAGCCGGACAATTCACACTGGCCAACAATGATCACGCCATCGTTCTTTTATCCGGCGGTGTGGGTATTACGCCCATGCTTGCCATGTTGCACGGTTTAATTCGCGACATAGAACAAGGCGCCAAACCGCGCAAGGTTTGGTTTGTACACGGCACGCAACACTCAGCCAGCCATGCCTTTGCCGATGAACTTAACACATTGTCCAAACAACATGCTTGGCTGCAAGTACACACCGTGTATTCACAACCCAAACCCAACGATAAGCAGGGGCAAGACTACGACAGTTCCGGCAGAATATCGGTCGATTTACTTAAACAAATTTTGCCCTTTGATCACTTTGATTTTTATTTATGTGGCTCAGCGCCTTTTATGCGCTCGCTGTACGCAGGATTAAGCGCAACAGGTGTGGCTAAATCCAATATTTTTTATGAATTTTTTGGTGAAGGTTCAATTGAAGATAACAACATGGAACCTATACCAACCGCTGAACGCGCCGAAATACATTTTGCTAAAAGCAATATCACCGCCATCTGGACACCAGAGGAAGGCACTCTATTAGAGTTTGCCGAAAAACAAGGGTTAAAACCCATGTACAGCTGCCGCACGGGTAACTGCGGTGCCTGTAGTTGCAAAATAAATGCAGGAGATGTGAGCTATGCAAAACCCACCGCTTACACGGCCGAAAATGGTGCCGTATTAACCTGCAGTGCACGCCCTGCGGCCGGCACAAAAACCGTTGTCCTCGACCTTTAAAACACAACAATCAACTAATTATCTATAGACAGGTTTACGCTATAACACTACCGTTTATCTCGACAACGGTAGTGTTAAGGGTTGGGTTTTTATCTTTAATACATTAATAACAAACAGGCTTAGCAAATTAAAAATCAAACCGTTTGGAATGCGGTTTATATCAATATAAAGTTTTAAATTTAGCTGTTAATTTTAACTAATTGATGATCTTGTCCCTTTTTATCTAACATTCCACTAATACGCGTTAGAATAAGTGCAATTAAAACAACCACAGCACCAACCCAAGAAGTATTCATCAAACCATGCTGTTCAACAATAATACCACCGCCCCATGCTCCTAGTGCAATGCCAACATTGAAAGCCGCGATATTAAGACCTGAAGCTACATCGACAGCATCTGGTGTGTATTTCTCCGCTAGCTTGACAATATAAACTTGCAGTCCTGGCACGTTACCAAAAGCAAAAGCTCCCCACACTAAAATAGTGATCACGGCTGTAATGGGGTTATAAGCGGTGAAGTTAAATAACAATAATATGCTAGCAAGGCCTGAAAAAATGATCATTAAAGCTTTAATTGGGCCAAAGTTATCAGCCATTTTTCCACCCCATATATTTCCGATAGCAACAGAAATACCATACACTAATAGTATAATTCCTACCGAACTAGGTTCAAAACCGCTGATCTCATTAAGAATTGAGGCTAGGTAAGTAAATGTAATAAAAGTGCCACCGTAACCTATAGCCGTTATTGCATAAACAAGTAATAACCTTGGCTGTGTTAACACTTTCACCTGTGACATCAAGCTGGCAGCTTTAGCTTGTTTTAAATTGCTCGGCACAAGTATTGCGCTACCTATCATGGCGAATAAACCTAAAATTGATACCGTTAAAAAGGTCGACTCCCAGCCAAACATTTGACCTATATAGGTGCCTAAAGGAACCCCAGTTACTAAAGCAACGGTTAATCCGGTAAACATAATGGCAATCGCGCTGGCGCCTTTTTCTTTTGGCACTAAACCTGTCGCAATTGTCGAACCTATCGAGAAAAACACTCCATGTGCTAGGCCAGTTAGTATTCGAGCGATGATTAATATTTCAAAACTCGGGGCTTGCCAAGCGACAAGGTTGCCAATAACAAATAAGCCCATCACCGACAATAAAACGTGTTTTCTATTCCACTTGCTGGTTAATGCAGTTAAAACCGGCGCTCCTATCGCAACACCTAGCGCGTACAGGCTAACCAATAAGCCAGCAGAAGGAATTGCAATATTTAAGTCTTGTGCCATTGTAGGTAGTAATCCCACAATCACAAATTCAGTTGTTCCGATAGCAAAAGCGCTAAGCGCTAATGAAAGCAATGCTAGTGGCATCATAATCTCCTAATAGAATAAATTGGCGTAGTATTTCTTTAAGAAGTTAAAGCGACACTACTGATGTTTGATAGGGCAATTATTACCTGATAAACTGTTGCTAAAAATAGTGTTTATAACAAAATACTATTGTGAAAAACGTGGTTAATATGAATTTAAAAACAAGATCTGATGATTTAGAGCTGCTATTGGCTGTCATTGAATTTGGTGGTTTTTCTGCCGCTGCAGATGCATTAAACATTCAAGTAGCGCGAGTATCACGTGCTATCACAAAAATTGAAAAAGAACTTGACACAACCATTTTAGTTCGTACAACACGACGAATAATGTTGACGGATGAAGGGAAAAAATTTGTTGATGCTGTCAGCTTAGGTCTTCAATATATTAAAAATGCCGAAGCCAATATAACGGCACAAGGTAAAATGCCTCAAGGCAAGTTACGCATAGATGCTGCCAGTCCATTTCTATTTCATCAAATCGTGCCTCATATAAATCTTTTTAAAAAGGCTTTTCCTAATATTGATGTCGAGCTTAACTCCAATGAAGAAATAGTCGATTTAATAGAAAAACGTACCGACATCGCCATCAGAATAGGTAAATTAGATGATTCAACGTTACATGCCAAGGCTTTAGGTAGAAGTTCACTATTTATCGTTGCATCCCCTAAATATATCGCACAAAACGGTTTGCCTAAAAAGCCAGCTGAATTAAAAAACCATAACCTAATAGGTTTTTCAAATATAAAAGCACTTAATAAGTGGCCTATTAGAGGTTTAGATGCCATAACACCGACAATAACAGCAAGTAATGGCGAAACTATCCGTCAATTAGCTTTATCAGGAAGTGGTATTGCTTGCTTATCTGGCTTCATGGTTAATCAAGATATCAAGGCTGGTCAGCTCATTTCATTAGTACCTTCATATAACATTCAAGGGACTGATCGGGAGCTGGTAAACGCTGTGTTTTATAAATCATCAGCAGTATCGGAAAGGGTTAAAGCATTTATTGATTTCATCAAACCTAGATTAACATTATGACTCAGAGCCTTTTGGCTACCCAGATAAGCTAACTTTTCTCATTACATCGGCGTATTTACTATTTAATTTTTATCATTATATCCATCAAAATTCGGCTTCCAATGATAATAAGTTACCACTGTTCTAGTTGTGTGCCCGAGTTAAGTTGCGTGGCAAATTAACGTGCTTTAGTTGGTTAAAGTATATTTTGCAGTTAGACTGAAGCTGATATGGCAGGATAGATAATTAAGCTAAATAACACATTAAGCTAATTTTTTGTTAAGCTGACTTTCTACAAGTTAAAACTAAATAAAAACGTGAATACATCGACAAGCACTTATCAATTACTTCATAAAATATGGCTAGTGCTTCTTGTCGTATTTTCCAACCTTGCTGTTGCTAAATCAGTGCCTGAAAATGCACAGATTGAACTCGTCAATTCAGATCTTTTTATCTTTAACGACCATGATCATAGCTTAGAACTTGACGAGGTGTTAACTCAATTTCACTTGGGTAAGTTTATTAAAAATGTTGATCGTCAGGTCAGCTTTGGTTTCACCAAAAGTATAATCTGGGCAGTATTGCCGGTGAGCAATACGACAGAAAACCAAAAAAAATCAATACTTAAAATTGATAACGCATGGCTAGATGAATTAGACGTTTTCTTTTATGAGCAGAATGTTTTGAGTAAAAACGTAAAACTTGGTGATACCTCTTCTTTTCTTAGCCGAGAACGTCAAAAACGTATGCCATCAGTTGCTTTTACATTTAAGCCTGGCCTCACCTATGTCGTATTACGTATGAAATCAGATGATCCTATGACCTTCCCGGTTTATCTTGGTAATGAACAAAGCGTTGACAAATTTGAACAAGAAAACTCCTATTTTTATGGTGCCTTATATGGTGCATTAATCATTCTACTCATCTATAACTTAGCACTGTATTTATATTCTAAAGAACTAAGGTACGCGCTTTATTCGTTCTATTTATTTTCATTTACTGTCTTCAACTTCACTTACACGGGGCATGGTTTCTGGTTACTTTGGCCTGATAAGGTATTATTGCAACAATACCTTATGCCTTCACTGATGTTTGTTTATCTATTTTCAGGGGTATTATTTACCATTGAATATTTGCAGGCTAAAAAATATTTACCACGGCTATATTCATACCGACGATTCATTTATGGCGGATTAGCTACTTTAGGGTGCATTATTATAGTCGTTGGCAGCCGCTCATTTGCTGTCATGGCACAACTTATGATCCTAACAACCATGTCAGTTTGGATGTTAACAATTGGTTATTATTCACTTAAAAATGGCAATCGTTTAGCCAAATTTTTTGTACCCGCTGTTCTAATAGGAACATGTGGCGCAACCATTTCCAGCCTAACAACGTGGGGCGTTTTTCCATACACACAATGGGCATTTAGAGGTATTGAAGTAGGCATGCTTTTAGAAATGTCATTATTGTCAATATCGTTTGGATTCAACTTTAAAGCGGCGTATGACGCACGATTAACGGCGGAGCATTATGCCAGAATTGATCCACTCACAAATTTGTATAATCGCCGTGCTTTAACTGAACTTGTCTACCCTATCTGGAACTTGGGTGAACGACAACAAACCTCGATGTCAATTATGTTAGTCGATTTGGACTGGTTTAAACGTATTAATGATAAATTTGGCCACATCATTGGTGATGATGTATTAAAGGATGTCGCTCAAACACTTAAACGTCGCTTACGAATGTCAGACATTATTCTGCGTTGGGGAGGCGAGGAATTTCTTGTCTTTTTACCGGATACGGACATTGTGCAAGCAAAACTTTTAGCAGAAAAGTTACAGCGCTATTTTGATAACAATAAAGTCAATGATGTTACCAAAGTCACAATTAGCGTTGGTGTGGCGAGTAGTTTACCCAGTGAAATTAGTTTTGACGAATTAATAAAATTGGCAGATAAATCCTTATATCAGGCTAAGAAAAACGGACGGAATCAAGTGGTTGCTATGGATGAACTTATAACTGACGTCATATGAAATAGTGCGTTTAATACCAATCCGTATAAGAAAGTGAACGCTTAGCGGTGTTGATGGAGCTGAGTGATGACAGCTGTCATTACTTAAGCAAATATTACTAGCGACTTGTCAAAGTTCAAACACTGAATAAAAAAGGAGCATAATTATTTGCTCCTTTTAATTTAACTCTCTGAAACTTAATAATTTGGACGTTGTAAGTTTTTCACATCTTTAGAAGGCAATAAATCAACCGGGATAGATATTTTTTTATCATCCGATCCTGCGCCAAAGTTGCTAATATTATAGCTATTTACCGTCGACCAATCCATTTCAACACGGCCATCACCTAAAACAATATTACCTAATTTTTGTCTAAACCAATTGGCTAATGGTAAATACTGTATTGTATAGGCCACGTTATTTCGCTCTAGCGGGTCATTGCGCAAATCATACAACGCCAAATCCACTTTTAGCGGCTCAGCAGTTAATGCCCAAGTGATATTGTCATTTAATAGAGGCGTTTTAGCGACTGTACGTCGATCACGAGTTCGCATCGAAAAGGCAAAATCTTTGGTGCGTAAATAAGCACGATGGCCAGAAACCAAATTCATTTCACCAAGAATATAGTCGCGTTCAACATGGTTGTTACTGGCAACGGTTTGTAAATCAACCCCGTCTAAATAATCAAATTGTTTATCAGTAACATCAATATTGGCTGCCTTCATCAAGGTTGGTGTAAAATCAACATATTCGACAAAGCTATCAACCACTTTTCCAGCAGGAAATGTCTTTTTATCTGAAGAAACCACAATTACGGCACCATTAAGCGATTGCTTCCACGAGCCAAATTTAGCCATAATGCCTTGTTCACCTAAATGCCAACCATGATCACCCACGGTAAAAACAATTAAATATTCACGCCCTTGCTTTTTCGAAAAAGCCTTAAACTCTTCTACAGCTTTACCTATTAAGGCATCGCCATAAGCGGTGAAAGCATAATAATCACGAATAGCTTGCTGCTTATCTTCAGCCTTCATGGTATCACTTTTAGACTCGTTATAAATCTGCATTTGTTGAGGCGTAAACGTGGCCAGTTCATCACTGTCAAAAGCAGGTAACGTATAAGTTTTATTTTCAAATTTTTCACGAAATTCTTCTGGCGGCATCACTGGCGAATGCGGTAAATGGAAACCTAAATTCACAAATACAGGTTTATCTTTATCGCCACCTTGTACTTTTCTACCCGCTAAAGTTTGATAGCCCTTACCAAAATTTTGTAAATATTGGCTGTATTCATCTACTATACGGGCATCAACAGCTTTATCGGCAGGTTGTGGGTTTACCCCCCCTAAAATCAACCCTTTATTTATCCTCGTATACGCTCTTAAGATATCAAATTCGCTTTCCACTTCATCAACAACGGATTGTTCTTGTGCAGTTAATTCGCGGTGCTGCTTTGATAAAACATAAGTTTTTTTACGGCCATCAGGGTAATATACGGTTTCAGTACTGTCGCGGCGTAATAACAAGCCATCGATTAAACCATACGCACCAGTTTGGAAAAAGCCACCAAAACCTTGGCGATATAGGTCACGATTAAATTCAATTTCTAAATCAAAAATCGTACTTTTACCTTTAAATTTTTCGCTGATCCCATGGTGAGTTTTACCGATAATGGCCGTACTATAACCCGCCTGAGCTAAACTTTGTGAAACGGCTGGGGTTGCAAAATCAGCTTCTTGATGAACATTTTCCCACGCATATTTTCCACTTCTAAATGGGTAACGCCCCAAGTGCATTGATGTACGTGACGGGCCACACGCTGGTGATTGATTATACGCCTGGGTAAATAACACACCTTCACTGGCTAACTTATCAATATTTGGCGATGATACAAAACCTAAACTACTTTCACTTTTACCTGTCGTCGCTCGATTAAATGCTTGTATTGAATCTGGCCGATGATCATCGGTAATAATCCACAGTATGTTCGGTTGTTCTGCCTGCACGCTATATGCCTGACTTAATGAAGCCGCAGCTAAAAAACTTAGCCATTTTAATTTTGTTGTTTTCAAGTCTATCTCCACCTCTTAGGTTAGTTGCTATTATTTGATGAAAATTAGCCAACAAACCCAATATCACCGGCTAATAACTGACTGTTTTTACTGTTAATTATCTTTTAAAATGCGTTCTTTTTGTTTCTTCGATAAACCAAACTTATAATGGTGCTCAGGGCTGTAATGGTTATTATGCCGTTTCATTTCTGGATCATGCACTTTCAAACTAAGATCTGTATCAAAGCGTGTTAATACCGAATGATTTTTATCCCAACCATTTACTACCGTAAAATGTGATAAACCCCAAGTGACCCCTTCGCCATATTTAGTATCGGTAAAAGCATCAGGTACGTATAAACCTGCTGCATTTGGCATTAACTCTGCAACCGATGCGATATCAAAATTTACCCAATCTTGAGCGTACTGAATGGTGCTTCGTTCGTTACCATCACGAATAATTAAAGCGGCAACCCCTTCTTTAAATGGAAATAATGCTGTTTCATGACCAGAATTTAGAACAGGATTAAGCGGATGTTTAGTAAACGGACCTAACGGATTATCGGCAATTGCTAGACCTTGCATTCTTACGGCTTGCGGTCGATCTTTACTACCACGAATGCGATCAAAATCGGCTTTATAATATAAATATATTTTTCCATCGTGAACTAGAGGATAAGGGTCGTGTATTGAATTTTGATCCCACTCCCCTTTTTTCCCATTAGGAATAATCACTTCATTGATGGCTTGCCAAGGTCCATTTGGGGAATTAGCAACAGATACCGCTACAGGACAATCATTATCATTTAACCCACTAGGGGCCATAAATCCTTGATAATATAGGTAGAATTTTCCTTGCCACTTTAAAATATCAGGTGTAGCAACAGAGCGCCAACCAACTTTAGGTTTTTCTGGGCGTTCAATTGCCACCCCCTGCTCTTGCCAAGTAAAACCATCTTTCGAAGTGGCATACCAAATTTCAGCTAAATCCCAATCTGTTGATGGAATTTCATCCGTTGCTAAATGTGCATTACTAATACCTACGGGCTTTTCTTTAGTCTCCCGTTTTGTATACCAAATATAATAAAGATCATTTTCTTTGATAATTTTTGAAGGATCACGACGTGAAACAGTACCGTCGCCGCCATTGTAATCAAAGCCTTTTAAAGGGGTATATTTAAACAATGAATATAGTTCATTTTCCTCTTGCCGAGGAGCAAGGTAGTTATCGTAATTTCTGGCAACTGCCGTGCTTAATGGGCGATCGGGTTTTGTTTTTGGTAAATCATAAGGAAATGCCGTATCGGTAGCATTAATTGGTTCTGCACAGCCCGTGATATAACAAACACAGCTAAGCGCCACGCACATATATTTCAATATCATAATAGACACCTTCAACGTAATAATATGCATTTAATCTAATTTACTGCATATTTGAGTAAAATATCCAATAAAACTACATCACATTTTGTAAACAATCAACAAAAATTATGCATTTAATATACAATCATCGCGAATATGAATGGCTAAAAATTCAAAATATATGAAAATTAAAGAAATGAAATTAGTCACAAATGCTCATGACTAGGAATTATTTATAACAAACTAAACAACTATTTGTTTGTTTTAATTTGGTAGTTTTTACGATAACTCAGCGGTGGCTGGCCGTATGCTGTTTTGAAAATTCGACACAAATGCGGACCATGGCAAAAACCGGAAGATACAGCTATATCTTCTACTTTTTTATCCGTTTCCCGTAATAAGTTTTCAGCATTTTTTAACCTAAACTCTAACAACTTCTTATGCACCGAAGTGTTTAGGTGCTTTTTAAATCTATGCTCTAAATTTCGCCGCGAGATCCCTAAAAAATCAGCAGCATCTTGAGTGCCGATGTCTTTGGTTAAATTAGCTTGTAAGTATTGCAAAGCGTTTTTAATCACAATATCGCGCGCAGCTAAATTATCACTACTCGCGCGAGTAGTTATGCCTCGTGGCCGAATATACCTAACGTCAGAGTTAATATCTTCACCATTTATTATCCGATTTAATAGCAACGCGCCTTCGTAACCAATGCGTTCATGATCATGGTTAATGCTCGACAAAGGTACAGGCATGTGGTCACAAATTAATTGATTATTATCAACCCCAATAATAGAAAAATCTTCTGGAACGTTATAACCGGCAGATAAACAAGTATTAAGTAACCAAGCGGCATCATTGTCATTAAATGCAAAAATTGCACATGGCTTATCTAATTTATGTAACCACGCCTCTATTTCTTGATAATTTTGTGTTGCTTGCCCCACTAATTTTTCCGGTACGCGAAGTCCTCGGGCGATAAGCTCGGTTTCAAAACTAAGTAATCTAGCATCAGCTACTGGATTTTGTTGATGACAAAACCAACCAAACGATTGATGACCATTTTCACAGAAATGAACAGCCGCCAAGCGGCCAATATATTGATTATCTCCAGATATTCTAGGCATTGCGATATCTGATCGCCATATCGACAAATCAACACAAGGAAGCTGGGCATTAACAACAAAGTTTTCTAAGGCTTCGTTACTATTTAAAGAGCAAATAATACCATCGCCTTGCCACCGATTAGGTATTTGAAATGGGCTCAACATACTCACATTTAAGTGCCAACCTAAATCTCTCGATGCACGAGCGATACCTCGATGAGTCGAAGTATGGTAATTCCCTAACAGCATTAAGATTTTTTTTGGTTCTTTCATTTACGCATTTATGCAAGTTGGTTGATTAAAATTCAGTATTTTAGTGGTTTTGGCTCAAGACCACTGCGCAATAATACAGTATGTATAATAAAAGTCTCGAAAACTTTACCTTCAATAAGAATCTAATTTTACTACATTTATCCTGATTCAATGTCAGATAAAACGAATGAAAAATGTCGTATTTATGACTTTTTTAACAAATTTTCTATAAAAACACAAATAAAACTGCGCATATATGCAATAAAAATAAAAATAAGCATTTATTTACAAATCTATTTTATTAACTTAAGATAAATACAACATAGTTAACAATAAACAAATAAAAGATGACTAAGTTTATACACGAAAATTTTTTACTTGAATCAACACAAGCGAGCAAGCTTTACCATGATTATGCGGTAGATATGCCGATCATTGATTATCATAGCCACTTGCCGCCACAAGAAGTTGCAGAAAATAAGCAATGGCAAAACTTATCGCAAGTTTGGCTAAATGGCGATCATTATAAATGGCGGCAAATGCGCACTAACGGTATAGATGAAGTCTATTGCACTGGTGATGCAAGTGATAAAGCAAAGTTTGACCAATTTGCTAGCATTATGCCTTATATACTTAAAAATCCCCTGTATCACTGGAGTCATTTAGAACTCGCGAGATATTTTGGTATTGATGACTGTTTATTAAATAGCCAAACTGCTGATGCTATATGGCAACGCTCACTCGATGTTTTTGCAAATGGTGTAAACGCCCGACAATTACTGATTGCCAGTAACGTAAAACTCATTTGTACAACAGATGATCCAACCGACTCTTTATCAGCACACCAGGCCGTTGCCAATGAAAATTTTCAAGTAAAAATGCTGCCTACTTGGCGACCTGATAAAGCCATGGCGGTAGAAAGTGTTGCTAACTATAACGGCTATCTTGATAGGTTATCCCAAGTTGCTGATATTGATATTAACAGTTATTCAAGCTTAGTAACTGCATTACGAAAACGACATGACTATTTTCATTCACACGGTTGTAGGATTTCTGATCACGGCTTAACCGCATGTAGGTTTTTACCGGCAACTGAGCAAACCATCGATCAAATATTTAATAAAATTAGATCAGGTTGTGCTTTAAGCCCAACTGAAATTGAACAATTGCAAACAGCATTGTTATTAGAATTTGGTCGTATGGATGCTGAAAAAGGTTGGACAAAACAGCTTCATTTAGGCGCCATGAGAAATAACAACTCTAGAATGCTAAAAACACTCGGTCCGGATACAGGGTTTGATTCCATCGGTGATTATAGTCAGGCGGAAAAACTCGCTAAATATCTGGATACCTTAGATAGTCACAACGAACTACCTAAAACGATTATTTATAATTTAAATCCGCGAGATAACGAAGTCATTGCGACTATGATAGGTAACTTTCAAGACGGGAGTTGCGCAAGTAAATTGCAATTTGGCTCAGGCTGGTGGTTTTTAGATCAAAAAGACGGCATTGAAAAACATATCGAAGCCTTATCTCAGTTAGGCAGCCTTGGCCGTTTTGTTGGCATGTTAACCGATAGCCGATCATTTTTAAGTTTTACCCGTCACGAATACTTTCGCCGAGTACTGTGTAATATTTTAGGAAATGATATGAAAAAAGGGCTAATTCCAACTGATTACCGATTAGTGGGTGAGATGATCGAAAACATCTGTTACCACAATGCCAAACAGTATTTTGGTTTTAACTTATAGCGGCCTTGATATATGGCTAAATAATCCTGTTTAGTTTTATGACTTGTCACATAGAAATTAATAATTACTAAACTTAACTAGCAAAAAGAAGAAGCACTATGAAATATTTAATGATTTTGCTTACACTAATAAGTCTTTGTTTAAGTGTAACTAGCGTAAAGGCAGCTAACACGGGGAAAATGGCTGAACGAGTTTACCTCTCAGGCAAAGGCGTAAGTGATGCTGTAAACTGGCAGTTCATCTGTGATAAAGGCCGAAAATGCGGCAAATGGAGTAATATCCCCGTCCCTTCAAACTGGGAACAGCATGGCTTTGGCAATTATAATTATGGCCATGACTTACCTGAAGAAAAACACGACGAAATAGGGACATACAAAACCACTTTTTTCGCGCCCGAAGCCTGGAAAAACAAACATGTTCGTATTATTTTTGAAGGTTCAATGACCGAAACAACAGTTTACTTAAACGGAGAAAAGTTGGGGGTACCTAATTTAGGCGGATATGTACCTTTTCGACATGATTTAACCAAAACAAAAGCATTAAAATATAACAGCGATAATGAACTAACCGTGGTTGTTGCTAAAAAACCAAGTAACGATAGTTTAGATCAAGCTGAGCGCAAGGCCGACTATTGGGTACTTGGTGGTATTTATCGCCCTGTCTATTTAGAAATTCAAAATAAAAGCTTTATCAACAGAGTCGCTATTGATGCAAAAGCCGATGGTTCATTAGCTTTAGACGTGTTTCCACAGTTAAACTATATAACCAAATTTAAGAAAACCCCACCGATATATGTTGACGAAGTATACGCTCAAATATTTAGCTTAGACGGTAAAAAAATAGGCCAGCCAATGTCTCAACGAATGTTGCATGGCAGCGGCCGTGTCCGCTTTAATACCAAAGTTAGTGGCCATAAAATATGGTCACCTGAATACCCAAACTTATATCAAGTACAAGTAGAATTACGTAAAAAAGGCCAAACAATTTCTCAATATAATCAAAAGTTTGGTTTTCGTACCTTTGAATTAAAACCACAAGATGGCTTTTATTTAAATGGTAAAAAGCTAATGATAAAAGGTGTTAATCGCAATGTCTTTGACCCATATACCGGTCGCGCTATTGATCGTGAAAAAGCATGGAAAGATGCAGAAGCAATAAAATCAGCAAACATGAACTTAGTGCGTTCACATTTACCACCAACCACAGAATTTATGGAAGCGTGTGACGAATTAGGTTTATTGGTAATTACTGAATTAACTAACTGGCATGATCCCTGGATTGATACGCCAATTGCACGCAATATCGCCTATGAATTAGTAACCAAATATCAAAATCATCCATCCGTTATATTATGGGCAAATGGTAATGAATCTGGCTTTAATCTTGAAATTGACGATGTCTATCATTTATATGATTTACAAGATCGCCCAGTTATTCACCCTTGGACTAATTTTGAAGATATAGAAACCTTCCATTACCCTGAATATGCCGAGCTTTTAGAAAAGCTTGCCGCCCAAACAGTCTATTTACCTACAGAATTTTTACACGGTTTATACGATGGTGGTCACGGTGCTGGCTTACAAGACTATTGGGACGCGATGCTAAAATCTCCAACCAGTGCTGGCGGTGTTTTATGGTGTTGGGCTGATGCGGCGATTTCACGCACAGATATGGATGGCATACTCGATACACATGGCAATAAATCGTCAGACGGTATCGTAGGACCAAATGGTGAAAAAGAAGCAAGTTTTTATACGGTACGCCATATATGGTCTCCAATACAAATTAAACAAACACAACTTAACAAAGATTTTACGGGAAAATTAACTGTACAAAATGATTACTACGACACACATCTAAATGACTGCCAATTTAGATGGCGTTTAGTTAAATTCTCTCGTCCGCTTGATACCAACATTCAGATTACCGAAATAGCCAATGGCAAGTTAAAAGGTGCCAATATTACTCCTGGGCAATCTGGTGAACTAGCACTAAACTTGCCAAATAACTGGCTACAAGCTGATGCCCTAGAACTAACAGGATTTGATCCTCACGGCCGCGAGGTTATGACATGGTCGTTTGAGATTAATAAACCACGCCAAGTATTTGTCGATACTCAACAAAAAATTGAATTAGTAAATGGCGACCCGTTCAAAGTTAAAGTGGCAGATCAAATATGGCACTTTTCTGAAAACACAGGCCAATTAATTAGCAGTAGTATTAATGGTGTTAATTCTGGTTTGAACAGCGGTCCCTTATTATATGCTGCCACCGCCAACGAAAAACTTTCGTTGAACAAAAAAACTTGGAAAACAGAAGCTTACACGTTAAAAAATCACTATATTATTCTAGCAGTAAACGATGATAAGGAGTTCGTGCAATGGACAATCAAGCCTAATGGTACGGTAACACTTGACTATCAGTTTGCCGAAATTACACAGCCGTTGATGTATTTGGCCGTTGGCTTTAACTTACCAGAGCACACCGTAAAAGCGAAAACGTGGCTAGGGCATGGTCCTTATCGTGTTTGGGCAAATCGTTTAAAAGGCGCTGAATTTGGTCTTTGGGAAAATGAATTTAACGATAAAATCACGGGTATAAACCAATGGGGAACACCTGAATTTAAAGGGATATTTAGTGGCATAGAATGGTTAAATCTTAAACTAAACAACCAGTCAAGCATACTTATACAGCCACATGATAATAACTTTATCGGTGTATTACGCCCTAGCAATACCATACCAGTAGAACAAGTGCATCCGAAAAAACTTAACCGAGAACATGAATCCCCCATTCATGCTGTTTGGAACTACCCTGAAGCTGGTGGATTACATATTTTCCATAAACTTCCAGGGATCGGTACTAAATTTATGTTTGCTGAAGAATCTGGCCCACAAGGACAACCTAAACAAATTAAAGGAAAAATTTCGGGTCACATCACTTTTCAACTAAACAACTAATGCTCAGAGAGTTAATACTAAATTTGTGTTAACTCTCTACTTTTCCTCGGTGAATAGATAATATGAAAAATAATAATATTTACAATACATTACGGAATTTTTTTATAACATCAAGCTTGCTCTATTTAATGGGGGGCTGTAGTAACACCATTGAACAACCCACCCCTACATTTCAAGATAATTGGCAATCTTTGGCTAAACACGAAGCCGCACCAGAATGGTTTCAAGATGCTAAATTAGGTATTTACTTTCATTGGGGACCTTATAGTGTTCCTGCTTTTGGAAGCGCTTGGTATCCAAGTAATATGTACCGGAAAGGTCATCCTGTTCACAAACATCATGAACAAACTTATGGTGCAGTTGCAGAGTTTGGCTACCAAGATTTTATTCCTATGTTTAAAGCGGAACAATTTGATCCCGTTGAATGGGCGAGTCTATTCAAAAATTCAGGCGCAAAATTTGCGGGCCCTGTCGCTCAACATCATGACGGCTTTGCCATGTGGAACAGTAAGATCAATCCATGGAATGCTCAAGAAATGGGGCCTAAACGTGATATTTTGGGAGAGTTATTCAATGCCTTAAAGCAAGAAAATATTAAAACCATTGCCACTTTTCATCACGCTAGAAATGGGCAACGAAATAAAACACCGCTAGCCAAAGGATTGAAAGACTTTAACAGTCATTACCCATTTTATGAAGGTTCACCAACCACAACAACCGATCCAAAATTACGGAAATTATTTGGCAATTTCGACACGATAGAACAATTCAACCAATATTGGCTGGCGCAAGTAAATGAAGTTGTCGACCAATATTCGCCTGATATTATTTGGTTCGATTCTTGGCTAAATATGCTACCTGAAATTTATCGACAAAAAATGGCCGCCCATTATTTTAATCATGCCGAAAAAACAGGGCAAGAAGTCGTTACAGTACATAAGCATAATGACATGCCTCTGGCGCTAAGTGTGTTAGATTTTGAACAAGGTGGACGACGTGATCTCCATCCTTTACCTTGGATGACCGACATTACTCTTGGGGATAGCCGCTGGTCATACGTTGAAGGCGAAAAATATAAACCCGCAGACTTAGTTATTCGTAATATGATAGATGTTTGGAGCAAAAATGGCATCGTGTTATTAAATGTATCACCCCGCGCCGATGGTGTGATCAATCAAGCACAGCGTTCAACATTAAAAACAATTGGTGATTGGTTAGCTCAACATGGCGAAGCGGTTTACCATACTCGCCCTTTTGACACTTATGGATATGGACCGGCGCATAGTGACGCCAGCAGCCACGACGGACAATCAGCTAAAATAGCCTATACCTCAAAAGATGTACGCTTTACCGTAGCCAAAGACGGCAAATCAATGTACTTATTTCTGCTAGGAAAACCGACTCCAGGGCAAACCATTAAAATTAAAGCATTAGGCCGGCACCGTTACACTCCTCGTAGTGCTGTGAAAAGTGTCAGTTTATTAAGCACAGGTGAACAATTAACTTGGTTAGACGATACCTACAGTTTCAATTTTGTTGTTCCCAACACTGGTTTAAATGACATTGCCAATGTTTTTAAACTGTCGTTAGAATAAAGCTCATTTATCAACAAACATAGTGTTGTAACCACTGGCTGACAGAAGATAGCGATACAAATAGATGCTAAAAGCTTTGTTATTATTCTCCTAAGACAAGGCCTTTAGCGTATTAACTAATTTTTGGCAGAGATTGAGTATTATCAACAGATACCCCTCCCTTATATTCTACTATTTGCACGATTTTTCGAACACTCATCAATGTTTGTGAGAGCTAGTGAAATCACCCTATTTTCCATTATTCGCAGGCACCGTCTTACTATTTATTAATTTACGCTATATTACTGGTCATTTTCGAATATACTGCTCAATACCTTAAATACTGATCAACAAAAAACCATGGCTGAAAAAGTAATTAAATTTGAATTAGAGAAACACAATAAAAATAGTATCCGCTACAAAGAAATACCAGAAAACGGCATGCCCCCTGTATTAGGCTCTATTTATGTCCAAAAGTGGTTTGCCGGCGACAAGAAAGAACTTGAAATAACCATTAAAACAAACGATTAACAAAACATTCAACAGCCTTTGCTTAACTTGTTTGCTAAATTAAGTGAAAATTTTCCCTATATACTTTACTTAATATTTATTATCTTAGGCTCTCAATAATTTTATCCAATGGAAGGCAATATGCGCTTATTAACTAGTTTGCTTAGTATCACAACAGCAACGATGCTATTCGCTTGTAACAACAATGATTCAACGCCAACGAGTGCTCAACAACCAGAAGTTTTACAGCAAGCGCAACAAAACCAAGCATCATCTGATTTCTTAACATTGATGGACAAACATACCCAGTCGCTATTGCAACTTTCGCCAACATTAGCAACCAGTTTAGGGGTATCCGAAGCATATGTTGGCATGACGTTTAATAACCAACTTGGTGATTTTTCTGTCAATAGGATCACTAAAACCAAAGCCTTACGTGCCGCTATGGCCGCCGATTTAGCCAAAATTGATCGTTCAAAACTCCAAGGCACTGCGGCAACAACCTATGATATTGTCGCCAGTTCACTGGCAATGACCGCACAATTTGAACCTTATGTTTTTGGCGCTTTTGATCCCTTAGTTATCTTCAGCCCTTATTCGATCACGCAGTTATCAGGGCTGCATATTGATTTACCAAGGGCATTACAAACCGAGCATCCATTAACAAACAAAAGTGATGTTGAAAACTATTTAACTCGGCTAACATTATTAGGCCAAGCTTTAAGCGACTATGCTGAGCTTATTCAATTTGATGCTAACAAAGGTGTAACACCGCCAAAATTTGCATTACAAGGCGCTCTCAATGCAATTGAGAATATGACCAAGCCCTCACCAACAGAGCATCCGCTAGCGCTAGTATTAAATAGTCGATTAACATCCGTCACTAACATTACGGAAAATGAACGTACTAGCTATGTAGAAAGAGCCGCTAAAATTATCTTAGAAAAAGTTTATCCTGGCTACGCTTCTCTTGCCAACACCCTGAAAGAACTATTACCTCAAGCGCAAACAGAAGCGGGTATTTGGGCACTCAAAAATGGTGATAAACGCTACGAACTGGCATTAAAAAGTTACGGTGCTGGAGATAAAACACCGGAGCAAGTACACCAACTTGGCCTGAGTGAAGTTAAACGTATACAAGCTGAAATAGATGCCTTATTAAAATCAGTTGGCCGTACCGAAGGTGATGTCATGACACGTTTGATTGCCATGACCAAAGAACCGTCTTTTCTTTACCCTAATACTGATGCTGGCCGAGAAAAATTATTAGCTGACTTAAATAGCCAAATGCAGGAAATAGCAGCACTGTTGCCCAACATTTTAATAACGCTACCAAAAGCTGAAGTTGAAGTTAGACGTATTTCTATTTATGAACAAGACAGCTCACCGGGTGGCTATTACACAACAGCAAGCCTTGATGGTACTCGTCCTGGCATATATTGGATTAACTTAAAAGATACCGCTGACTGGCCAAGTTTTTCATTGCCGACGTTAACCTATCATGAAGCTAGTCCTGGCCATCACTTGCAAACCAGTATTGCACAAGAAATTACAGATATGCCAATGATCCGTAATATCTTATGGTTCAGCGCTTATGGTGAAGGCTGGGCTTTATATGCAGAGTTACTCGCAAAAGAATTAGGTATGTACGACGATGATGTTTATGGTGATATTGGCCGGTTACAATCAGAGTTATTTCGTTCGGCTCGCTTAGTAGTCGATACAGGTTTGCATTACAAAAAATGGAACCGAGAACAAGCCATTACTTGGATGCACAAGAATACCGGTGAAAGCTTGGCCTCAACCACACGAGAAATTGAACGTTATGCCGTTTGGCCCGGACAAGCAACCTCTTACAAACTAGGACAAATTCGCATTCTGGAACTGCGTGCTATGGCTAAAAAGCAATTAGGAGAAAAGTTTTCGTTACGTGAGTTTAACGATCAAATTCTTATTCATGGTGCGGTTAATTTAGCAGTATTAAGTGCAAACATTGAGAATTGGGTTAAGTCAAAACTGTAGTGACATATAAATACAACCAATAATAAATGAGCCTACATAGTAAGTAAGCACTCCCAAACTAATATTTTAACAATATTATTAATAATAAGATTAACAAGACACTATGAGCTGAGAGATAAGCTTCTCAGCTCTTATTTTTATAGACTGAGCCTTTGATAAGAATAAATTAACACTGCTCACTCAAAGCACTTCGGTTACGATAAAAACGAAAATCTAAGCAGCCCCTATGTTCCAGACTGACCGTGGAACTGTGTATAGAGCAATATTGCTGAGATGATTAAATCGTTGCAAGCACTTCTATTTGACTGATTAATTTAATTAACAACCATGGCTTTAATTAAATTTTTTCTAAGCCAAAAAGAAACTAAGGTAACTGCGGAAACATGGACACAAACAATAGCAAAGGTAAAATCAACTGCAAATTCATGCCATTGATCAACATCGTTTTCAAAGCCCCAATCAGTATCCATGCCCCAACCGGTTAATGAACAAGAAATTAGTCCTGCCCACATTAAATAGATAGCAATTGCGCCAAAAGGATTATGACCCACGCCTTTTTCTGCTTTACGTGTTTTTAATTCTAAGAAATGTTGCTTTACCGATGTAACATTAGGCACAAAAGCACTTAAGCGATTAGGCCCTGCTGCTAATGTTACCCCCCATAATAAACGGGTAACAATTAGCCCTAATAAAGTCCAGCCGACATATTCATGATTCTCTGAACCTTTTTCAGTAAGGTAATAATTAGTGAGGAATAGTACTGCTACTGACCAATGCGTTAAACGCACTAGCCAGTCCCAGCCAATTAATAAATTTGATGTTTTATCAATTTTAATGGTCATCTTCTAAATCAAATTCTTTGTGAAATTTTTTCTTATCGGCACCTAATTTTTTCTGTGCTTGTTTACCGCTGGTGATCTCACCTTTATCAACCGCTGCAATTGTTTTATCAATAGTTTCAACAAAACTGTCAACACCATCTTGATACTTAGTAAACTCTTTAGTACCGGCTTTCATAAAACTTGGCACTTCTTTACGGTTTTTAATAGCAATTACTTTTATTTTTTCAAGCGCTTCGATAATGTCTTGGCTGCTTTTAGCTTTACCTAAACCTCGCATAGAGCGACCAATATCTTTAAAGTTTTTTGAAACAACACTGTTTTCATCAGGTACTACGGCAGAGGCAGTATTAGTAAACATTAATGTGCTTACTATTAAGGTTAACGGTAAAAATTTTGATAGATATTTCATAACTTTGTCCTTAATTATTGATTGAGTTTATTATATTTATTTCTTGGCTGATTTAATAATTTTTCTATTCTTTTTAACATGTTTTTTTGTATCTATTAGTAACAAAAATATTACCTAAGCACGACCATCAAGCATATAAAATATTCTTAGCCTTTTAGCTAAATTATTGTGGCAGCTAGTTAACTATTCTTTGTCATAACGGCTCATTTACATACCAACTTTACAAAAAGGGTTCTCCTCCTCTTTTTCAAATACTGCTGCATTAACAAAGCTGAAAAAACATTTATTCAAATTAAAGTAGAGCCTTTTAGGTGAACAATTTGTATAATTACGTATAAAGTGCTCATAATAATGAAACTTAACAATAGATTCACCCTGTCAAGGAAACTGATGTGAGTAATAAAACCTATCTATTTAAACAATCAATCAATCGTATGCTTACGCTTATTACTAACCTTCCCGATGGTCAAAACGTAATGGCTAATGACATAGAATTAACCAAATTATTAAATATTAGTAGAACAACGGTACGTTCATGTGTAGATCACCTTATTGAGCAAGGCATAGTCAAAAGAGATGGCCCAAATAAGGTAGTATTACGTCAACCAAAAGAAAACGACTTTTTTGATATTAAAGATAAAAATTCATCTAAAGAACTTCAAGTAGAAAAATACTTTCTCAATTTAATTAATACCGGGCAATTGTTACCGGGAGATAGATTTTCAGAGCTTAGCTTAGCTAAAAATTCAGGTTGTACCACAATTACCGTGCGTGAATTTTTGATCAAGTTTTCAAACAATGGTTTGATTGAAAAAATTCCACGCGGTCGATGGAAAATGGTGAAATTTGATGAAGACTTTGCCCGCGAATTAATCTCATTTCGAGAAATGGTTGAAATGCGAGCGATCACCGAATTATTAAAACTCCCTAAAGAAGACCCTGTTTGGCAAAAACTAAAAGACTTACTCGTCAGACATCAGGAAGTCAGTCAAGATATGGAAAACCGATATATGGAATTTCCAGATCTAGATAGAGATTTACACTTAATTATCTTAGAAAGTGCTAAGAATCGTTTTACCCAGCAATTTTTTGATATTGTTTCTTTTGTTTGCCATTACCACTATCAGTGGGATAAAACAGGTGAGCTAGAACGTTTTACTGTCGCCATTAATGAGCATATAGATTTATTAAATAATTTAATTACTCATAATAATGCTGGTGCTATCATGAGTTTAGAAAGACATTTACAGTCTGCTGAAACAACTTTATTGCGCTGTGTTCATGGCTTAGAAAAATAACAAACTATTATTATTGATACCAAACACTTATTGCTATTGTTGATGGAAACCATGAGCCACCACTTTGAGATTGTGTAATATTTTTAACTTCAATATTTGGCTTAGATGCAAGCCAAAGATTTACTTCGGCTTCAAGGCCACAATCAGATGATTTATCAGAAGTAGGCCAAAAACCACGTTTAGGCCTTAGAATTTTTGTGAATATTTTAACTTCCATATTGGAAATAAACTCCATGTTTAATTAATAATATCACGCCGTTAAAATAAACGACGAAGGAGCAAAAACCAACTGTTTTTAGTCCGTTTGATTGCATTACATTACTCGTACTGGGCAATATTTTCCCTGCGGAGCACTTTAGACGATAACTTATAATAAACAGAAAACCAACCTAATACCGCAACAATTACGCTAAGATTATACTCACGTATCAGAGGGATATAAATTATTGATACAACTACCACTATTAAATATAGGAAAAAACTAATCCAAAATAGCTTGGAGCTTATTAGCTTCAACCTTACGCTGCAATTGGGACACTTAAAGAACAAAGGAAATGCAGAAAGAGAAAAACTAAAAGGGTTTATACTTTGACTACAGGACCCTGTAACACATTTTGTGTAACTGCCAAGTTTAAATAACATCTTTCAAACGGTCTTCGAATTCAATCATAAATCGATTCAAGGCCGTTTTCCAATTTCTTATCGGCATCGTCCATTTTTTCGATGCTTGCTCAATCGCTAAATAGATTACTTTCTTCGCTGAATCATCATGAGGAAATAACTTACGCTTTTTAATCGCTTTACGAATAACACTGTTCAGTGACTCAATGGCGTTAGTGGTATAAATTGCTTTGCGTATATCCTCAGGGTAATTAAATAGCGTACTGACGTTTTGCCAGTTATTACGCCACGAGCGCGATATGTTGGGGTATTTGCTATCCCAGCGCTGTTCAAATTGCTCAAGTGACAACAAAGCGTCATCTTCAGTGACGGATTGGTAAATACGTTTTAAATCGGCTGTGATAGCTTTGTAGTCTTTCCAAGGCACAAACTTCAATGAATTACGCACCATATGGACAATGCAGAGCTGAATTTGCGTATCAGGGTAAACGGTATTAATCGCATCAGGAAATCCTTTTAGCCCATCAACACAAGCGATGAGGATATCTT
>NZ_JBQMWH010000008.1:0-178087 GCF_053470345.1 Thalassotalea agariperforans | reverse complement strand
AATTCACGCATTTGGAATAAGCAAACAACGTTCATTCTGCTTTGCTATCACTAAAAATAGCCTATTGCTGAAAATATAAACAAAGAGCAACAGACCCTAGATTAATGCTTAACTCAGCAATTAAACTTTACGAACAATTTGTTGATGTAAGCGCATTAACATGTAATCACGCTCTTTGTTCCAATTTAACTCATCAGCTAATGATTTAATTGAGTCAGTCACTTGGTTAACAAACTTACCGTAAGTTTTATGAGTTTCATCAAACTCATCAGCAAAGTACACTAAACGGATGTTATCAACTAATTTATCTGATTCATAAAGCGAAACAATATCCGTAGCATCATTTTTAGGATTAAAACCTAAAGAAATGATCTCGCCATTAAATTTAGTATTTTCACCTTCATCATAACGAACGATCACAGAATTACCATTAGCGATCATAGCAGCATGAGTTAAGTTATGTTTAGCTGCCGAGCTTTTAAAAGCGGTATCAACCTTCTGGTAAATTTTTGCAAAAATATCATCAACACTGTAATCCAAATCTTCGCCTTTTAATAAGCGTCGAGTCATAGGAATACTAACAATTGCGTAAGTGATAAAGTTGTGTTTCCCTTCAATCTCATAACCTTGTTGTAAATAACGAGCAGAAATTTCTCTAAAGGTATGAGTAACACTTTCTTTTCTGCCTTTTTCTTTAGCAAAAATATCATAAGTTAAATGCTGGTGGTCACGCATTTTTAACGTACCTTCAGCTAAACCAATACGTTTAGAAATTTCTTTAACCGCTTTATGCACCTTGCTATGAAACTTACCTGAATTTACACGCAGTTCATCACCTGTGGCTAAAAATAAAAACTTCACTTTTGTTGAGCGGTGAGCGCCATCATAATAACCTTTAAAGGTAGAATTATGTAATGGGCTATAAAAGAAAAAAGATTGTTGTTCAGTGTGTAGAACTTGCTGTTCTTCACTGTGTCTTACTCTAACTAAACGGCTATTAGCAACAAAATTAGCATGTGGAATGTTACACTCTTCTACAACGTCAAGCGCTAGTTTAGCCAATTTTTGATAGAATTTTTGGTAAGGCTTTTCAGCTGTTAAGTCAATATCACCAACAACCAGTTTAATTAGCTCATCGGTAAGGGGCATTTCCGCGATAACGTATTGATTATCACGCGCGTCTTTCGGTACATAAACTTTTTCAGAAGCGCGGCGTTTGCGAAGTATTGAGCCTGTTCTCATATTATTCCTCTCTTATTCAGTTAGCTAATTTAATGCACTAACCATTTGTTACTGAGTTAATGATATATAATTCCGATTATATATCTCAACCTATGTTATTTTTGTGACATGTCCATCGGTTTTATACTATTGTTAAAACCTTATAACTCAATACTATATAAGAAAAAACTATAAATGAATACGACAATTATCATAGTTTCAGTATTTAACATTATTTTTTTTGTAAAAAATGTATAAAAATCATTATATAGCGAAGGTTATTCTTGGTTTAGCATCTTTCGACGTATCGATACGTGCTTTACAAATTAATAACCGTGATGAAGCAATATTATGATTATTGATCATATAGTTTTTAAATGTTTTAACCCTTGCCACAGATAAGCTGTGTAGTTCTTCATTTTGTTTGGCATTATCAAGTTTTTTACCTAACGGTAAACCAATATCTTCAGGTGTTGATATAGGGCAAAGCTTAAATTCTAAATCATCTTTATCTTTTAACAAGGCGGCAAACTGGTCAAGAAATTCTTGTTGCTCTGGTTGTAAATCTATTTTAGTTACAGGATAAACTAAATCTTCAACTCGTACTTTTAACGCAAATTCCCCTGCAGACATCGCAATTTTAACCACTTGCGCATACGGTACAAAAGTAGTGATTAAATAATCTTTTGCCGCTGACATCGTTGCTTGTTTAACTAATAAGGTTAATAAGCCAGAAAAACCAAACGATGGATCGTTAATATCGCCCGTTAACGGTAAGTTTAATTCAACATTACCATCACTATCTTTTAGCATTCCTAAAGCAACGTTAAAAGGAACCGAGGTTTTTGTGACTTTTTCTTCATCTTGCTCTAACACTTTAAATTCTACTTTACGTAATAAAACATCCGCATCACCCGATAATTCAGTGCCTTTAACATTAACATCTAACGCTAAATCAAAATGGCCACTGTCGATCTCGAACTGTAAAGCATCTTTAATATAACTAGAAATATCAGGTAAATTGACTTCTTTGAAATGACCAACTAACTGATAGGTAGGTACGGTATTAAAAGGTGTAATATGCGCAGTAAAGTCAAAATGCTCATATTCATTACTTTTTCCTTTTAAGACAATTTCACTAGTTAATGCCGGCTGCTGACTATCTAACTTGCTTACCGTGAAAGTATTGATCACAAAATTGTGGTGGTAATTGGGTTTAATACTACGATCGTGGAAGTCGATAGTTGCAGGCGTTGCTAAAGCAAACGAAGCAAGAGAAAAATTAAACGCAGGTGTTGTCTCAACCTCAGTTGCTACTGGTTTGGCTTCACTATCTTGTTGCGGTGTTGTTTCAGATTTTTCATCAACCTGAGATTCACTAGCTGCCTCATCTGTTGGTAATGGGATTAAGTTAACTAACTGTTTTTCTTCATCAAGCTCAGCTTTCACTACCAAGTCAGATAATAAAACCTGCCCTATGGCAACACCTTGTTGATCAAGTTCAATAGTATCAATGTGAAGATCAGATAACCGCGTTAATGGTAAAACGTCATCAGCAAGATTATCGGAGACAAGCAAAGAGGTTAACTTAAGATCAGCAAGCGATATTTGGTAATTAGCAACATCAGCTTCATTACTAACGTTAATGTTAGGAATGGTTAAACTTTCAAAACTAGCTAATGCTTGTTCTTCATCAATAACTGAAATCAATAATTGCTTAATGTAATAACTAGCCTTACTACTAACGGTAATATTATCAGGTGATAAAATATTGATCTGGGTATTTTTAGCTTGTACTTTTTGCTCAACTAACGATAGTTGGTAATCTTGGTACGCCAAAGCTAAGTTTTCCAATAACAAGACGTGATCTTTAATGGTAAGACTGACTTTTTGTTGCTCATCAATGTTAACGAGGGTATTAAAGTTAAGGCTTAGATCACCAGCAAGCTTATCTTCTGGCTTAGGTAAAAACCCTTGGAAACGGTTTAAATTTAATCGCGTTAAAGCAAAATCTAGGTTTATTTTCCCTTGCTGATTGTTCAATTCAACTAACGCATTAATTAACAGTGGCGCATCATTAATTTCACTGTTGATAACAACATTTAAACTTTGCTCAGTCATTGAGGCAGAAAGATCAGACAAACCTAAGTGGTTAAACTTAACGTTATGAGCTTGCTCATTAATTTGAATATTAATTTCTGCATTGGTTAAATTAAATTGTGGTAATACTACTTTATAAGCTAAAGGTGCCGCCGTAGTATCAGCTGGTAATTCTTCTTCTGGTAATTGTGCCCCGGTATTATCAGCATTATCTTCCTGTTCAGCCGGCAGCTTAAAACCAGCAACAGTATTACCTTGCTCGTTAATATCAACCGCGATAGTTAAACCATCAATATCAAACTCTGAAATATATACCGTATCAAATAATAATTGATATAAACGCACTTCCGCATTTAATGATTTTAATACCAGTGAAGGTTCATCTTGTGACTTTTGATAAAGCGCTAGATCATGAATTGTTAAATGATGAATAAACGGGTTGTAATAGATACTCGTTTCATTGCCTAACCTTACATCAAGCTCGTCTAAAGCATTTTGTATAAAATGACTGGCAACCAAAGGAGAAACTAACCAAATTATGCTAGCTATGGCCACATAAACAATCAGTATCCATTTCATTACTACTTTAAATTTATTGAGCATAACAACCTTAATTCACTAAAAAAATTAACATGAGAAATTGAAAATCATAATAATACAATTACTAAATAACATGAACGGAATATTGAAAAAGAAGTAAAAAAGTAGATTTAAAAACAAGAAGTAAACAGTGAAATTTAGTGACGATATTTGAACTAATACCAAGATGAGCAATAAAATTAACAATTAAAGTACTAATTTCAAGCACTAATTAAAGTAATAGTTAATCTGAATTCAGGGAAAAATGATAAGCAGTAATTGACGATAAAGATGATTTCATTTTATTGAAATGGTACCCGGGGCCGGACTTGAACCGGCACGCTGTTACCAGCGAGGGATTTTAAATCCCTTGTGTCTACCAATTCCACCACCCGGGCATAGCTATCAAACGATAGGGGTAAGTTTTTTTATAGTAGGGATTGGCCCCCCTACTTCTACATAACAAAAAATGTTATTTACCTAATTATAATAAAACCTTGCTTATTATAATTTGGAGCGGCTAACGAGACTCGAACTCGTGACATCTTCGTTGGCAACGAAGTGCTCTACCAACTGAGCTACAGCCGCTTCGTAGAACTTTGTCAGCTTTTATAAAGCTATTACTTAAATGGTACCCGGGGCCGGACTTGAACCGGCACGCTGTTACCAGCGAGGGATTTTAAATCCCTTGTGTCTACCAATTCCACCACCCGGGCAACGAGTAAGTACTTTTTTATAGTAGATATTGGCAACCTACTTAACCTTTTGCCATGATTTAAAATACATGGCAGATACAAATAGTATCTTAAACTTGGAGCGGCTAACGAGACTCGAACTCGTGACATCTTCGTTGGCAACGAAGTGCTCTACCAACTGAGCTACAGCCGCTTCATAGAGCGTATTAAATTTGGAGCGGCTAACGAGACTCGAACTCGTGACATCTTCGTTGGCAACGAAGTGCTCTACCAACTGAGCTACAGCCGCTTCTTGTATTCAATACTATTTACACAATATTAAAACTAAATTCTATCTACACTTTCAAAGTGAAATGGTACCCGGGGCCGGACTTGAACCGGCACGCTGTTACCAGCGAGGGATTTTAAATCCCTTGTGTCTACCAATTCCACCACCCGGGCAAAATGGAGGCGGGTCCCGGAGTCGAACCGAGGTCCACGGATTTGCAATCCGCTGCATAGCCATTCTGCCAACCCGCCGTATTTCAACTTTGAACTGGGTGTATTCCTTTAGAATTTGGAGCGGCTAACGAGACTCGAACTCGTGACATCTTCGTTGGCAACGAAGTGCTCTACCAACTGAGCTACAGCCGCTTCTTAAATTGACTCCCTGTCAACTGGGGACGCATTCTACATTGAAATCCTGTTGAGTCAACCCTTTAATTTCAATTTTATTTTAAGTGGTTAAAAAGCGTCTAATCTGTTGATTTTTTCACTTAACTGCTCAAAATAAAACCTAATTTTTCGCTTTAAGCTCTGGCCAAGCCGCTTTGAAATATTCAATCATTGACCAAACGGTTAAAACGGTAGCAACGGCGTAAAAAATATAAGCCGCATAATTAATAATTTCATGAGGTAGATAAAATAAAATTAATGGAATGTCGTAATCCGGTTGCCAAATCAAGCCCATGATCCCTAACATTTGTGCCGCTGTTTTCCATTTACCTAAATTTGATACCGCAATAACATTTCTGCAACCACGTGATGACATAAATTCACGTAACGCACTAATAAAGATTTCTCTGGAGATCATAATGGCCGCTGGCACAGTAACATACCATAACTGGTAGTCTTCAATTAACATGGCTAAAGAACACACCACCATCAATTTATCTGCCACAGGATCAATAAAAGCACCAAAGGCTGACGATAAATTCATTTTTCTTGCTAGATAGCCATCAAGGGCATCACTGATTGACGCCAACCAAAAAACCGCAAACGCCCCAAAATGATTCCAAGAAATGGGAAGATAAAAAACAATAACAAAAACAGGGATCAAGATGATCCGAAACATAGTTATTTGATTAGGAAGAGTCCACATAGATTATTTCTACAATACCGCTAAGATTTTCGCTTAATTCTACACATGTAAAAAAAGCAAGCAACTTTAAATCATGTTAACCAAGCTCCACAATATTGTGATCACAACCAATTTACTCTTGATGTACCGCGTCATAAATGGTTTGTGCTAAATTTTCACTAATACCGGGCACTTTTTTTAACGTGTCTAAATCCGCTTTGATCACTTCTTGTAAGCCACCTAGGTACTTTAATAACGCCTGACGTTTTTTCGCTCCAATTCCTGGAATTGATTCTAAAGTTGAGGTTTTAGCATGCTTTTGTCGTTTCGCGCGATGACCGGCAATAGCAAAGCGATGTGATTCGTCACGAATATGTTGAATAAGATGCAGTGCAGGCGAATTATTCGGTAGATTAATTAACTGATGACTACCCGCTAAAATTAGCGTTTCTAAACCAGGTTTTCTTGATTCCCCTTTGGCAACACCAACTAATAACGGTATGGATGCAACTGGTAGTTCATTAAAAAAAGCTTCCGCTTTTGATAACTGCCCTTTGCCACCATCAATAAAAACAATATCTGGGAAGTTGTCACTGTTAACGGCTTTGCCATAACGTTTGTTTAAAGCAAACTCCATAGCGGCATAATCATCCCCTGGTGTGATGCCATGAACATTATAACGGCGGTATTCACTTTTTAGTGGCCCGTTAGGATCAAACACCACACAAGAAGCAACGGTTTGTTGCCCCATGGTATGGCTAATATCAAAACATTCCAAGCGCGTAATTTCTTTTGGTAATTCAAACAGCTCATTAAGGGCCTGAAAACGTGCCTGTACCGATTCTCGGTGACTATTTCGGCTAATTAAGGCCGTTTCAGCATTGGTATTAGCAAGTTTTAAATATTGGCTACGCTCTTTTTTTACTTTGCTCGAAAATTTTACCTGTGTTTGTGCTTGTTCCGATAAAATCGTCATGACATCATCAAAATCATCTAACGCACAATTGGTAACAAACTCTTTCGGAATATGCCGTTCAGCCATCGTACTGCCAATGTAGTGTTGGCTGATAAAAGCTTTAATAATATCTTGCTCGGTCGAATCACTGGGTACCGATGGGAAAAAACTTTTGCTGCCTAATATTTTAGTTTCTCGAATATAAAGGACATGCAAACACACTTGTGAGTTAATCCGGTGAATACCAACAACATCTAACTCTGAGGCAAAGCCACTAACATATTGCTGCTGCTGAACTTTCCGTAAAGTGGCAATTTGGTCTCGTAACTTTGCGGCTTTTTCAAATTCAAGTAATTGGCTAGCTAGATCCATTTTATCAACCAAAGCTTCAATTACCGCTGAACTTTTACCACGTAGGAATAACTTGGCAAGACTCACTTGTTCAGCATAGTCATCGTCAGAAATTTTATTAACACAAGGTGCTGAACAACGCCCTAATTGATATTGTAAACAAGGCCGTGACCTAGCCCGATAATAACTGTCTTCACATTGGCGAATTGGAAAAAGTTTTTGCATTAAACGTAAACTTTCCCAAACAGCCCCTACCGTACTATAAGGCCCAAAGTATTCCCCTTTAACTTTTTTACTACCACGATGAACACCTAATTTAGGATGTTTATGATTGGTCACTAAAATGTAAGGGTAAGATTTATCATCACGTAATAATATATTGTATTTAGGCTGATATTTTTTTATGTAGTTATTTTCTAAAATCAGTGCTTCAGATTCGGTATGGGTTACCGTGACATCTATCGCAAGTATTTGTTTAACTAAAGCGCGGGTTTTATTACTACCAACATCTTTTCTAAAATAGCTACTTAAGCGTTTTTTTAATTGTTTCGCTTTACCCACATAAATAACCTGCTGTTGTTTATCATACATACGATAAACGCCCGGTTGCTCGGTAACAGAAGCTAAAAAAGATTGATGATCAAAGCTTTCAGGTAAATTATCAGACATAACATTAGCATTAGAATCTAGCGAAGCGGCTTGTTGTGCTACCGCCGCTAAAGGTGAAGATTTATTTTCAGACAAAAGTTTCAGCCGTTACATTTTTTCAGTATTGATCATGCCATGGCGGATCGCTAAATGCGTTAATTCAACATCATTAGAAATATTTAATTTTTCAAACATACGATAACGATAACTATTGATAGTTTTTGTACTCAGCATAAGTTGCTCTGAAATATCAGGCACTTTTTCACCACGAGTTACCATCATCATTATTTGTAATTCACGTTCAGATAACGAATTAAATGGGCTTTCATCGGAACTTTTAAATTGACTAAGCGCCATTTGCTGAGCAATTTCAGGCGTTAAATAACGTTGACCACTGTTTACCGCTTTAATGGCGTTGATCATTTCATCTTGGCCAGCACCTTTAGTTAAATAACCTGAAGCGCCAATTTGCATAACTTTTGTTGGTATTGGATCTTCGGTATGAACCGTTAACACGATTACTTTTGTGTCAGGCGAATAGCGCAATATTTTTTTAGTTGCTTCTAAACCACCAATCCCCGGCATATTCATATCCATTAACACAACATCTGGAGCGCTTTTTCGACAAAACTGTACCGCTTCTTCACCATTTTGGGCTTCACCGATAACTTTTAAGCCTTTAACATCTTCAAGGATGCGTCTTATTCCTGTTCTGACCAACTCATGATCATCAACGAGCAAAATATTAATCAATGTCTTCTCTCTTGTATGGTTAATAACCATCAAATATCTGCTATACAAGGTAATAACCTACCTTGAAATCTGTGCTGAGAATATCTGATATTGTTATATAAAGGCAATTATAATTCGTTTTTATTAAGCCAATTATTTAATAAGCCAATTTGTCCATTTTTATAGGCGGCATAAGTTAACCGAATAGCATTACTTAAGATAACACTATCATTCCAATTGGTTTGTTCAGCAATTAATTTATAACAGGCCTGAGCCTCTGGGGTTAAGTAACCACGATGCTCTTTTTTACCCTGTGATTTTTGTTTTTCTCGAAAACGTTTTTGCTTTTCAGCATTGCTCAATGGCACTTTTTTTTCGGTCATTGTTACGCTCTTTTGATGCTTAGACAGATAATTACCTTAATATGGTTACGCATAACCAGAAAAAATGCAATATTTTCCTGCATAATACTTGTTTAGTGTACAAGTGTTCGCTAAAGTAGCGCCCATTAAATAAATGTACAAAGTGAAGTGTCATGCAACAAAAAAATTCTTATACGAAAGAAGAGCTAATTCAGTGTGGTAACGGTGAATTATTTGGTGAAGGTAACTGTCGTTTACCTATCGATAACATGTTAATGATGGACCGTATTACGGTGATCAATGACGATGGTGGTGACCATGGTAAAGGTAAAATTATTGCCGAACTAGATATCACCCCTGATTTATGGTTTTTTGATTGTCACTTTAAAGGTGACCCTGTAATGCCTGGTTGTTTAGGATTAGATGCTATGTGGCAATTAGTCGGCTTTTTCTTAGGTTGGTCTGGTGGCCCAGGCTTTGGTCGTGCTTTAGGTGTCGGTGAAGTAAAATTCACTGGCCAAATTTTACCAACCTCGAAAAAAGTTACCTTCGAATTAGATTTAAAACGTGTGATCAAACGTAAATTATTTATGGGTATTGCAGACGGTAGCGTGGCTGTTGATGGTAAAGTAATTTATACCGCCAAAGATTTAAAAGTAGGTTTATTTACTGATACCTCTGCTTTTTAATATAACTTATCAGCTTAGTTATATTGACTTGTGTGTTAGCCCTTAATTAATACTAAGGGCTAACATAGCGTTTTATTTATACAGTCCATGCTGTCTATCGGCTATGGCCTCTCGCCAGCCACCTAACCACTCTGATTTAACTTCGACATTATTATAAGGGCAATTTTCTTTTGAACGTCCTGCAATGCCAGCTTGATAACCTTTGGCATGTGCCCGATCTTGGCGATCACGTTTTTGCCGTTTCATCATAAAATAATTCTCCATTTTGTTAATATATAACTACTGCTTAGTTTAAATATGATTAGCTATTTTCTTTTCCCAAATTCGGGTTAAATAGGTTATTAATCCGAGTTCAGGTTTATTACTAAAATTAAAAAGCAGTAAGCTCACTGAGTCAGTGACCTTTAACAAATAGACAAGAGAGATTTAAATTGCAATGTTAACATTTAAGAAAATTTTAACTGATTGATCATCTGATAAATTTAATTTTTCTGTTGGTATAAAAAAACGCTCAAATGAGCGTTTTTTTATATACCTTATCTATTACAACTTTATTTAAAACGGCGTGCTACCGAAATAAAGCCCGAGAATAAAATTAATAACCATGAAAATGAAGCGCCTTGGCGTTTAGTTAACTTACCTTCTTCAGCATCACAGTTAACAATTTCACCGGCGATAGGCGTTAATTTAACGGCTTTTAACACATCTTCATAAACAATGTTACCATCATCGTCTAATTCGATTTCACCTTGAGCATTACGACTTTCCACTTTTTTCACCGCTGTTGCCGTAATTTCATTTAAGTCGTTAATGTCTTTAGCTTCAATAATTTCATAACCTAAATTACATTCTAAAAAGTCATTAAGGTTCGTTAAGGTGGCAGTATTAATATCGTATAAAAAACCATTGCGGCGTCTAGGATTACCTGAGCTGTCCGTATGATTTTCTACTTCCGCATCACCAACTATAAAGCCATTTTCATTAATGGCTCTGGCAGTGCTTGAGCTACCATTAAAAAAGCCTGTTGGCATTACCATTTCTAAATCGGCTTTATTGGTGTCGATATAATAAAACTGCGTTCGTGAATCACCTAAAATGTTTTTAGTAACATAACCTACGGCAATACCACTATCATTAATATCGTTTGCTCGTGAGTTATAAAACTCTGAGTGATCATCGGTAAAATCAATCACTTCGCCGTCTTTATAAATAACCGCGTAATTTAAAACAGGTTCATCTATTTTCGGGTTAGTAACAGGCTCTTCTAACGTCTCTTGAAACCAGCCAGTAGAATAACCTACAGCCACACCTGAGCTATTAATTGCGGTAGCATAACTGGCGTGCAAACGGGTATCATCAACATGTGGGGTAATCAATTGACCTAATATTTCACTATCAATAACATTACCATTATTATCAAACGTCCATTTAAAGGCATTTAAATAATATAAACTACCTCTAACCCCTTCAATACAAGAATTTTGTTGAATTACATTAGATGCGTCAGACAAACATGTGGTTTCAATACCATTTAGAATTTGCTCGTTATAAGCAATACTGGCATAACCCACAGCAACTTGGTTACCATCAACTTCAGCCATATCTAATATTGCCGAAACACCACCATATAAATTAATCGGTGATTCAACAGGTATAATAGTAGTACCGTTATCCACCGATACATAAGCTTTTAAATCAAATTCAGATAACCAATATGTTGATACAGTATCAATATCAGAGAAGCTATAAGGTAAATGTGGTGCAGAGCCACTACCGTACAACCAACCATTACTTGAAATACCGTTTAGGTAATCTTCTGTTGAACGAGTAAGCGATGGAAATTGTAATGAGAATGGCTTATCCCAAACATTTACTTGTTGGGCACCTGTGCCTAAATCAACAAAAACAGACTGATCTTCAATTTGTTGGTAAGTCAAATTACCTTTATGAAGTTGTAAATAAGTAACTGATAATGCGAGATCGTTTGCCGTTGGCGTACCCGACAAATAAGCTTCTGGATCTTCTAAAAAGCCAAGAGTATTACCATTATAAGAGAATGAATAATAAATATTACCGGCACTATCTTGCAATAACACTAAATCATTAAACAAATACTGGACAATAACAGGGTAATTATAAGAACTGGTGGCTGACACTAAATATTCTTGGCTATTACCATTTTGAAACTGACCATAAGTATACTTATGAGAACTAACTTCAGTGATCGGCTCTATTTTATATTGAGCAGCTTGTACTGCGGAAATACTCATCGCACCAAAAATACTTAACGCGACGATAGATTTTACAAATTTTTTCATTTAACTTCTTAGCTCTTATCTGCGGTTATAATTCATCAAGCTCTTGCCAGCGGCTAAAAGCGATCTCGAGTTCAGACTCTAATTGTTGTAACTGGTTCAAAACTTTCTGTGTTACTTCGGCATCTTGTGAGAAAAAGTCAGCGTCATTTACTTGTTCTTGTAATGTACTGATCTCATCTTCTAACTGTTCTAGCCTTTCTGGCAAAGCTTCTAATTCTTTGCTTTCTTTAAACGAAAGTTTTCTTTTTTTCACTGCAACCGGTTTAACAACAGCAGGTTGTTGTTTAGGCTGGGTATTCGATTTTTTATTAATTTCTTTGTCGATAGCCTGCGCATCTTTATTTTGCTGTGCTTTTAACGCAAGGTAATTATCAATATCATCATAACCACCAACAAATTGTGAAATATGGCCAGAACCATCAAAATATAAACTACTGGTCACACAATTATTAACAAAATCACGATCATGGCTGACTAAAATAACAGTCCCATTATAATTAGCAACTACTTCTTCAAGTAACTCTAAAGTTTCTATGTCTAAGTCGTTGGTTGGTTCATCGAGGATCAACAAGTTACTAGGTCGTAAAAATAACCTAGCTAACAACAAGCGATTCTTCTCACCACCTGATAATGCCCGTACCGGTGTTCTAGCGCGCTTAGGGCTGAATAAAAAGTCTTGTAAATAACCTAAAACATGGCGAGTTTTACCGTTTACCGTTACCTCTTGTTTACCATCAGCAACTATATCTTGTACCGTTTGATTGATATCAAGCTGCTCTCTGTGCTGATCAAAATAAGCCGTATCAAGGTTAATGCCTAATTTAACTTTACCTTCGTCTGGGTTTAATTTACCCATAATTAATTTTATCAGCGTTGATTTACCGGTACCGTTTGCCCCAATAAAGGCAATACGTTCGCCACGCGTAATTAATAAATCAAGGTTATTGATAATTTTTTTATCGTCAAAGGCAACATATAAGTTATTCCCTTCAAAGACAATTTTTCCTGAGCGATCGCCACTTGAAACGTTAATATCGCCTTGTTTTTTCACTTCACGACGTTTTGAACGTTCAACTCGTAACTTTTCTAACGCACGAACACGTCCTTCATTACGTGTTCTACGTGCTTTAATACCTTGGCGTATCCATACTTCTTCTTCCGCTAAACGTTTATCAAACAGTGCATTTTGTTGTTCTTCAACTTGTAGATCATGCTCTTTTTGAGCAATGTATTCATCATAATTGCCCGGATAGGATTTTAATGTGCCGCGGTCTAAATCAACAATACGGGTAGCTAGTGAACGGATAAACGCCCTATCATGGCTAATAAAAATGATAGTTCCGTTATAGTTTTTCAAAAATTGCTCTAACCAAAGCACGCTGGCAATATCTAAATGGTTAGTTGGCTCATCAAGTAATAAAACATTTGGCTCGGTAACTAAAGTTTTAGCGAGCGCCAATTTACGTAACCAACCACCTGATAAATCTTGAATATTATCATCAGGATTTAAGTTTAAAGTACTTAATACTTGTGAAATTCGCTGCTCATCAGCCCACGCATTGGCTTGCTCAAGTTTTTGCTGAACATCCGATAAAGCTTCAAGATTTTTTTCACTAGGATCTTCTGTGATCAAGGATATTAAGTGATGATATTGCTGCAATAACTTGGCATTTTTTTCAACACCTTGCGCAACATAGTCAAAAACACTCGACTCAAATGACTCCGGTGGATCTTGCTCTAAAATTCCTAAGCGAACATTACCAGAAATTAATAAACTACCATCATCAAGCTGTTGGCGCCCCATTAATACTTTTAATAATGACGATTTACCAGCACCATTTTTACCAACTAAACAAACACGCTCACCTTGGCTAACACTTAAGTCACTTTTATTTAAAATGTGATCTTCGCCAAACGCTAATTCCGCTTGGGCAACTCTAATTAATTCCATTAAAATCGATTCTCTTTTATTACTTATTCATTTATTAACAAAAATACTAATTGCGCTTTAACTATTAATAAATGTTTGAATTTGTTCGCGATTAAAGGGCCAAAACAATTGTTGACCACTTGTTAAATTTTTTAATACCGGAATATGCACACCATATTGTTCAACTAAATTTTCATCATCAACAATATCAACTACGGTCATTTTCTCAGCAAGAATAGGAAAACATAATTCATGGGCTTGTTCACATAAATGACACCCCTCTGAACTGTATAAATGAAATAACGCCATTTAGTTACCTATTCTCCTATCGTTTTTTATTTGCTATTTACAAACCACCAAATTAACTACGGGTAATTTGCCAACTATTATGAATATGAATATTACGTTTAAAATCTTGATCGCGAGTGATCTCGCTCATTGGTTTTGCAGTTAAACCTAAGCGCTCTAATGCTTCAAAATCCATTTTAAATTTACGTTTATTATTGGTAAAAATAATTTCACCACCAGGGGCTAAACTCGGCAAAGCATCGCGTAATACCTCAAGGTAATCACGCTGAACATCAAAGCTGTCTTCCATGCGTTTAGAATTAGAAAATGTTGGTGGGTCAATAAATACAACGTCATACGCTTGTGTATTTTTCTTTAACCATTCTAAACAATCAGCTTGAACAAATTGATACTGATCACCGGTGAGGTTATTTAACGCAAAGTTATCTTGTGCCCAAGCTAAGTAAGTTTTCGACATATCAACCGTAGTAACAGCACTTGCGCCATGTAAGGCAGCTTGTACCGAAACAGAGCCGGTATAGGCAAATAAATTAAGCAAGGTTTTACCTTTTGCTTTTTTAGCAACAATTTGACGCGTTTTACGGTGATCTAAAAACAAACCGGTATCTAAGTATTGCCACAAATTTACTTTCAGTTTGGCGCCATATTCATGCACCACCATTGATTGATCAGTTTGTGTTAATTTTTGATATTGATTATTGCCCTTTTGTTTTTGACGGGTTTTTAATACCACCTTATTAGTGGCAATATTTAACACCTTAGGTGCCCAATAAATCACTTCTTGAATACGTTTAGCCACAGTTTCTGCTGGAATATTGGCAGGGGCAGCATATTCTTGAATAACTAAATGATCTTGATAGATATCAAGAGCTGCATTGTATTCCGGAATATCACCATCATAAATACGGTAACATTCAATATTCTCTCGTTTTAACCAAGATTTTAGCCCTTTTACGTTCTTTTTAAGACGGTTCGCAAATGCTGAATCTTGTTTAGCAAATTCGCTATTATCATCGCTGCCTTTACTTATTTGCTTTTCATCAATTTTATATAAAGCTAATTGACAATCTAACGGGCCATTTTTTAATTTATAGCGTTTGAAACTGGCTAACTTTAATAACGACAATATTTCTATGTTATGGGTAAAAATTGCAATCTGCCAATCAAGAAACTGCTGTTTAAATGTTTTCCCTAAAATATCAAAGGTTTCAATTAATTCAGGTAAGTCACCAATACGTTCACCGTAAGGTGGGTTAAACACCATGTAACCGGGTATTTCAAAACCATTTTTAAGTTTGTTAGCATCACGACACTGAAAATCAATAAATTTAGCAAGGCCTGCAAGCCCTGCATTTTGACGAGCCGTTTTAATCACACGGCTATCTAAATCATAACCATATAAAGACAAACTCAGTTGTGCTTGCGCCGTTTGGCCAATAATTTTAGCCTCGCTCAGCACTTGTTCAAATAAAGCTTGATCGTGCATTGGCCAGTAAGTAAAGCCCCAGCTTTCTCTGTCTATACCGGGAGCATGTTTTGCCGCCATAGAAGCCGCTTCAATTAAAATGGTGCCTGAACCACACATGGGATCAAGTAACGGCTTGTTAGTATCTTTTAACCAGCCCGACCGAATAATAATTGCCGCCGCTAAGTTTTCTTTTAATGGCGCTGCACCTGAATCTTTACGATAACCCCGTTGAAACAAGCCTCGACCAGAAAAATCTAAATAAAAAGTGGCAACTTGACGTAATAAACGCACTTGAAAACTGATGTCGGTATGTAACTTATCTACTGATGGGCGTGGTTCACCTTGATCACGAAAATGATCAACCACCGCATCTTTAACAGTTAAACCACCAAATTGGGAATTGCGGATCTCATCACTTTTTCCGACAAAATCAATAATAAAGGTTTCTTGTGAGGAAAAATGTTCAGACCATGGTATTTCTGACGCTGATTTATATAGCGCGTCTTTATCTTGTGCATCACCCTCGCCAAGTTTTAATAAAATACGAGTAGCTAACCTTGTCCATAAAGAAATTTTATAAGCGAGTGCTAAATCTGCGTCAAAATAAACACCTTCAGGTTTTTGCACAACGTGCAAAGCGCCTAAATCTGTTAATTCGTCTGCAAGTAAAATTTCAATGCCAGGAGAAGTTAATGCTAAAAATTGATACATGAAAAAATTCCAGATAAATAATTGCCGCCGATTATAAACAAAGACGTTACTTACTTATATAGTAATCAAAGTAAAAGCTGACTTATCTAGCAATAAATTACCTAAGATGATTGATATAATCGAAAAAGTGCCGACAAATACAACAAATTGCTGATGTTTTAACCCAACAGTAAAAAACTTAACAAAACAGGTTGCAAATTGCGATGAGTATCCTTAAGATACGCATCGTTTTCAGGAGACGGAAACATTTCGGTAGTATAACGAAACAAAACTTATACTGGCTTGTTTAAACATGTTAATTGTTTAAACCATTCGGACGCGGGATGGAGCAGCCTGGTAGCTCGTCGGGCTCATAACCCGAAGGTCGTCAGTTCAAATCTGGCTCCCGCAACCAATTCTTTACAATATTAGAATTAAAACAAATATTAGGTTACGGATGTACGACCTTAGGTCGTCAGTTCACTCTCTTCAAAATAGTGGCTCCCGCAACCAATTCTTAAGTTTGAATTAAAACAACTTGGCTTTCCTATTTTTTATAGGTCATTCGGACGCGGGATGGAGCAGCCTGGTAGCTCGTCGGGCTCATAACCCGAAGGTCGTCAGTTCAAATCTGGCTCCCGCAACCAATTCTTATACAACCACAATTCTTATTTGTATCTAATACCATATCCGCCTTTATGTTTATGTACGACCTTAAGTCGTCAGTTCACTCTCTTCAAAAATAGTGACTCCCGCAACCAATTCTTTATTTTCATCTAATACCAAATCACCCTATAAGTTTATGTACGACCTTAGGTCGTCAGCTCACTCTTTACATTAATAATTGTCTCCTACAACCATTTCTCTACCTTATTATCATCAAAGTAAACATTAGGCTTATTAGCAATTCACCTATAGAAGTTAACCTGATAAATTATTTGAAAAAGTAAGAAGAAGGTATTTTGATATAACTTTAGATTTATGAATACAGCAGCACGGTATTCTTAAATCATGAAACGTATGTAATTCCCTACCACTAAATTAATGATAGGAAATTACACAGTATTGGTGACAAGCCTTAGTTATTTTTGAATTTCGTGTAATAACAATACACTCGGTTCTGTAATTGTACCGTGAGCGCGATCTCGGTTACCTGGTTGACTTTGCCATGATAAATAATATTGCTTACCTTCTGGGCTTAAATCCCCCTGTCCTTCAAATACATGGTGCTCTAGTACGTTATCTGGGCTGGTGTGAATATGGCTATTCGCGGCTGATGTTTTGGCCTCAATTTGTGGTGGGTAAAGATCTGCTTTTTCTACACGAATAGTTTTTAATGTTTTAGCATCTAAAACAAAACGCATAACATCATCATATTTTCTAACCATCACGCCAAGTGTATTGCTATCAAGTATTTCAGGCGAATAAGGTTTTACAGCAAAACGCCCAAGTGAACCATGACCTGTAAAATCCCAACGAAAGTCTTGCCAGTTACTAATTTGAACACTATTCCAAGCTGACTTTTCACGGCGAACCACATGCATTTGTGTGTTACCTTGGCTGTCATATTTATGATAACTGATCATAGGTTGCCCTTTTTGATCAAATCCTAATTTTACATTACCGTTGATCATGCCACCGCCCGCAGGTACAGGATCAACCACTTCCGTATGAGCCAATGTCAGTGGTAAAGGTAATGGCTTACCATTTGAGTCTTCCCAATGCACTAAATCTTCACTCCGCGCATACGACAAACTGTGATTGGTGTCTGCACTTGGGGTATTTCGCCAAACCCAAATTAAATGAAACATGCCATCTGGCCCTAATGTTGGCCCTTCAAAGTAGCCACTCATTTTACCTTCACCATCTAAAAATTGATTAGCATGAAGACGTGACCAACGCTTAGTTTTAGTATCGTAAATGTTATAAATTTCGTTACCATTACCACTGCCACCATCACGATATTTAACTAACAGCTGTCCTTTTTTATTGCGCATAAAAATAGGATAGGTCATTCGTTGTTCTATTGTTTTATCAACCATAACAGGTTCACGTTTAAGTGAACGAACGTTGTAGGGTTCGCTGCTGCGGAAATATTCTATTGGATCCGCGTGCATATTCCCCATTACATGAATATAACCTTCAGCGTCAATTTCTAAGGTAACGTAATTATGGCTATCCCAACCTAACCAGCTATCTACTTTATAATAGCGCCATGGGGCTCGCCCTTCTCGGTAAGCAACCGTCATTTGTCGGTTGGCATCAAAATAAGCAACAAACTGATGTTTACCACGTGTTAATAAAAAAGGTTTAATTCGATGACCCGACCAAACATGGTCTATGGCAATTGTATTAAAGTCATCTGTTGCTTTGTTGTTGTCTGTTTTTGCCGTTGTTAAACATGAGAACAACAAGGTTGTCACTATTAACAGCCATAAGCTTTTGGCTTTTTTATTCAAATTTATATTGTTAAAAATATAGTTCATCTAGATTAATTTCCCGCTCTTTAAAAATCTACTGGCTTAAGTAGAACACCCATAAACATGTACTAAGGAAACAGTAGTTTCGTTACCTTGGTACGGTGATAAAATTAAAATTTTGCGCTTAATTTAGTGGCATTATTGTGCAATTCGATAATCATAAACATAAATAGGCGATGCTTTCCCGTGTACACCACCTTCAGGAGCTCGATGCCAAAGGACACTGACCATGCCATTAGCTAACAAGCTGAGATCCCATGTAATGTAGCCCTGTTCAATTTTGCTAGGCTTACCGATTAATGCCGGTAAATTAATTTGCTGCCAATTAGCAAAATCATTATCTCGGGTTGCATAATAAATACTGGCGTCACTTCTACCTGCAAACGCAAATAATGTATCGCCGATGAAAGTCATGGTGACATCTGAAGCTGAAAAATTGGAAATTTTCGTATGCCAATCACCATTAATATCACGAACATAATGATGTACTTTAGAGGCACCATTGACGCTGGTTTTGTGTTCAAGTAACACATGATATTCACCGGTTTGTTTATCAATAGCAGAAGTATGTGAAACATTAGATGGCATTAAAGTAGTAGGAATGTGAACAACTTCAGCCCCTTTAGTTTCAACTGAAATGGTTTCGCCCTTATTCGTATTGGCTAATAACTTACCGTGTGTACTAAACCAAGTGCTACCTTCATCTGTACTGTAGCTATAGTACATGCCATGATTACAGTCGCGGCCACCATCCGTGCCGCCAATATTACAATTGATGGCTCGTTCTCTAAACAACCAACTTAAATGCATAACACCATTATTATCTATTTTAGGGCCACCAGCTGAATACGGTCCGCGAGTACTCGGTTCTTTATTGCCCTTAACATTATTGAAAAAAGTGCCTTCACGCGATGAAACACGACGAACAAATAACCATTTACTTTGTTTTGCATCATAACGGGCAATTTGCATTTCACCTTTAACTGCACCACCGTTACGGTAATACAATAATAAATTTCCGCCAGGAAATTGATGAAATGTAGGATAAGTTACACTATTGATAATATCGCTGTTAAAGCCTAGGTTTTTGTTAAAATTAAAAACCTCATCATTCCAATCAACTGATTCAGGATCATCGGCAACACCTTTAGCTGTGTGTGCATAATTAATACGGGAATGATTATGATGATCAAAGGCAATATGAATCACCCCATCACCTTTAGAAATGGCAATTGTTTGTCTGTTATGAGCATCATCAGAAGTTAACCGATAAGCAGGCAAAGTAGCATGTTGCCAATCATCGGTACCGGCTTTTCTTCTGGCAACCACAACTTCACCAAAAAAATCTCCCGGCCCACCTTGGTTTTTAGCTGTGTAATAAATAGCATATTGATAACCTTTATAAGTCACCGCTTGAGCGCCTAATGGCCCAGTAAAACGTACTTTGCCATTTTTGGCGCGGTCACTACCGTCAGAATTATGTGATTGGCTAACTAATAAAGATGAATTTAATAACACAGGTTCTGCTAATAATTTAAGTGCGGCACCTTGTTTCGTTTCTGCGAATACAGGCTTAGCTAGCAAAGTAGTTAAAAAGCTAACAGTAAAGAATATTAGATAAGGTAAAAATTTCATGTACTGATCTCGTTTATTAATAATGATCGGCTAATATTTTAAGATTCGATAACGCTTTAATACGGTTATCAAGTGTTTGCTCTGCATCAACGGCAATCCAATTAAGTTGCTCAATTAATGCGTATTTTTTATCATCTGACACACTAATACCGTAGTCATTAAGTTGTAAATTTAAAAGATTCACCCCTTGATAACTTTCATCGGTATCATTCGATGCCATCAAACGCTGAAGCTGCTCAAATATATCAGTATTATGTGGCTGTGCTTTTATCATGGTCTCAATAGCTAAGCCCCTAATTTCAACGTTGTGATGAAATTGAGCAAGCTCCTGTAACTCATTAAATGAATCGGTGATCATTAAGGGATCATTGTTGGAACTGATATGCGCTAAAAGGTTTTTAAGTACTTCTTCATTACTTTCTGTCTGTAATAAAAATTGCACCAACATCGTTTTATCTGATGTGTTTTCATGCAACATTAACAAGCTAATGCCGGCTTTTTTATCTAACGTACGAGAAGATGATAGTAATTTGTCAACCGCACTTGTTCTAGTGTCGGCATTGGTATCACTGAGTGCACGCAATAAAAATGCACGCTGTTCGCCTTGTTCAAGGCTGCTAATTTGCTTTAAAACAGCATTAAATACATCGTCACTCTCATTAATATCTTTCGCGGCCTGATCTACAGATAATTCAGACAAGGTCAATGCTTCTTGCTCAGATACAGCATTATGCAAAAGGATTTGCCAGTTATCTAATACCTGATTATTTTGCTCTGGCAAATGAGTGTCGGGTTCATTTGTTTCAAATTGGGCGATGACTATCGCTGAATTATCTACTTGTTCACTAAGGTAAGATTTAGGATCACTATTTTGCCGTTCAATTTGCACATCATAGTCGGAATGAGGCTCAAAACTTGTTTGTTGCTTTGACTTACTCTCAATCTCAACAACTGAAAAAACAACGAGCATTATTAATGAAAAAATAATGCCGAGTATAAAAGATAAACGATCAAAACTGGCTAACATCACATAACTCTCGTAAACATAATTCTCACAAACATAATTATCGTTAACATAACTCTCTCACACATAATATTTAACCTGAACTCGGGATAAGAAATTAGCTAACTATATGAAATACATATATTTTGATGTTTTCTCAATTCTAGCTTGATGTTTTTTCTTAGTACAAGGCAAATTTAAGCGCCAATAGCGAGCCTATTGCAATTAAATTTAACGCAGTAATAAGGAAAAACAGCTGCTAGAAAGCAAGTTGTTATCCCGAATTCAGGTTATTTACCCCTAGCGCTGGCATATATGTTAAAAGCCCCAATAATGGGGCTTACCAAAAGATTAATTACGCTTATTGTTAGAAACGTTTTACCCATTTATCTAATTTTGAAAAGGTATTGTTGGTAATGGTATCTCCCGTCGTATTACGGCCATCTTCAGCACGAGTTACCACGCCCCAAGTCGTAGTATCAGCCTCACGAGAACCAACACCGGTAATACCTTTGATAGTATTCCCCGACACTAAATTAGTGCCTTGTACGCCATTTAAGGCAATACCTTCATACTGTTGACCATATATATTAATCGGGTTTGAAGAACCACCCACTTCGGCACCTAACTTGGTAATATTATTGCCTGTAATAGTGACATTATTAGCACGTTCAACACTTATTGGGCGTACCGCTTCGGTAACCGTATTATTTAAAATTTTAACATTAGTGGCCGTCCAACCATCGTAAACACGTTTAATACTTAAACCAACAACCACATCTTTCATATTGTTATTGTTCATTTTAATATTATCTGCACCACGCTTGCTGGTAATGCCATCATAAGCACGTTCAACATAATTATTACTCATAGTGAAATGATCACCATATTGACCGTTATCACCACCGGCAGAAACATAAATAGCGGCATCACGAACACCATAAAAACTATTGTTACGTATGGTCGCTTTTGTTGTACCTGTCATTAAAATACCGCTGTCACCACCTGCTAAATAAAACGGATCAGTGCTATTTTTTGTACCTGTAAAGGTAATGTTTTCAATTAATAATTCGCCAACTTTATTGGTGTTATTACTATTGTTGGCACCGCGTATTGATAAAGCATCGGCTGTTTTTTGTGTACCTTCTCGGCCTGCCGGTGTTTTAGAGGTAATAGGCACAACTTGAGATACTTTTGCGTTAGCCATATTGAAACTACCACCTTTCCAGGTAAAGTCAGCTAACACACCCGCACTATTACATTCATTTGATTTAGTTGTATGCGCATCAAAACTAAACATATCGCCATCAAGATTTGAGGTAGCAATAAAATTAGCGCTGGTAGCATCAACAATTAAATCTTTTTTCAAATACACTTTAATATCACTACTAATATAAAAAGTACCGGTTATCCGTAGTGGTTTTCCGGTATTAGTCGCTTGTTGTAGTGCGTCTTTTAATAAACTGCCATTACCATTTGGATTAACTGGATCACTGGTGCAATTTGCTGCCTGAACTAGGCTAGATGAAGCCATTAACCCAAAGGTTAACGTTGTACCAATAAGCTTGTGGAGCTTGTTTGTCATATTTTTTCCCCGATTATTTATTTTTATTTATTATTACTATGTGGCTCTAATTGCCACTGTGTGAAGTATTATTATTTAGTAACTCACATACTTTATTAACTTGCCCTACACTGTTTATTTTGTTTTTATGCAGACCAATAAAACCCAATATCAACCAAAATAAATCAAAAATCAACATATCTTTATATAAACCCTTCACGCGCGTAATAATGAAATGCCTTATTTATCTTGTTACATACCGTTTAATCAACATAAAACAACTAACTCAGATAGCTTAAAAAACAGTAAAAAACCAGACGCAGCATATTTTTAATGTGGTTATCTAGATAACCAATCACTAATTCAATTACAAACAGGATATATTGCATAAGTAGCCAACTTAATGCATTATTAATCACTAAAAATATAAACTCGTAATAATTACCTGAAACATTAAAGTAAGTTGATGGCAAATGTTTTTATGAGTGGCTATAACATATACCCTCATCCTAATGGTTAGGTTGATGATATTTACCTTGGATAATACGATGGAAAAAATCGCCTTTGTAATGACCTTATTACCAGGTCATGAAGCAGAATATGAAAAAAGACACGATGAAATTTGGCCAGAATTAATAACCGCTTTAAAAGCAGCTGGTGTATCTGACTATTCTATTTTTCATGAAAAATCGTCAAATAAATTATTTGCGGTATTAAAACGCACGCAAGATCATAGTATGGATGACTTGCCATTAGAGCCTATTGTGAAAAAATGGTGGGCATTTATGGCTGATATCATGGAAACGAATGAAGACAACTCTCCTGTAGTTACCCCTATCGATATGGTATTTCACTTAGAATAAGCCTTGTTATTTAACAACGCTTTTCACAAATAAGAAACTTAAGCCAGTTATTGTGTGCGATAACTGGCTTTTTTATAACTAAATATAACTAACCTAAAGTCGGGATAACTAAAATACGGTCATGTAAAGGGTCGAAAAATACTTGTATTGATAACAGGCAAAGCTTAACAAAGGTGTTTTAACCTTCCGATGTCTAAAACTGAACTAGCAACAAAAAAGTGATTAAATTTGACTTTAGGAAAGCTTATTGACTGTAACATAAAAATAACATTAACCATTTAAAATATAATGAAAAATATAAAGTTTAAAGACAAACAAACAACTAAAACAGCTCATAAAACAACACAGACTATAAACAAAAAGATTGGATCTGACCATTAATGATCTTATTATATCGATAACTATAATTTATCAGTCAAACATCAGGTACTACATGAAAAATAAATTAATTATCGCTAACTGGAAAATGAATGGCGACATCAGCTCAAACGAACAGTTACTCAATAAAATTGTCAGCTTTAGTGACAATACAGCATCAACTGATATTGTTATTTGTCCACCGGTGATCTACTTTTCCCAAGTAAAATATCTTATTGAAGGCAGCAATATCCAGCTAGGTGCACAAAATGTTTGTACTGAACTTAAAGGTGCTTTCACCGGCGAAACATCTGTGGCTATGCTGAACGAATTTGCTTGTAAATATACTTTAGTTGGTCATTCAGAACGTAGAACGCTTTATAAAGAAAGTGAACAAGAAATAGCACAAAAAATTACCCAATTAGTTAATGCGGGTCAAACACCAGTTTTTTGTATCGGTGAAACCCTTGAACAACGTGAAAACAATGACACTAACACGGTGATCATCAGCCAAGTTCAAAATATTATTGATATGGTAGGTTTAGAGGTATTTAAAGCTGTTGTTATTGCTTATGAGCCTATTTGGGCTATTGGAACAGGTAAAACCGCTTCAGCTGAGCAGGCACAAGAAATTCATCAGCTGATCCGTTCATACTTAAACAAATTAGACGCAGCATTATTTAGTAATACCGCTATTTTGTATGGTGGTAGTGTTAATGAAAACAATGCTAACGAATTAATAGGCCAACCAGATATTGATGGCTTCTTAGTCGGCGGAGCGTCATTAAAAGCAGAAGCGTTTGAACAAATATGCCGCAGCGGTCAAACAGCCTCAGCATAAAAGTAAAAAAGTAAAAACAATAAAAAAGCTTCTAATAATTCATTAGAAGCTTTTTTTAATCTACCGAGCTATTGCAACTTGCTCAGCTATTTTTCTGTTTTAGCCATGTCGTAGATCATAGAGCCCGCTAATAAAAAAGCCCCAACACCATACAATTGAGAATCATCATAAGTTACTACGTCAGGTTTATCATTCACACCTTGTACCCAACCAAACTTGCCATCAGGGTGAACTGAGTTTTCTAATATATTCCACCCCTTTAAAACATAGGGTAAATACTGTTCTTTCTTCAGTAAGCCGTTATTAACACCCCAGGCTAAACCATAAGTAAAAAATGCAGTACCACTTGATTCTGGTTCAACACTTTTTTCACCCGCTAGTAACGACATTGGCCATGAGCCATCACGCTTTTGTAGTTTAACTAAAGCATCGGTTAATTCTAAATATAAGTTTTCATAATACGAACGGTATTTATGACCAACAGGTAAATATTCTAACGAATTAACGACACCAGCATATACCCAGCCAACCCCTCTTGACCAAAAAATTTGTTCGCCATAAGCTCCTTTTTTGTCAACATAACGAGAATCTCGAAATAACAAACTGGTTTTATCGTCTTTTAAATAATTTACGGTTGCTTGAAATTCTTTATGGGCATATTCCGTATATTTTGGATCACCGGTAACTTGTGATAAACCAAACCATGTTGGTGGCGCCATAAATAAAGCATCCGCCCAGCACCAACGGCGCTGACAAGGATGTAAATTGTCTTCGTTTCTTCCACCAACAAATTCAAGGCTATTATTTGGTGATTCTTCAATAATTTGATCAAACGCTTGTTGAATTTTTGCAATTACCGCTGGGTTTTTATGTTTTTGGTAATACCATAAATTCATTTGACCGATCACTTGGTCATCGGCAAAGTATTTTACTCGACCTAAGCGCCAGTCGTGCTCGTTACCAACATATTCCATCCATTTTTCATAAAATGGATTTTCAGAGCGCTCTGCTACTTTGGTTAAACCAACATAAAATGCCCCTTGTATCCAACGACCATAGGTTTCAGAGCCTTTACGCGCTCTTCCAACATGTGGCATATATTGAGTACGAGCAATTTGCCAATTAGCGGCTTTTTCAATCGTCGCTAAAACTTGCTCAGCATTCGGTAAGCTTGTTTTAGCCACATTGACAACGGTACTTGCCTCTTGATGAGAGTCAATGCTCGAACATGCACTAAAGCATGACGCGGCACAAACAACTGCTAGTATTTTTATTTTTTGTTTTAATAACATAACGTTATCCTTGTTGTAACACCAAGTTTGAATGTTTTACATTCGTCCTTTGGCTCCGGCTTCTTGAGTTTTCTTTAGAAAATATTTGTTACCGTCGTAATAGGTCATCTCTGACCATGGGGCATTATCAGCAGGAATATGTTTAGCTAAGGTTCTTTTCACTTCATCGTAGGCAGGAATATTCGCTAAATTTTTCCATTCATCTTTGTCAATCTGATGATCATAAAGTTCTTCCGTGCCATCTTCATAACGAATGTAACGATAACGCTCAGTTTTAACCGCATGATTATTTTCACCATATGTGGTTATCGCGGCATGATCCCAAGGCATGTTTGGATCATCAAGTAATGGCGATAGATCACGGCCTTCGTTCGTTGGATTTGCAGGTAAACCACACATTTTTACTAAAGTTGGATATAAATCTAATAAACTTACCGGTTTATTCGATACTTGCTTGCCTTTAGATTTAGGCGGTTTAATTATTAACGGTGTACGAGTTGCTCGCTCCCATAAGGTCATTTTGGCAAACTTTTCTTTTTCACCTAACTGATAACCATGATCGCCCCATAACACAACCGCCGTATTATCAGCATATTCACTTTGTTCAAGTGCATCTAAAACAATGCCGATACATGAATCAACAAACGAAACACTGGCTAAATACCCTTGTACAATGTTTCTAAACTCGCCTTTTTCAATTGCCCATTCGGTCGTTGGCATCATTGGATGATCCGCAATCAATCTTGCAATTTCAGGCACATCTTCTAAGTCATTTCTTAAATAAGGGGGTAAAACTATGTCTTGGGTTGGATGCATATCAAACCACTTTTGTGGCACATACCAAGGTGCGTGCGGCCGAATAAAACCACAAGCCATAAAAAATGGTTTGTCATGTTTTCGCAATAAGCGTTCGGCGATCCAATTTGCTGATTCATAATCAGGCATTTGCTCATCACGCTCTGGAAATGCTCCCCAATCAGTGTTGGTTCGAGGATCATCCCAAACAAAGTTTTTCTCTGGATAAGGGCCAAAGCCTTTAACACGACCACCATATTCATCAAAGCTACCATCAACCACCCGTTGATGGAAAACTTTGCCAACAGCAGCAGTGTAATAACCATGGTTTTTAAAATATTCGCTTAAAAATACTGACTGAGCTGTTTTATCACTAGCTAACCGGATTTTATCATCATCAATATGACCATAAATACCTGTAGTAGAAGGCGCTAATCCCGTCATAATACTAGCACGTGAAGGCCCACAAATTGGTGCTGACGCGTGCGCATTAGTAAATAACGTACCTTGACTTGCAAGCCTATCAATATTTGGGGTTTTGGCATTGGGATGCCCCTGCATAGCACCAACCCAATCGTTTAAGTCATCTACAATTAACATTAATACGTTTGGGTATTCTTTTTTTAATTCGGTGAGCCAGTCATACTTATACAAAGCAGCCGCTGTAGCAACGCCTGCTCCCCCTAATAAAAAGTTACGTCTATTTATCATTATTATTTTCCAATAGAACTGTCGTTATTATCACTTCAAAGCTTTACAACGTTTTAACGCTTCCAAGTAGTAATAATCACCGTAGTTTAATGACGCTTCTAAATCTAAATTTGCTGGATAATGTCCGGTAGCTTGTTTTAATAAGAAATGCCCATGCTCATTTTTAGCCGCTAGATATGCTGGCGACGATAAACTGCGTAACATTTTAATGGCAGCATCACGGTAACGTTTGGCTTCATCAGCTTCAACATAATCAGCTAACTCAAATAATGCACTGGCAACTAAAGAAGCTGCGGATGAATCTTTGTAGTTTTTAATTTCTGGATAATCTGGCGCATCATAATCAAAGTAAGGCACAAGATCTTCCGGCATGTTTTTATGAGTTAAAATGTAATTAACTATATTGCGTGCATGATTTAAAAACTTTTCATCTTTGGTAAATCGATACACCATAGTATAACCATAAGCACCCCAACCTTGCCCACGAGACCAAGAAGAATCATCGGCAATACCTTGAAAGGTTTGTTTATGATTAGGTAACCCTGTTGTGCGGTTGTAATTCACTAAATGGTAAGAGCTATGATCTTCTCTAAAATGGTGTTTCATGGTAACAGTGGCATGGCTTACCGCAGCATCATAATAGGTTTTATCTCCCGTAAATTCTGACGCTTTAAATAATAATTCAAGGTTCATCATATTATCGATGATCACAGGAAATTCCCATGTTCCCCAACTCCATGAAAAGGTTGCACCAATTGTTGGGTTGTAACGCTCCATTAGCGTTTTAGCTGCGTTAACTAAAATCGGCCGATAAGCTTTATTTTCAGTTAATCGTAAACCATTGCCATAAGTACTCGACATAATAAAACCAATATCGTGTGTTTTACGGTTAAATTGTTGTTTATCTAATGCGTTGGTCCACTTTGTCGCCGTTTCTAACCAACTTTTATCTTGAGTATGTTCATATAAATACCAAAAACTACCGCCAACAAAGCCACTCGTCCACCCCATAGGATTGGTAAATTTTGTTTCACCATTGCTGAATGAGGTTGGAATTTTTGACGGATTAGTATATTCCTTTCTAAAGTCATCATATTGCTGAACAGCACTGTCGAAAGCGGCATGGCAAAATTCAACATTGTCTGTTGGCCAAACTTTTGCCTGTGTTGCTAAACTACCTGTTGCTAATAGCAAACATGTGCTTATCGATGTAAATAATTTACTTTTTTTACTATTCATCTTGATACCTTGTTTGAACCTTAAACTGCAAATTCATTATAAAAGTGGCTAATAACACGTTCAGTACATTGTCATTGCAAAGTAATTTAATTGCTTATACTTTTTATTTAATGACATATTCTGTCCGCTAATATAAAAACGTAAACTACAGTCAAATTAAATCAAATGCAAGCCACCTTAGTTCATATACTATAAAATCAATCTAGCAAAACAACATAATAATAAAATAAAACAATTAAATTCAGAGCCTTAAATAACACATCAACATTTTATGTCTAAACTATCCATTACATGACACCCATAATAATTACCCGTTGGTGTTTAAATTTTGCTAAATACAATGAATAAAAATGCGTTAACAATGCATATATTGATAATATTCACCCAAAACGAAAATAAATTGACTAAATATGATTACATATGAATAATGCTTTACCCAATAAAATGGTTGGCCTTAGTCTATTCAACCCATTAAATTATATGGATAACAAACATTATGAAAAAAACACTTTCAACCCTCTCAGCCATCTCAACGCTGAGTCTAGCCATATTTTTAACTGGTTGTAATAGCACCAGTCCAACAAGTACTAACAATGTTGCCTCGATAGAAAACCCTGTTACTTATTTTGCCGATAATGGCCTAATGACACCATTAGCCGTAGTGCAACACCCTGCAGGTATACATAAAAATGGTATTACTTATGTTTCGTACCAAGGACCTTTAGAAGACCCTTATGTTGCCGCCTACAATCACAACACAGCACAATGGACTGGACCTTATAAAGCAGGTATTAGTGAATTAGGGAAAGATTTAACCCAACCTAAAAATATTGATAACCATGGTAAACCTACCATGCTAATTGACAAATTAGGCTATATTCATATCTTTTTTGGTGGTCACGGTGGCGATAAGCGCCACGGCAAAAATACCTTAGGTAATGGCCATTATGCCGCCAATAAACATGCCGTATCTAAACGTCCGTACGACATCACTGAATGGGAAGAGTTAAACGCTATTGAACCATTTGGCACCTATAACCAAGCCATTGTCATGGATAACGGCGATATTTATTTATTTTACCGTCACGGTGCCCACCGTAGTGACTGGGTATATCAAAAATCAACCGACAACGGTCGTACCTTTGAAAAACCAGTTTCCATTTTAAAAACCAAAAAACGCACCGATATTGAAGCTACTGACAGCTGGTATGCTTATGTTTCTAAAGGTCAAAATGACGATATAATAATTTCTTATGATTATCACGTTTGCTGGAACATGAAAGCAACCGATCGCGGCCATACTACTGAACGTCATGATGCTTATTACATGGTTTTTGATACCAATAAAAACACCTGGCGCAATGTTCAAGGTGATGCCTTAACTATGCCTTTAACTCGTGAAGTAGCTGATGAAAAAACGCTAGTAGCACGCACAGGAGGCAATGGTTTTTGGACGTTTAACGGTTCTACTCATTTAGATCAAAACGGTTACCCACACATTGGTATTAATATTGGTAAAGATTTAGGGCAAAAAACCGGTGGCCCTAAACAAACCAGTCATTATCGTTGGACAGGTAACGAATGGCTTGGTGGCCAGCCAGTATACGAACAAGCCCGAGTAGATGGTACCGATACCCGTGGCGACTTTATCATAAAATCACCAACTGAAATCAATTATTTATTAGGTTATAAAGAAAATGGTGATGGTATTATTTCTTATTACAATAGTACCGATGGTGGCCAGACGTTTAACAAAGGCAAAGAGTTATTGCGTAGTAAAAATGCCGCATGGTCACTAACCGCATTAATTGATAATGCGCATCCAGATGCCCGTATAATTGTTGCAGAAAAACTAAAAAGTAGTAACTGGCGTAAACTTTATTTAGTGGGTGACAATGGTCCTATTCAACGTGAAAAGTCTTCCGCTTCAGTGTTAACGAAAGCAGATCAAGAGCACTTGAAAAAGTTTAAAGCCGCACACGAACTTTATAAGAAAAACAAAAAATAAATAGCCCGTCAGTTTTAAGAACAACAACCGAATAACTAAGGTTGTTGTTCTTTTATCTGCTTTAATCACTTTAATAAAACGTCCTCAATAAAGTTACCTTAATAACATTTAGCCCTGAGCTACTTTATCCCTCCCATTCGATAACAAAATCATAATCAGGCTTGAATAGCCCGTAATACTTAGGGTTAATAAACTATAACAACTCCAAGCTCATGTAACGCGTAACTAAAGGCCAACCAAAACATTGACAAAATTATGGTTAGTTTCCTACCAACGCTTAAGTTTAAGTACTAAAAAAACGGCTGTGAAATGTCTCCATTTCAAGCCGTTTAATTGTGCTACCAAGCATTATTATTAGATAATTTTTATAGTCTGCCTGTGATTTGATAGACACCTGGAGCTTGTTTAGTTAACACCTCAGATGATGTCGCCTTAACGCCATTTATCATTAACGACGTTACCTGCGGTAAAACAAAATTTGCTTGGCTATTTTTAGGAATGGTAACTTGCATATCAAGTTTACCTTGTTTAATAACCCAAGCGACTTTCACTTCACCTTGTGGGGTTTGATAACTACCTGACGCTTGATTTAAGTAATGACTAAATTGCGGTGCTATTGTTATTTCTTTAAAACCAACACCTGCTGAATTAATCCCTAAAATGCCTTCATAAAACCATTTGGCAACCGCACCGTAAGCATAATGATTAAGTGAATTCATCGACTCTTTACTAAAACCATCTTGTAAGGAATAAGAGTTCCAACGTTCCCAGGTGGTAGTAGCGCCGTTGTTAATAGAATAAAACCACGACGGATAGGTTTCTTTAAACAACAAATCAAACATTAAGTCACTATGTCCCATTTTTTGTAAAACAGGTGCTAATAACGGCGTGCCCAAAAAGCCCGTGCGTAAATGATGATCTGCATTTTCTATTTCGGCAATTAAGTATTGCTGAGCATTAATAACATCATCGCCAGCAAATAAATCAAACGCCAGTGGTAGCAAATAACTAGTTTGTGTTGGTGAACTTTTTACTTTTGTTTGTGCATCGTAAAACTCGTTACGAAACGCTTGTTTAACTTTTACTAAAGTTTCACTATAAAGCGCAGCATCTTGCTCACGACCTAACACTTTCGCAGCTTTAGCAGCATAATCTAATGAACGAGCATAATAGGCTGTAGAAATCAGTTGCACTGGCGTATCACCACGCGTAGGTCGGCCATTTACTCCTTTTGTGTAAGGCTGTAACCAATCACCAAAACCTTTTAAGGTGGAAACATAATTATTTGCTTTTGATTGATGGAAGTTCAACCAACCTTGGATCATGGCATAGTTTTCTGCCAAAATTTGGCTGTCGCCGGTAAGTAAATAAAGCTCCCATGGAATAATAACTGCTGCATCCCCCCAACCGGAAGAAACACCTTTGCCGTGTTTACTTTCTTTAGTTGGAATGAAGTTAGGAATACGGCCATTGTCAGCCTGCTCTTCACGTACCGTTTGCAGCCAAGCCGACCAAAAACCATAAACATCTGCCATATACATCGATGGCGCAGCAAAAACTTGCGCGTCACCTGTCCAGCCTAAACGTTCGTCACGTTGTGGACAATCGGTGGGAATATCTAAAAAGTTACCACGTAAACCCCAAACAACATTTTCAGCAAGTTTATTTAACTTGGAGTGAGAACTGGTAAAATTTGCATGTACGTCAAAGTCTGAATGTAATACTCGCCCTTTTACCCAGCTTAACGCTGGCGTTTGGTTTTGGTCAAAACCTGATATTTCTACAAAACGATAGCCATGAAAAGTAAACGTAGGTACATAATTTATCATGCCTGTACTGGCTGGTATGTAATAATCAGTCGCCTTAGCACTACGTAAGTTTTTAGTATAAAAAGTATTTTTTTCTAAAGCTTCAGCAAAACGTATTGTCACTTTTTGACCTGCAATCACCGGAATATTTAATTCAGGCACACCTAGCATGTTTTGTCCCATATCAAAAACCACAAAACCCGGTTTAGGATTAGCCACATCAACAAAACTAGCTGCTGGTAAGGTTAATTTCACTGCCGATGCTTGATGACGCTTAGGCGCTAAAGCCACTTGTGGTTCAATAGCTTCACTGATCACAGTTTGCCAATTATTCGCCTTAAAGCCCACATTATTCCAGCCTGGCATCTCATAATTAGCATTATAAGTTTCACCGTCATAATTGCCCGCAGCACGAATAGGCCCATTTAAACTAACTTGCCAGTTTTTATCTGTTGTTATGGTTTGTGTGCTGCCATCTGTGTATTGAATTTCAAGTTGTGCCAACAAAGCAGATGGTTTTACATCGCGAGCAATCGGCTTCAAAATACGACCGGTATACCAGCCTTCAGCAACTGTGGCGGCTAAAGCGTTTTCACCAATATTAAGCATTTCAGTAACATCATAAGTTAAGGTTTCAATGCGTTGTAAATATGGAGTCCAACCTGGCGTCATAACATCTTCAGAAACTTTTTTACCATTAATATAAGCATTAAAAACCCCTTTTGAGGTGATGTATAAACGCGCTTGTTTAATTGCCTGTTTGCTATTTTTATCGCCAGCAAAATTGGTAGTAAAATCGGTTCTTAAATATTGCGGACGGTAAAGTTTATTTTTAACCACTTCGCCTTTAACGGTAAACTCTGTATATTCCTCTGTTTCAGGATGACGTATCCACTGACCTTGCCAGTCTTTATTTGATAATAACCCTAACTCAATTAACGCCGGTTCACTCCATGACGACACATTATCTTTTTCATCCCAAACACGTACTCGCCAGTACACTTGTTGACGCGAAGTTAAAGTTTTACCTTGATACTTAACCCAAGACGTTGTTGACGATAATTGCTTTTGGCTATCCCATAAATCAGCGTCATCAATATTAGTAATTGATGATGCAACTTGAATTTGAAATGCTCGCTGAAATTGCGCGTTTGAATTAGCTGATAGCTGCCAAGAAAAACGCGGCTTTTGTTCATAATACCCTAAAGGATTAACAAATCCTTCCCCAACCTTTAAGGCCACAGGCACTGAAAAATTTGCCTGTTTATCGTCTGTAAAAGTACAAGCAGACAACAAGGTTAATAAACACAGCAGGCTAAAGTGCCTCCAAATTGTTATGCTTTTGATCATCAATCATTCCCCTAAATCTCAATAAATATGCCCAAATACAGCTAATCGATATCATTCAGCCGTGTGGCAAAGCCTAAAACAAGAAAATTCCATTAATTTCTCTATGTCTTAGGAAAAGACAAAAAAACTTAAAATTGATACCCAGTTAACAAAAAAATTTTCGCTAAGGTCTATTCAATAAAAACCTACAAAAAAATTTAATCAGGGGTATCAATTATTCAATTTATTGTCTTATCTCTTTATAAAGCTAACTTTTGATTTTCACAGATGAAGGTAAAAGGTTAGAAATTGAAAAGTGATAAGGTCAATAACCTAACTGTAAGCTTGACCAATAATAAGGAACCTCAGCTAATCATGATTGCGAAACATTTCTTAATAAAACTCGGTATGCCAAGCGTTAAAACGCCTATAAAGCTCATTTTCATAGGCCTTATTGGCTCTTCACTATTATCGTGCAGTAAACATGAGCAGCCAGCGATAGACAAAAATCAAGCAACGCTAGTAGCAGATAAACTTAAAGAAGAGTTTGCTAACCCACCTGCTACGTCTAAACCGTTAACTTGGTTACACGCCATGAGCGGCAATATGTCGGCCGAAGGTCTCACTAAAGACTTAGAAGCCATTGCCGATGTCGGTATTGGCGGTACGATGTTGTTTAATGTCACCCAAGGCATTCCTCTGGGTGAAGTGAAATTTAATTCAACTGAGCACATTGACCTGATCGGTCATCTCGCTAAAGAATCACAACGCCTTGGCTTAACTTTTGGTATGCACAATTGTGATGGTTGGACATCAAGTGGTGGCCCTTGGGTGACTCCAGAACATTCAATGAAAAGACTCACCTTTAATGAAGTGGTTGTTGATGGTGGTAAAATTGACCTAACCTTGCCACAACCAAAAACATTACTTAATTATTATCAAGATGTTGCGGTGATCGCCTATCCTGCATTAAGCACCGAAATAGACGATGCCACTCGCAACCCCATAATTACGGCTTCCGATCCTAACTTTAAGCCAAGCATCATTACGAATAACGATGTTAGTGATCACAGCCTACTTGCCCCACAAGATGGTGAAAAAGCATGGCTACAAATTGCTTACCAACAACCATATACGCTACGTTTAGCAGAATTACTTATTTATCAAGGACGCAAAGCTGAGTTATCGCTACATGTTTCAAACGACGGCAAAACCTTCACCAAAGTACAAGATCTACACTTAAGACGACCTGGTAAAAATGTTTATGCAATTGACGATGCATTTAAAGGTTATACCGCTAAATATTTTCGCATTGTTAGCCCTAAAGCTATTAACCTGATGGAAATACGATTATCGTCAACCCCAACAATGGATAATTATACGGGGCGCACATCAGCTAGCCGCACCGATTATCAAGAATTTAAAGCGATTGGCACAGCACCAGAAAATTTAACCATAAAAAGTGCAAGTATTCGTAATTTAACCGCCGCATTAAAACCAAATGGTCAGCTAAGTACAACGCTCCCTGAAGGTAAATGGACCATAATGCGTTTTGGTTACACCAGCACAGGTGCTGTAAATATTCCCGCTTCAAAAGAAGGCACGGGCTTAGAAGTGGATAAATTTAGTAAAGCGGCTTTTAAACTGCATTATGATAATTACATCACCAATGTTATTAATAAAGTAAAAGAAGTTGCGCCCAATGCACTGCATAGCCTTGAAATAGACAGTTACGAAGTTGGTGCACAAAATTGGACTCATGATTACGAAAAACTGTTCCAAGCCCAATATGGTTACGACTTGTTGCCTTATTTACCGTTATTTGCTGGTAAATTTGTTGACTCAGCGAAAACTTCTGAGTCTGTTTTATGGGATACACGAGATTTTAATAACAGCTTGATCACCGAAAATTACTACGGCTACTTTACCGAACTTGCTCATCAAGATGGCATTCAAACCTACCTTGAACCTTATGGCTCTGGGCCGTTTAACGAACTAGATGTAGCCAAAAAAGCTGACCTACCTATGGGTGAATTTTGGTTAGACACCAATAATTTTAGAATTTCAGCATCGGCATCCGCCGCTAACCTTTACAATAAACCACTAGTTTCCGCAGAAGCCTTTACTCAATTTCCAAAAAACAATTGGTTATTTAATCCTGCACTTGGCAAAGTTGACAGTGATAAAAGCTGGGCGCTAGGTGTGAATCAACATGTCTTTCATCGCTTTGCACATCAAGCCAATACCCACGTTATGCCGGGTATGACCATGAATCAATGGGGGGCGCATTTTGATCGCACTCAACCTTGGTGGCACGGAGCAGGTAAAGCATGGTTTGAATACATCACCAGAGGACAACACCTATTACGTGAAGGACACGCGGTTGCTGATATTTTATGGTATTTAGGTGATGCTACTCCCACCATTTGCCCTGAAAAAGATCCATTAAGTTCTGTTATTCCGGTTTCAATTAACTACGATTGCTTAAACACAGAAATGCTGCACAAGCTTGAAGTACAAAACCGTATGTTAACCTTGCCTCATGGCGCGCAATACAAGGTATTAGTATTAAACAATCATAAAACCTTAAACTTTGATTCAGTTGAAAAAATTTATCAATTAGCCAAACAAGGTGTGGTGATCATAGGTGCGCCAATTGAACAACTTGCTGGACGATTCAACACGCCAGCACAGCAGCAACAATTTGAAGATATGGTTGCTTATATTTGGTCTCAACCAAGCACTTATAACATGCCGTTTAATCCAAAAACCACACAGGGTCATGTTGGCATAATTCCTAATCATAGAGTTGCAGAGCATACATTAGTTGATTGGAATAAAATTTACGCTGAGCAAAACTTTGTAAAAGACCTAAGCATTAAAAATGTAAAACACTTTTATTTTACCCATCGTAAAAGTGCCACTCACGACATCTACTTTCTCTTCAACGAAAGTGACCAAGCTCGCTTAATTGATAGTAAGTTTAATATTGTTGGAAAAATTCCCGAACTTTGGGATCCTAAAACCGGTAACACAGTGAAACTTGGTGCTTTTGAAGTTGATGCTACCCATACGCGAGTTGCCTTTAAATTAGCACCTAAGCAAGCTATGTTTGTAGTATTTACCCAAAGCTCAGACGGTATTAATGCGGTATCACCTGATGTAATAATTAACCAAGATGTACAAGTACTACTAAACGAGCCAACAGCTAAAAATCCAAAATCTGACAAACAATTAAGCCTAATAACTAAACAAGGCATCCGCGAAGTTAACCTTAACCAATACCAACCGCTGATCACATTACCCGCCTTACCTGAGCCAAAAACCTTAGATGGTGCATGGCAGGTTAAATTTAATAAACATTATGGTTTAGACCAAAGCTTTACCTTTAACCAACTGTTAGATTGGCGCGAACACAGCGATACTCGAATTCAAGATTATTCCGGTACAGCGATATACCGTAAAAATTTCAAACTTGCTGAGCAATACCTAAAACCTCAAACCAAGCTTACGCTTGATTTAGGGCAAGTTAATATTGCCGCCACGGTGACAATAAACGGTAAATTGGTTGCTACCGCATGGGTTGAGCCTTATCAGTTAGATATTACAGAGTTTGTTAATTCTGGCGATAATACAATAGAAATTGAAGTAGCAAATGTTTGGGTGAACCGTTTACTTGCTGATCGTAAACTACCTGACACATCAGGATTTAAAATCGCGCGCTGGCAAGATCCGATCATTAAAATGCCGAAATGGTATACAGACAACCAGCCACCACCCGCAAGCGAGCGTATTACTTTTAGTACGCAAAAGTTTATGGCTGACGACGAACCAAGGCAAGCCTCCGGCTTAATTGGGCCAGTACAAATAACAACAAGCCAAGTCACTCATGTTAATGCTTTTTAAACGATAACCTTAACCATGAGGGTTTAAAAACAGCAACACCAATTTATCTTTGTTATGCCTATAAATTGGTGTTGCCATAGCATAATGCTTAATTATTATACGGAATGGTATTAGATATTTAACAAGGTAGAAACACACTATGAAAAGACGTAACTTTCTCCAACTTTCAGGCTTAGCTGGTATTGGCTTATCACTCCCCATGCCTAGCTTATCAATGGCTACCCTGTTGAATGCTTCAGCCAATAATCAACATTCACCAGCTTTTAAAAAACTCACCTATGAGCTGTTAAAAGACTGGTGTGATGGCATGCTAAAAGTACAAATAAACCAGCCTGAAAACCCACAAGTTCATGGCGCATTAGACTGCCCTGCTTGCACACATATTCATGGCCGTTGTATGGACGCTGTTTACCCTTTTTTATACATGGCAGATATAACAGGTGATAAAAAATATACCCAAGCCGCCATCTTAGTTATGGATTGGGCTGAGCAAAACGTTTCTCAACCTGATGGCAGCTGGACAGTAATACCTGATCCTAAATCATGGAAAGGCATCACCATTTTTGGCGCAATTGCCCTAGCAGAAGCTTTGCATTACCACGGTCATGTATTAAGCGAAACTCGCCGAACAGCATGGACAGCACGGTTAGCAAAAGCAGGCCAATATATTCACGACACCTTTACTATTGCTTTTACAAATATTAATTATGGCGGTACCGCAATTTATGGTTTAAACCTTATCGGACATTTACTAAAAAATGACGACTTTATCGCCAAAAGTAAAAAACTGGCTGAAGAAGTAAAAGCCTATTTTACCGTTAACGAAAACTTGTTATTTGGTGAATGTAAAAAAAGTTCGTCTAAATTAAGCAAAAAAGGCTTACATGGTGTTGATCTTGGTTACAATGTCGAAGAAACCTTAAATAGTTTAGTGATGTACGCGGTTAAAGAACATGATGAAGAATTACTAAACTTACTCACCAAATCTTTAAATAGCCACCTAGCCTTTATGCTACCCGACGGTGCTTGGGATAACAGCTGGGGTACTCGGCAATACAAATGGAGTTATTGGGGCAGCCGCACTTGCGACGGTAGCCAACCAGCTTTCGCCATGATGGCACACATTAATCCCGCTTTTGGTACCGCGGCAGTTAAAAACACAGAATTATTAAAACAATGTACTGCCAATGGTTTATTACATGGCGGCCCACATTATGTCTCGCATGGCATTGCCCCTTGTGTGCATCATACTTTTGCCCACGCTAAACCTTTAGCTGCTTTACTCGATCACTGGCCAAAATTACCTAACATTAATACCACCGCCCCATTACCAAGAGGTGTTGCCGATGGCATTACCCACTTTAAAGATTTAGATGTTGCTTTATTTGCGCGCGGCGATTGGCGAGGCACCGTCAGTGCATATGACGCAGAATATCATTACCAAGAAGATTATCGCCAAGCAACCGGAGGCGCATTAGGGATTTTATATCATCAAAAAGTCGGGCTTTTATGTGCGGCTAGTATGGCAATATACAAGATGATGGAAAAAAACAACCAGCAACCACAACCAAGTAAAGATATCGCCTTAACACCGCGTATTGAAACCTTTAAAGATAATAGCTGGTATACCAATTTATTTGATTTAACCACAAGTATTAGTTCAACCGACATTAATGGCTCACTTACATTATCATCACAGGTAACACTAAAAAATGAAGCACGCGAGCCAGTAACTGCCACCGCTAAAAACTTTGCCTTAAACTATTTATGTAACGATGAGCAACTGCAAATTCAAGTAAACACCAAGCAAGCAATCAAACATAAAACAGCTTTTGTTTTACCGATCATTTCGCCTACCGGTGAAAAAGTTACGCAAGTAAACACTAAAACAATTACTATCGAAAAGCCCCAAGGCGTAGTGACAATAACGGCTAACATGCCGCTTTCAATTAAAGAAATTACCAGAAGTAGAACCTTTAACATGGTGCCGGGTGTAGAAGCATTACCTATAGAAACCTTTTTTAGCCCACAAGATAGAGAAATAATAATAACAATAAAAGTAGATGAATTAATAACTTGATATTATTAGTTTTTATCGTTAGCTTTCAGAGTAATAATTTAAAATTTATTGGGTAATGGCTTTTTAAAAAAGCCTTTACCTGTCTAATAAGCTGTTATGTTTCATGGAGGAATGGTGAATAATCATAAATTACATCTTTGGTTAATTCTTAACTTATCTTTTCTTGCTTTATATTATTTTTATGGTGGTATTTTTGAAAAGTTATTAATTGTTTTTCTTTTACTTTTTTCATTGCTTATAAAATCGAAAGAACAAATTAAACAAGAGTATACTTCACCAATACCTAAATGGATTCTAGGTTTAACTTTAATTATCGTTTTAGGCTGGATATTTTATTTATTTACTAGAGAGCCTAATTACGTCCCACCTAAAATAGAAGAGGATCGTTTATTTTCTTTTATTACTTTAGCTATAGTTGTATTGTTGGTTTATGTAAATCAGTTTAAATTTTCGAAAAACTCAACATAACAAGCTGTTTAAGGATGATTTTGAGTAAAATTTCTCATTATTTTAAAAACTCTAAGGTTGGTTTGTTACCTTTTTTAGCTACTGTTTTCATGCTCATGTCGGTTTTATATAGTTATTATTCCAAAAACATAGAGCTAACTAAACTGATAAGGGAGCAAACTATTTCAAACGCAATAGATGTACCTGGTCATTACATTACGTTGAAAGATATCTATTGTTTACCTTCATTACCGAGCTCTAGTAAAGAAGAGCTCAATGAAATAATTAGATTATATGACCTAAAAGTATATGCATTACTTTACAATAAAGAGATACCAGAAAGTCGTGTCAAAGACTTAGAGTATGTTCTTGATTACTTGTCTGAAAATTGTGCAAAAGAAACATAACAAGTTGTTAAGAGACAAAATACAGGTTGCTTAGCTCGTACCTCGCCAATTAGCAAAGCGTTGAAGTTTCTATCACCTACACGGAGTTCATGTTAGCAAATATCTATTAATTTGTTCGTTAATTTTTTCATCATTTGCTACGCAAGCAGCAAATTTGATAAATGACGAAAGTATAAAGGATCAAAAAAACTGTTTTAATCACAAATTCAAAGACTACGCCACATGGCGTGGTTTTATTAAAGAGAAGCGACAAATAAGAATTAAATCTGAAGAAAAACTATCAAAAGGAATGGCAGTCTTTGACTCTATGTTTGGAGAGGAAAAATTTAATCAGTATAAAAACAACCTATCTTGTATAACATTTAAGTACAACGTTGACGGCCTAGAAGTCTCAGGTTATGTCATTAAGCCCAAATCAAATGAAAATAAACTACCTGTTTTAATATACAACCGAGGTGGCAATGGTAACTATGGATCAGTAGTATTTGGTTCAATGATGCATAACTTATTTCCTATCGCAAACGAAGGGTTTGTGATTATTGGAAGTCAATATAGATTATCTCGTACAAAAGGCATTTTACTTGATGAGTTTTGTGGAAAAGACGTTAATGATGTTATTGCACTACTAGATTACATTCCTAAAATTAAAGGTGCTGATGAGAAACGTATTGGCATGTATGGCTTTAGTCGAGGAGGTATGCAAACTCACTTAGTTTTAAAAGAAACAAGTAAAATAAAGGCAATAGCAACAATTGCTGGTGCAACGGATTTGTTAAAAGAGCTCGATTTTCGTCCTGCTATGGAAAAGGTATACACTAAAAGAATCACTGACTATGGTAAAAATAAAGTAGCAGAATTAGAGAAACGTTCAGTATTAAAGTGGGTTAGTGAATTATCGCCGAATATCCCCATTTTACTTTTACATGGAGAAGATGATAAAAAAGTATCAGTTAATAACTCTATTGAACTAGCAAGTGCGCTAGCTAATAATAGTATTCCTCACAAACTTGTTGTCTATCCAAAAGATGATCATGGTTTAATAAAAAACAAAGAAAAAGCGAATGAAGAGCTTGTTAGTTGGTTTCGAGAGTATCTATAAAAACTTCTATCAAGGCATTAAAGCAGAACTAACTAAAAACAGTTGGCTACTGCCCGTGCCTCGCTGATTTTAGCCAACAAACTTTTGTCTATTTACGAGGCGGAATGTAGCAAGGAAAGCTATAAGTAAAATTCCAGCGTATGTTAAAAACCTCAAATATGGCTATAGCCGTTAACAAGCCTCAATATTGATTTAACAATCCCTTAACTCTATTTTCATTTTAAATCACTAAAAAAACCAGTAGGCAGCTAACCTACTGGTTTTTGATTGTGTCAACAAGCATAGTAAATTTAGCTTGCTAAAATTACTGCCTTTATTGTGTTAACACTTGGTTATTTTTCACATGTCGTTTTTCATAAAATGACGGTGCGTTCATTGGGAATTGCTGGTGTAACATCGCTTTTAATTTTTGCTCAAGAACTTGGTGTTTTTTCTGCCCTGATACATTCGCGCTAGCTACTTCACTGGTGGTGTGATCGTATAACTCAGTAAACTTTAACGCTTGGGTTTTAGCGTCACGCCATTCGGTATAGCGCCACTTACCATCAGTTACTGTCACTCCCATGGTTTTTCCACGGGTAAATAAACTATAAGCTGCGTTATCCCATTTCATTTCAGGGTTGTCTAATAAAGTTAACAAACTTTGGCCATCTAGTTTAGGCATAGGTAAGCCAGCAGCTTCAGCAATTGACGGGAATACATCGACGTTTTCAACTAAAGCATTTGAACTTACACCTGCTTTACGGCCTTTATGCGATAACTCTCGGCTAATAATTAGCGGTACACGGGTATCAAGTTGCATATTAGTATGTTTGTTCCACGCACCATACTCACCTAGTTTATAACCATGATCACTCATAAATACCACCATGGTATTTTCACGTAAGCCCATGTCATCAAGTGCTTGCATGACACGGCCTACTTGCGCGTCCATATAAGTTACTGTTGAATAATAAGCATGGATCAAGGTTTTAGTTAGCTCGTCATTTACGTCACCTTCTTTAGGAATGCCGCCATACATGCGTAATTCACCCCATTTAGTTAAGGCTAACGAGTACATGTTATCTGGCTTTTTGCGGCTAGGAACATCAAATTGCTCAGGATCGTACATATCCCAATACTTTTTCGGCGCATTAAACGGTAAATGCGGTTTACTAAAACCTACCATCATTAAAAATTTGTCATCTTGCGCTTTTAGTTGCTTTAAGGTTTCAATAGCGTCTGTTGCAACTTTGCCATCTTTATAAAAGTTATCGTCAACGTCACCTGCTTCATAGGCAAATTTTTCTGCTTCTTTGGCTGGATCAACATAAAAGTTTTTTAGCTTTTTAATATGCGTAGACCAGTTTTCTTGATCGTCAGTTACGCTGTGGTAAACCTTACCAATACTCACAGTTTTGTAGCCATTTTGTTTAAATAGTTGTGGCATTGATACCACATCAGGCTGATTAGGACGTAAACGACCATCTTTCCAAATAGTATATAAGCCTGTTGTTTCAGGACGTAAGCCGGTCATAATACTCACGCGTGAAGGCCCACAAATAGCTTGTTGCGCATAAGCTTGATCAAACCTCACCCCTTCACTGGCAAGCTTATCAATATTCGGGCTGATCACATGTTTACTACCGTAAGTACCTAAATCAACACGTAAATCATCAATTAAAAATACCACAACATTTGGTTGCTTGGGCGTGGCAATTTGTTTGTTACTTGCTGAAATATCGGTGCTTTGACAAGCTTGCAGCGTGAATAAACTTAAAACTACCAAGGGTAATTTATTAAGTTTTTTAAATTTCATCTAATTTCCTCACTAAACTTTTATTGTATCAATACGGCTAATTATCATCGGTGATCCGCAATTAAATAGCTAAACATAAAGGAATAGACACTAAACATTAAAATTGATACCCCAAAATTTAAAAAAATTATTAAAAAGTTTACTTTATTTTAGGGGTATCAATTATTTAATTTTCTGTCTTTTCCTATGTCATGTTTCACCTTTGACTTTCTTATTACAAAAAATATTAGAAAAAAGTCAGATAACATTTTTGGAGTAAAGTATGCTGCCTCTGTTAAAACGGTATTTTTATTATATAACCTGTAAAAATAAACAAAACCATCACCATAGCCCTCACCTAGTCTTTAGTTTTATTTTTATGTCATTTTTCATGATCGGTTGCCAAAATAATCAAACGCCATCAACAACAGATGTTCTCGAAAAAGAACATACGGTTATACAATTAAAAGTTGGCGAAGGTTTTGTAAACCCTATTGGTTATTATGAAGCGCAGCCACGTTTTAGTTGGCAGTTAAACCCTCAAGCGAAAATACAAACGCAAACGGCTTATCAAATTCAAGTCGCTAGCAATTCTGAGTTTTCAACAAACACATTGTTATGGGACAGCAAAAAAGTTGCATCAAGTAAAAATGCTTGGCTACGTTACCAAGGAAGCCCTTTAAACTCTCGCCAAAAAGTGTATTGGCGGGTAAAAGTTTGGGATGAACAACAGCAAGCTTCAAGTTGGAGTAACACTCAATCAATTGAGTTAGGGCTGTTAAACAACCATGACTGGCAAGCCTCATGGATTGGCCACCCTGAATCAGAGAATAATTTTAATCAACCACAATATTTACGCACCACCTTCAACCTTAATAAACCAATTCAACAAGCTCGTTTATATATAACGGCTAAAGGGGTATTTAAACCTTATATTAATGGTGAAGCGATCAGTGATGATGTTATGACACCCGGCTGGACGCCTTACCACAAGCGCATTGAAACCTTAACTTACGACGTAACAAAGCACTTAGCACTTGGTGATAATGCTTTAGGTGCCATAATTGCTGAGGGTTGGCATACCGGCAGAATATTCAGTCCAACAAAAAAAGACTATATTTTGCCAATGCGATTATTAGCACAATTAGAGCTGAACTTTACCGATGGTAGCCGTCAAATTATTACTTCAAACAATAGTTGGCAATCAACAGATCAAGGGCCGATCAGAGCCGCAGGTAATTATGACGGTGAAACCTATGATGCCAACTTTGAAATGCCTGGTTGGAATACCGCAAACTTTGCTGCCGATACATGGGCAGTTGTTTATGCCGAACCCATTGACAGCCAAGTACAACTAAAGCCTAAACGTCATACCGCAGTAAAAGCAACTAAAGTAATACCTGCTGTTGATATTGTCAGTGTTAAAGACGGGGTTGCTATTTTCGACATGGGGCAAAATATGGTGGGTGTGCCAGAAATTAACCTACCAGCAAAAGCCGGACAAACCATTAAATTACGATTTTCAGAAGCATTAGAGCATGGCACTTTTCATACCCGTAATCTGCGTTCAGCCAAAAATACTGATTATTACGTGCCAAACGCCAACGGTATGATCACGTATCGTCCTACATTTACTTTTCATGGTTATCAATATGTAGAAATTAGCGGTTATGATACCGAACAGCAACCAAGCTTAGATTGGATAAATGGGCAAGTATTACACTCAGATTTTGCGGTTTATGACAATTTTCAAAGCTCTCATGCCAAGTTAAATAAACTTTCTGACAATGTCTCATGGGGCTTACGTGGTAACTTTTTAGATATTCCCACCGACTGCCCGCAACGTGATGAACGTTTAGGTTGGACCGGCGATGCTCAAGTTTTTGTAAGTACCTCAATGTATAAAGCCGATGTTTATGCTTTTTGGTCAGCTTGGTTAGAAAGTGTACGGGAAGAACAAGACATTAGCGGCATGATCCCTAAATTTGTTCCCTTTCGTTCATTTTTAACTGATGGTACCGCCGCCGCTTGGGGGGATGCCGCCACAATTGTGCCTTGGGATTTATATCAATATACCGGTGATATTCAGGTACTTAAAGAAAACTACACTATGATGAAGCGCTGGATAAGTTACACGGAATTTAATAGTGTTGATTATATTTCTAACATTGGTACTTACGGTGACTGGTTACAACCTTTTTCAGAAAATGGCCGCGCTAAAGGTGACACCCACCCTGATTTAATTGCCACGGCTTATTATGCGCGCTCTGTAGAAATAGCGGCTAAAACTGCACACTTATTAGGTTATAAAAGTGACGCGGCACAATTTGATGCCCTGTTTGCTAACATTAAAAATAAATTCAGAAATTACTTTTTTGATGAAAATTTAAACTTAGTTAACAAAGCAATACGGGTAATAAACCGTGAAGATGGTAAACGTCTTAAAAAGCCAAAAACTAGTGAAATCATCTTAAAAACAACACAAACAAGTTACTTGTTACCTTTAGCATTTAACTTATTTAGTGTTGAACAACAGCCAATCGCTGTAGCTAAATTAATTAATTTATTAGAAGAAAGTGATCGTCATTTACGTACTGGTTTTTTAGGTACCCCTTTGTTGTATGAGGTATTACAGCAATTTGGTCACAGTGAACTGATGTACGACATTTTATTAAAAGAAACTTATCCTTCATGGTTTTATTCTATTAATAATGGCGCAACTACAACTTGGGAACGCTGGAATTCATATTCATTTGAAGAAGGATTTAACAAAGCAAATATGAATTCATTAAACCATTATGCTTACGGCGCAGTTGCCAAGTGGTTTTATACCGGCATTTTAGGAATTCAAGCAACAACACCAGGCTTTAAAACCTTTACTGTGTCGCCACAATTTACCGATAAATTAAATCATTTAAATGGCTCAGTACCAACGCCTATGGGTGATATATCTGTTAGTTGGTCGATAAAAGATAACAATTTATCAATGACTTTAGTTGTGCCTAAAAATAGCCAAGCTGAACTAATTTTACCAAGTGTAACCAATGTAAAAATAATCAACAGCCAACAAGTACCAACAATCGCCCCTATTAATACGCCAACCAGTAAGACAATTTTACCTCCTGGTAGCTACCAAATAAGTGGTGCTATTCATTTATAGTTAACCTAAGCCGCTATTGTGATAAATAGCGGCTTAATTTCAAGCCGCTTTAGCCTTTCAGTTTGCGAGCTCGTAGCTTACTTTTACTGATCTTAACATTACTACACATTCCTCTAGTCATATTTCCGCTCAGAAAAAACCATAAAACGGCAGTAATACATCATCAACACATAACGCCATTATTAAAAAACCGGTAATAATTATTAATGATCTACTAGCACTATAAATTGTTATGTTATAACATAACTCAAATAAGTATTTGTATAGAAGTTATTTATGATCGAAAAAAAGTTGCCTGTTACTGTTTTATCTGGCTTTTTGGGTGCAGGAAAAACCACGGTATTAAGTCATATTCTTAACAACCGTGAAGGCAAAAAAGTGGCTGTTATTGTTAATGATATGAGCGCTATAAATATCGATGCCGCTACCATAAAAAGTGAAGTATCGCTTAATCGAAGTGAAGAAAAACTCGTAGAAATGAGTAACGGCTGTATTTGCTGTACGTTGCGTGAAGACTTATTGATTGAAGTTGGTGAATTAGCGAAAACAGGTAAATTTGATTATTTAGTAATTGAATCAACCGGTATTTCAGAACCATTACCCGTTGCGGAAACATTCACTTTTGCCGATGAAACAGGTGTTTCGTTGTCTGACGTCGCCACTTTAGACACTATGGTGACAGTAGTTGATGCTGTTAACTTTTTAAAAGATTATGAACAAGCACAATTTATTCAAGAAACTAATGAATCGCTTGGCGAAGAAGACGATCGCAGTGTTGCCGATTTATTAGTTGAACAAGTTGAATTTGCCGATGTGCTCCTAATTAGTAAAACTGATTTGGTTACTCCCTCTGAGATAAACAAGCTAATCGCCATCCTTAACATTCTTAATACTCATGCCAAAATTATTCCTATTACCTTAGGTAAAGTTGATATAAATTCAGTACTTAACACAGGATTATTTAATTTTGAACGTGCTGAACAATCACCCGGTTGGCTTAAAGAAATGCGTGGTGAACACCTCCCAGAAACACAAGAATATGGTATCAGTAGTTTCAATTACACCGCTCGTCGGCCATTTAACCCTGAAAAGTTTTATCACTTTCTTCATAACACCGAGCAATTTGGCAAATTACTTCGCTCTAAAGGTTATTTTTGGTTAGCAACACGACCGCAATTTTGTGGCCAATGGAGCCAAGCTGGTGGTATTGCTCGTTATGGCTTTGCCGGTATGTTTTGGAAAGCCATTCCTGAAAAAAATTGGCCTACCGATCCTGAATCACTTCAAGAAATAAAAAAACAGTGGCTTGAACCTTTTGGTGATATGCGTCAAGAACTTGTTTTTATCGGCCAAAATTTAAATAAAGAAGCAATAATTGCCACGTTAAATAACTGCCTATTACCAGAAGATGAACTATTACAAGGTAAACAACATTGGGCAAAACTTAATGACCCTTTTCCAGCATGGGAGGAACAATAATGACAGCACTTGCCGTTGAATATAAAAATAACAACCCAGAAATATTGCGCAGACAAACGATACAATGTAACACTCCTGAAGTGCTTAGCAACATTTATCAAGATGGCGCTAATATGGTTATTTGGCAACGTGACCTTTCACCTGAGCTAACTTCTGCTGTCAGCGAATTTTTAAAAACTCACACTAAAACAGCAGCTGTTCTTGCCGTAACACCTGAAGATACCCAACAAGTATTAGCTGAAGCCTTTGGCAATTCTGAGGCAATCTCCGTATTAAGTGATGATATTGCCTTATTGGTTGATATGTTTTGCTGTTTATTTGACCTTAAACGAGCAGGATTAAGGCTCACTGTACTTGATCGAGCTATGTGCCCTCGTTTTCATGTTGATCATATCCCTTGCCGTTTAGTAACAACTTATCATGGTATTGCCACTGAATGGCTAAATCATGACGCTGTTGATCGCCGTAAATTAGGTGCTGGTAACCAAGGAAAAACTGACGAAGAATCAGGCCTGTTTAAGAGTCCACAAGATATAAACCAATTAACGGTAGGTGATGTTGCTTTGCTAAAAGGTGAAAACTGGGATGAAAGTAAAGGTGGTGGTTTAGTACACCGCTCTCCCCCCGTAAAAGCAGATGAGCAAAGATTATTATTAACCCTTGATTTTTTAGCTGATTAATTAATTAGATGAAAACGTACCTTAATATTTTAACCTTAAGCGTGGCTATGCTAAGCACAAGTATACATAGATTGAGCTTTGCAGAGCAAAGTACTTCTCTTAATGCTCATCTACATGGTTTATCTGAAATTACCATTGCCATAGATAAGCAAAACCTAGAAATTGAAATACACTCACCTGCTAGCAATATTGTCGGCTTTGAGCATAGAGCCATCACGCCAGCTGATATTGCCAAAATTAAAGCGGCTAAAACCTTGTTAAGCCAACCTCAAACATTGTTTGTATTTTCAGGAGGAAATTGCAACTTTATCGAGCAAGTTATCGATTTATCAAGCATATCATCAGAGCATCACACAACAAATACGAGTGAACATAGCCATAAGCATCATGATGACAATAAGCAGATAAAGACAAATCACCAAGCCGACAACCACAGTGAAGTATCCGCTTATTATCGTTATCAATGTCACCAAGCTTCGTCAATTTCAGCCATTGATTTCAATGTGTTTGTACCATTTCCTGGAATTGAAAAAATACAAGCCATGTGGATCACACCAAGTCAGCAAGGTGCCTTAACACTTGATGCGAATAACAACACCGTTAATTTTAACTAATTAAAACCATTTAAATTACTCAAGGGTTAACACCAGTAACCTATTAAGACTTAATTACACAAGAGATAAAAAATGAAAACAACAGCAATAACAGACAAATTTGCTATCGGATTATCAATGTTATGCGCCATACATTGCTTAGTATTGCCGATTTTATTAGCCCTATTACCAAGTTTAGCGGCATTTAATCTTCACGATGAAGCCTTTCATAAATGGATGTTAATCGCTGTGATCCCAACAAGTCTGTATGCTCTTACAATGGGATGTAAAAAACATCATAGATATCATTTACTTGTTTTAGGCATGTTAGGTCTTACCTTGATGGTATCAGCGCTATGTTTAGATCATGACATGATCGGGGAAACTGGTGAAAAAACATTAACCTTAATAGGCGCAATGCTAGTTGCTGGCGCACATTTAATTAACTTTAAGCGCTGTCGTAGCAACAAAAGTTGTCGGCACTAAGTAGCAAAGTCTGCCACTTATCTACTCTCATTTACCAATAGGTTTAAACAATGAATACTGAAAATCAAACAATTAATCATTTAGCAAGTGCCACAGAAACAACCGCAGTAGCAAGTAGTTGCTGTAGTAAATCAGCTTGTTGTGCACCGCAAAGCCCTATCGTTTATAATCAAGCAAAAATCGGCCGCAACGATCCTTGCCCTTGTAACAGTGGTCGTAAATTTAAAAAATGTTGTGGTTAACATAACTAACGAGAAATAATGAAGAGCAAAATCAGCGCCGTTCCAACCAACATTATCACCGGCTTTTTAGGGGTAGGTAAAACATCAACCATTTTACAACTTTTTAAACATAAACCCGCCAATGAGCGCTGGGCTGTTTTAGTTAATGAATTTGGTGAAATTGGTGTTGATGGTGCTTTATTTGCTGGCCAATATTCAGAACAACAAGGTGTTTTTATTCGTGAAGTACCGGGTGGCTGTATGTGCTGTGCGGCAGGCGTACCAATGCAAATAGCCTTGAATCAGTTATTACTCAAAGCTAAGCCAGATCGTCTCTTTATCGAACCAACTGGCCTTGGCCATCCAAAAGAAGTATTAACCGTGCTTTCAAAACCACATTATCAACCGGTACTGAACTTACAAAAAACGATCACCTTAGTTGATGCTCGAAATTTAACCAACCCACGTTACACTAATCATGACACTTTTAACCAACAAATTGCCATTGCCGATATGGTGATTGGCAATAAAGTCGATTTATATCAAAAAGACGATAAGTCACGGTTAATAAATTATGTAAAATCACATGGTCATGGCAATACTGAAGTGCTCTTTGCACAGCACGGAGAAATTCATCTAGCCCATTTAGCCGGTAATAACACTTTTGCTTTATCATTGCTCTCGGCTTCCCAACATGGACATCAACATAGCACTATTGAAAAAACATTGATCGCACAAATGCCAATACCTGAGTCCGGCTTTATTAAAGCAGTTAATCATGGTGAAGAATTCACCAGTATTGGTTGGCGATTTTCTGCAAGCAAAGTATTTGATCACAATAAACTAAAGGGTTTATTAACAACCATTAATGCTGAACGCATTAAAGCAAGTTGTAACACCAATCACGGTCGATTTAGCTATAACGTAACTAATGAGGGCTTAACCCAAGCCCCACCAATGCCTGAAAAAACAAAAGCCCAAGCCAATAACCAAGAAAGTTTTATTGAAGTTATCACATTAAATTTCGATAAAAATATAGATAACAACCTAGCGGACATCATTGAAGCACAATTATTAGCATGTATACGCTAACCAAGGTCAAACATTCTGGTATTTAAAGAAAATTGCTCAAGCCAAAGTAAGCATATTCGACGTGTTGTTTTTATTCTTCTGTATACAGTTCAAGGTGATGTACTTCCATAGTATAGGCTGCCGTTGCCAGATCATTTTCGACTTTAGATGTTTTAATAATACCAGACACCCAATAAGCCTCGGTTAAATCATCAAGTTTGAACCCTTGCGGATAATTAACAAAAATGGTTTGGTTAGGTGGTGGTGGCGGTAAATGAATACAAGCGCCAAAAAAAGGTACCATAAAAAATTGCGTCACCCGCTGTTCATCATCAAACTCAAGCGGAACAATAAAAGCAGGAATGCGAATAGGCACATTGTTAACGGCAGAAATAACACGGGTAGATGCTAATGCCTGTTGATAACGTTCAGCTTCTGCATCACCTTCTGAACTGGTAAGTTTCGCATTAATAACATTATTATTCCCTGTGTTATCTAATTGATCTTCCGCTGAGTTTTCAGGTATTTCATCAATATACGCTGGTGGATTTAGCAAAACTTCTAAGTCGTCTTCCGGAATTAAATCTACCCACTCAGCACTCATAAAGGCCGAAGCTGGTAACAGTTTTTGCGGTTGGCTTTCAATTGTGGGATCTTCTACTTTATTAGCTGCTTTGCTAATTTGTTCATTAATTCTTTGCTGATCTGGTGCTTTTTCACACCCTAACAGCAACAAAAAGAAAATACTGGCAAGACTTAATTTACTCATAACATTCAGATTTAAAAAGAAGTTTAATAGCTAAATGATACATTGTATCATTTAGCTATTAAACCGTTTGTTGATCATATTTAATACCAATTTGTATAACCTGAACTATTAACATTGGAAATGCAGTAAACCATGGCAATTAACCTATCAAATGTTTGTTTTAGCTATCCTGAACAAGCCAATGTACCTATTTTAAATATCCCTACTTGGTCATTAGGTGAAGGTGAAGATGCCTTTATTTATGGACCATCCGGTGGTGGCAAATCGACCTTATTAGGTTTATTAAGTGGTGTACTTAGCGCCACACAAGGCAAGGTGACTGTTTTAGGGCAAGCATTGAATAACATGAGCCCGCGCCAACGAGATAAATTTAGAGCTAATCATATTGGTTATGTTTTTCAAAAATTTAATTTAATTCCTTACCTAGATGCTATCGATAATATTCGCTTAGCCAGTTACTTTGCTAAATCAAACCGTTCTCTTGATAACGATATTCAAACCTTATTAACGACATTAAATTTTCCAGAGCAAGATTGGAATAAACCGGTACGCAATTTAAGTATTGGCCAACAGCAACGAATAGCTATCGCTCGTGCTCTCATTAATAAACCCCAGATACTGATTGCCGACGAGCCAACATCATCTCTTGATCAAGCAAACCGTGATAACTTTATGAGCTTATTGATGACGATAGTTAAACAGCACAAGATCACATTATTATTTGTTAGCCATGATATGTCGTTATCTCACTACTTTAGCCGAGTAGAATCATTAAACGAGATCAACCAATTGGAGCCAACTTCCTGTGTTAACTAAACTTGCACTTAAAAGCCTAGGTGATCGTAAAGGCTCTATCATGTTATCTATTATGGCGATGACGGTAAGCATTTTTGTTTTATTAGGTGTTGAGCATATTCGTCACCAAAGTAAAGAAAGTTTTGCTAATACAGTTTCTGGTATTGATTTAATTGGCGGTGCAAGAACCGGCAGCTTAAACTTATTGCTTTATTCTGTTTTTAAAATTGGCAGCCCAACCAATAATATGCGTTGGCAATCGTTTAAAGATATTGAAGCAAATCCTAAAGTAAAATGGGCTGTTCCATTATCGCTAGGCGACTCCCACAAAGGTTTTAGAGTGCTTGGCACTAACCAAGATTATTTTACCTATTTTAACTACGGTAAGCAGCACAGTTTAAGTTTTGAGCAAGGCGAAGTTTTTAGCCAAGTATTTGATGTGGTATTAGGCGCTCATGTTGCTAACAAACTCGGTTATCAACTAGGTGATAAACTGGTACTTGCCCACGGGATTGCTAAAACAAGTTTTGCACTGCACGAGCAAACCCCCTTTACAGTTGTTGGTATTTTAGCGCCAACGGGAACACCTGTAGATAATACCCTGCATGTTAGTTTACAAGGTATTGAAGCGATGCACATGGATTGGCAAAGCCATCAAAAACATAGCAATGCTCATCAGCATGAACATAACCACCAACACAGCCTGCAAGAAAATACTGAGCAAACAGAACTTGCTAACCTAACCCCAAAAAGCATTACCGCTTTTATGTTAGGACTAAAATCCAAAGTACTTACCTTTAGGCTGCAGCGTGAAATTAATCAGTACTCACCAGAGCCATTAATGGCTATTTTACCTGGTATTGCCCTATCTGAACTTTGGCAAATGATGACAATATTAGAAAACACCTTATTATTGGTGTCGTTATTGGTACTAGTTGCTGCTTGTTTAGGGGTAAGTGCTATGTTGTTATCATCGATTAGAGAGCGCAGCAAAGAAATTCAATTATTACGTATGATTGGCGCTTCACCGACCTTTTTATTTTTATTGGTACAATTAGAAGCCTTATTTATCACTTTAACAAGTATTGTCTTGGGCGCCGGCCTGCTTACCGGCACCTTATTCATGTTTGATGATTATTTAGCCAACCAATTTGGTTTACATATTAGTACTAATATTTGGTCGTTAAACAGCTTATATTTAATTGCCACGGTTATGGCAGCTTCGCTGATTATTGCCATGATCCCATCATTAATTGGCTATGCTCAATCGAAAAGAAAAAAGCAGTAATGTTACTCGCTTTCTACTCTACATTTTTTGTTGATTTCCAATAAAACTTATTTGGGTTTTCAGGATAACATTCATTTTGAATAAATTGTTTAGCCACTCTTTGTAGGGCTGGACGTTGAACCAAATATTGAAATGATGCTTTACAGCGTTTATCAAAAGCATTATCAATTTTGCCTTTAACCCAGCCTTTAACGACAAGGTTATTACACTCTCTATCGATCAATGTTTTCACTTCCAAAAAGGCATCATTTTCCACTAATGTTTTTAAGCTTGATTGACATACTTGATTTTTAACAATCTTCTCATCTAAGAATGGGTTGTAATTGGTTGTGGCACAACTGGTCAACAACAATAGTGGTAACGCAACATAATACTTCATTAATTTTCCTCTTTTCATTATACAATTATTCCCTTAATAGCCTATTACTGAAAATATAAACAAAGTTCAACAGACCCTAATAATAGTAGCAACAAGGTTTACTCGATGAGTATGTCCATATTCTCTGGAGGAAAAGGTATTTACAGAGCTTCATACTAACCTCCATGTTATATTAAGCCCAGTAACTTACGCTATTAAATAAAAATAATCAATATGTTAACCGTCTGTTCTTGCTAAGGTTTTAAGCATAAAGTTGATCATAATTATTTCAGCTGCAGGTACTGCTTTCAGTAATAGGCAGGTGTTTTCTTTTTTAGGGGTATCAATTTTAACTATCTCTTGTCTATTCATTATTAAACGAGTTCAACGGAAAATACTATGTTTAATAAAACACTCATAACAACCATACTCAGTGCTCCTCTACTGTTGATGTCAGCTTCATTACAGGCAGAAGCTTTATCTCCAGAAGAATTTAAAACGCCACAAAAAAACTACAAACCTAAAACTTGGATGCATGCCATGAACGGCAACCTGAGCAAACCTGGCTTTACCCAAGACTTTAAAGCCATGGCTGATGCAGGAATTGGAGGTGCAATATTCTTTCATGTTCATCGTCAAAACAAACCATATTCTTCAAGAGGTCCTGTACGATTTGGTACGGAAGAGTTTAATGACACCCTTTTACATGCCATAGGTGAAGCAGATAAAAATGGCTTAGAAATGGGCGTGCACAATGCTGACGGTTGGTCGTCTAGTGGCGGACCATGGATCACCCCTGAAATGTCAATGAAACGTATTACTTGGTCGGAAGAGGCTATTTCCATCAAGCAAAATGCAGGTAAAAAAATAACCGTGGAGCAATTAAAGCAACCAGGCTTTGAAGAAGGCTTGTACCAAGACATCGCACTTATTGCCTTACCTGCCAACGAGTTTAATCAAAGCAATTTATTTGCTAACGCTAAATTATCTAGTTCTGATCCTAGTTTAGCTGTTAACTTATTAAAAGATAACGACTGGGATACCGAGCTGGTTTTCACCGAAAATAAAAATAACGACTATTGGCTACAAGTTGAGGTTGACCAACCTACTACGCTACGCAGTTTGCAAATTGAAACCCCGTCTCGTCATGGTGAGGCTGCTTTGCAGATATCAGATGATGGCGTAACTTTTACCACGGTTGTTGAAAAATTAAGACGACCTCGCACAGGTGCAAGAACATGGGCATTTAGCCCAACTTTTGATGGTTTTACCGCGAAATATTTTCGTTTTGTTTTTGATAAACCTATTGGCATTAAACGTTTTGATTTATGGTCTGTGCCAAGAGCTCCACATTGGCTAGCAATGAACGCTATGGAGCGTGGTAAATTAACGTTAACACCAACAACACACCATAACGTAGTTACTAAAGCCAAAGATGTACTTGTACTTAATCGTGGAGAGTTACCTAAAAACGGTATCACGTTACCAAAAGGAAACTGGCGAATTCTACGCTTTGGTTACACCAGTACCGGTGCTAAAAATATTCCGGCAACAGTTGAAGGAACAGGTTTAGAATGTGACAAGTTTGATCCAGTTGCTTTACAGTTTCATTTTGAGCAATACGTTGGCAAGCTCGCCAAAGCCGCTCAAGCCAAAGGATATAAATCTCTTAAAACCTCAGAAATTGACAGCTACGAAATGGGTGGCCAAAACTGGACACAAGGCATAGATAAAACTTTTAAAGATAAATTTAATTATGACTTTATTCCTTGGTTACCACTGATCACCGGTCGCGTTATTGAATCTCCGGCGCATAGTGGCGCGATTTTACAAGAGTTTAGACAACACCTTGCTGATTTAATGGTTGAAAATTATTTTGGTGAATTCACCAGATTAACCAAAAAATATGGCATGGAATCTTATATTGAACCCTACGGTTGGGGCCCTTTTGACGAATTACGCGCTGGTGGCAAAGCCGATCGCTTAATGGGAGAATTTTGGGTGCGTGATGAAGAATATCCTGGCCGTGTGAGTGCCGCTATTTCATCTGCACATATTTATGGTAAAAACATTATTTCTGCCGAATCGTTTACTTCAATTAATACCGTTAACTGGAAAGGCCATCCATACTTTTATAAAAAGTATGGTGATCAAATATGGGCACGTGGCATTAACGAAACTATGTTCCATCGCTTTGCACATCAACCCAATAACTATATTAAACCAGGTATGACCATGGACAGCATAGGCTCTCACATCGATCGTACTCAAACATGGTGGGATAATGGTGGTGTTGAATGGTTTAATTATTTAGCGCGTGGTTCGTATTTATTACAACAAGGTGTACCTGACGCTGACTTTTTAATTCACTTAGGTGACTTATCATCTAAAGGTGTTCCAAATAAAAACAATACTAAGGTGCCAGATGGTTTTAATTACGACTATGTTAATAGCGAAGTGTTAATTGATCGCATTAGTGTAAAAGATGGTTGGTTAGTATTACCCGAAGGTACCCGTTATCGCGCTTTGCAATTATTCCAACCTGAGCACATGCGCATGAAAACGCTTGAACGTATACAAACATTAGTTAAAGCCGGCGCCACAATTATTAGTGCCAAACCAACTCAACCTATTGGTTTTAGTGAATGGGATAAAACAGCCGCTTTTCAAAAAATTTCTAATGAACTTTGGGGTGATGGCCAGCAAGCCTTAAGAAAAGTTGGTAAAGGACAGATCAGTACCCTTCCGCTTGATAAAGCAATTGAACAATTAGGTTACCAGCCAGATCTAAAAATTAATGGCCAAGCAGTAAAATTATTCACCCATCGCCGTATTGGAGACAACGACTTATACTTTTTTTACAACAATAAAGCTGAGTTTGCTGAGCTGAATGTTGATATACGCGAAGGTAATGGCCAGCCTGAAATTTGGCATGCTGATAATGGCAGTGTTGAAAAAATCACGCAGTTTAAACAGCAGAATAATCGTTTAACCACTAAGTTATTGCTTGAGCCTCATGGTTCTCGTTTTGTCTTGATCAGAAGAGATAACAATACCTTAGCTTATGACAGCAGCCATACGGCGTTGAATAAAACTATTTATCAAGCATCTATTACCTCTTCAACAAACAATAAACAGTTATCAATTACTGAGCTTAAAGGAGGTTGGCAGGTTAATTTTGATAAAAATTGGAGCGGACCAGGACGTGTCTCTTTCGATACATTGATCGATTGGACTAAACATAACAATGACAGCATCAAACATTTTTCTGGCACGGCTAATTACCATAAAACCTTTAACCTATCGGCAAGTCAACTAGCAACAGACCAACCGTTTTATCTTGATTTAGGCGACGTTCAACACATTGCTGAAATCACCGTTAATGGAAAAAAACTTGCGACCTTATGGAAGCCACCTTTTGCTGTTGATATCAGTAGCGCCATTAAAGCCGGCGAAAACACCTTACAAATTGATATCACCAATACTTGGGTTAATCGTTTAATTGGTGATGAAGCGCTACCCGATACTAGTGGTTATAGTATGACTGGTGATACCGTTTCTTGGATCAACAATAATGAACGACCGCCAGAAAGTGAGCGTGTCACGTTTACTGGTTATAACTTTTTTAAACAACCTAAGTCACAGGTATTAGAAAAATCAGGATTATTAGGGCCTGTACGTTTGATACATAAAAATAACTAAAACATCCTCGGTGTAAGTAAAAATAAAACCACCTACGAACTAAGGTGGTTTTTTATTACCCTTTTGAAACTAACATCCAATAAATATGTGTAATAGACAAAATAACCACCTCTGAAAAGTCAATGTAAGCTAATGTAAATACGCTTGACTTTGATCTTTACTAAAATCATTATGACCACCATTGCTAAATAATGATTAAATAAGATTTATTCAGCATAATAACAAAAGGAAATTCCTTAATAGGTATTGTTTTATTAAACATGGAATATTTTATTTATCAGTTTACACCGAACAATAAAATATCACTCCACAAATACAAGGCAGTAGTTTTAGCTACTGACTTTTTTGGCTGAAAAAATGAAAAAATTTATAACAAAGATAAAATTAATAACACTTGCTGGTATTGTTCTTCCACTAACAGCGATGTCTGCCGATATTTTAAAAACCGACCGCTTATTTACAGAAAAAAACTATGAGCAAGCAAAACAAGGTTATTTAGAAGCTGCTAGTTTAGGTAACCCACATGCCTACTACCAATTAGCTACGATATATTTGAAAGGTTTAGGGGTTGAAAAAGACACGCTAAACGCCTTAATTTATTTTTCTTTAGCGGCTGAATATAAATTTCATGATGCGGAACAAATAATTAATAAGATGTTAAGTAACGTGTCTCCAGAAGAAAAACAAACACTTACCAATATTTTATCTAAATTTAATGAAAGTAATGGCAAACAAACAGTTATGGCTAAGTACTTTCCGATCATTAATGAAAAAAACTTAGCTTATAAAGTCACTTTTGAAGGCGAACCTGCTTTAGAAACCAAGTACCACTCCGACGAATACAGTGATAATTATGAAGAAAGTTATTCAACGTCATTTAGTGAAGATGGCGAAGAAGAATATGATGATTTAGCCTTGTTAATGTCGACACCCAAGCAACCTTTCATCATTTTAGATCATGATGTAGCCCCTGATGGTTCGATAAGAAACATAGCTGATGTTCAAATAATTGGATTTACAAAAAGTTTAATTGATGAATTTAAGCTGTTTCCAACTTTAAAACCTGACTTTAACAAGCGTCCTGTTGATTTTGTTAATCGGGTGTACTTAGGTGCCGCAGGTTATAGCAAGTTTACCTTACTAGAAGAAGATAAAAAGTTATACGAGCGTATTCGCCGTGCTGCGATTAAATTAAAAGCGAGTGAATCACTTAATGACAAATACCAATATGCCATGGCACTGCAAAATTTTCCTTGGTTAAACCAAGAAGATGGTGAAATTGAAAGCCTCTTGTTAGCTTTATCTAAAATTGGTCACCCTGCAGCTATGTACGAATACGGTTTTAAACTTTACCGAGAGCAAAAAAACATACCAGAAGCAATCCATTGGATTTCAGAAGCCAGTAAATATGGTTTAGCAAGAGCTGAATACCGTTTAGCTAATATTTTATTATCTAGCCCTTGGGTTGAAAACGATGAGAAAAAAGCATTGTTTTGGTTTGAGTCTGCCATGGAAAAAAATCATGATGCCGCAACAATCAAAGCAATTGATTTAAAATTAACAGCTAACGATAAATCACTCCATGATCTTGAAGGTGCTATTAATTATTTAAGTCAAATTGAAACTTCTCAGGCAAATAATCCTGAATACTATTATTTATTAGCACTGTCTCATAAAGACAGAAAAAATCGTGATTACACCCAAGTAATTCAAAACTTAGAACGTGCTATTAGCATGGGGCAAAGAGCAAATTGGGATGTAAGTGAATGGCAAGATTTATTAATTACATTAACCACTGGCCGTGTGTTTATTAGTGATGACTAAAGCCTGTTGAGCTTTTCACGTTAACAATAAAAAATAGCTGGTTTTAACCGGCTATTTTTTTAACTTTTTTTACCATCTGACTTTTTTACCATCTGATATAGCTGAGCCCATTCAGTATCAGTTACTGGCATAATCGATAAACGATGGCCTTTTTTTACTAAACCTATCTCAGTTATCTGCGGGTTAGCTTTAATGCTTTGTAACGTTAAGATATGCTCAAATTTTTCTTGAAAACGCACATCAACCATCACCCAACGTGGATTATCAAGTGATGACTTAGGATCAAAATATTTAGAGTCAGGATTAAATTGGCTTGGATCAGGATAAGCTTCTTTCACCACGGTTGCCACACCAACAATACCCACTTGTTTACAACTAGAATGATAAAAAAATAGTTGATCGCCAAGTTTTACCTGATCACGTAAAAAATTACGTGCTTGGTAATTACGAATACCATCCCAAGGTTCGGTTTGCTCAGGACAAGCCATTAAGTCATCAATACTAAAACTGTCAGGCTCTGACTTAAATAACCAATACGACATAATTCACCTTCAATATTTTTAAATGATACTCAAATCTATTTCTGTGCAAGTAGGTCGATAATTTCTTGCTCGTAGGCTTTACTTTTTTCATCACTAAAGCCGGTATGCGAACTCACAACATTACCCTTTCTATCAACAAGGTAACTACTCGGCATGCCTTTTAAGTTAAACTTTTGGGCTAACTTACCTTTAGGATCATACACTACCTCAAATTGTGCCGGATATTGCTGTAAAAAATCATCAGCATTTTGTTTGTCACTGTCTAAGTTAATGGTAATTACCTTAAAACCTTGTGCCTTGTACTTGCTGAGCATCGCATTCATCCAAGGAAATGTTTGTCTGCATGGGATACACCATGATGCCCAAAAGTCGATATAAACCACTTGTCCTTGGTAAGTTTTTAATTGCTGTTCAAAGTTTTTAACAACGGGATCAGGCTCATCAGCAACCTCTTGCGAGCAACTAAATAGGCTTAAAGCACTTATGAGCAATAACAAGGCAACGGCTAGTTTTTGATAATAATGGCTATTAGTTCTCACGATATTTTCTACCTAATTGAAAAATTCAATTTAGTTTAACAAAACTTAACGGAATATTAAGAAAACTTAAATAAAATAGATAACTGCTTAGGGTCTGTTTATCTTTGTTTAATATTTTAGCCCCAGCCCGCAGGGCAATGGCTATTTTGTGCACTAGCTGCATTAGAATTTCACTCATTTGGAATTCACTCCTTTGGAATAACCAAACAACATTCATACTGCTTTGCTATCACTTAATACTATTCCGTATAAAATAGCCTATTGCTGAAAATATAAACAAAGTTCACCAGACCCTAGAAGGATTTATTTGCTAAAGCCGTTTGTAAAGGAACATCTGGGTAAGCTAATTCACGCAGCGCATGAATAAACTTTAGGGTTTTAAAGACATCAAACCACACTAACCACTGTTTATTAAATTGTGTCGTACTGTCGGTTAAATGCTTGTTAATAAAACTGTCAAAGCCAATGTTTTTCAACGCTTGTTGGCTAACGGATGATAATGAGGCTAACCAAGTATCAACGCCAGCCAATTTATCATTCACTGAACATTGAGCTAACTGCCCAGCTAATAAAACAATCGCTTGATTCACCATTCTAAGTTCATCAAAAACAGCAGGATGATAATAACAATATGGCAAGGTTTGTTCGTTTAAATTGAGAATTTTTTGTACCGCAGGGCCAGTACCAAAAGGAACACGATCAGATAACCGTGCTTGCAGTGTAATGGTACTGTCGGTCAGTAAAGCAACCGCACCAATTTTTGCTAATTTATTTAATAAATAAAAATCTTCACCGGCGCTTTTTTTAGGAAAACCGCGCACATTAGCATAAGCATTTACATTAAAAATCAAGATACTACCGATAGTAAAAAAGGCATAAGCTGATTTAGCATAGGTTAAACCTGCAACATAATATCTTAAGGCCGTTTCATAGGTTTGGGTGGCTTGATGAATGGTTTTATCGGCACAATAATGGACAAAATTATAACAACCAGCACTGTGTTTATTCGCTGATAATATTTGTTGTACGGTGAAATAATTATCGGGTAAACAAGCATCCGCATCTGTTGATGCAATAAATGAACTCTTAACAATGTCAGTTGCGATCAGCTGACAAACAAGATCACAACCAATTTTGCGCGCTAAGCCAACACCTTGTTTTGCTGGTATCGGGCGCTGGTATCGGTTGACCACTAACAAGGCACTATTTGAATGACCTAGTGCGATGAAGGTAAGCTCTGCACTTATCTCCTTTGTTTTGCCAAATTTTTGCAATTGCTGATATAAAGCCTGTTGCGGCTGAATGTTATCATCACAATCTGGTTGGTTTAACACCACAACCACCAATACGTTTTGTTTAACTAACGCACTTTGACAAAAGTTATTAATAAAATCAGCTGACTCTTGATAAGCAGGAATAACCAAAGCATGTTGAAATTTATGCTCTTTTGGAAAGTTAGCCAACTGTGAAATTTCAATTTCACTATAGTTAGCTAAATATTTACTCAAAGATTTGCTGATAGTGTTACTCACTTAATGTCGTTTACCCTTTAGCTATTGCTCTATCGTTATTAATGTAATGCCGCTCTAAAAGGTAATTTCTGACAAATTTCAGCTTCTGCAATTAATATTTCTTCTAAACGCGCATCAACTTCTGCTTTATCAAAATATTCGTAAGCTAGCTCAATAAATAAGTTTTTATGTGTTTTTTCTGAAGCCGCAATTTCACTGTAAAAAGCTTTTTCTGGTCCTTCAGGTAACGCTTGAGCTACTAACGAAAAACGTTCATAACCACGCGCTTCAATAACGCCCCCAACAATTAAACGATCTAAAAAGAATTCCGCTTGGCCGTGACGAAACAATTTACGTAAATCTTTCACATAAGTGTCTTTTACATCATCACCAAGTTGTGAACCACGCTTTTGAATAATTTTAATCACTTCTTTGAAATGAATAAGTTCTTCAATGGCAAGGTCGGCCATGGCACGAACTAAACGTGTGCGATCAGGGTAATGGGATATCATAGACACCGCCATACCTGACGCTTTTTTTTCCGCTGAAGCGTGATCTTGTAAAAAGGTATCAAAGTCAGCTAGCACAGCTTCGGTCCAAGAGAATGGCGTATCGTATTTTAAATCGAACATAGGGTCTAAATGCTTTATAAATCAAAGAATGGAAAATAATGTCGGTTATTTTACACAGGCAAGTAACCGATCAAAAGTGTTCTTGTTAAATAAGCCAAATTTAAACAGACAAGCTTACTTCATTATGATGTCAGTCAACGTTATCATGCTATCGAACAAGGTTAAAAATATTATTTCAACTCAACCCGTCCTTTATTGGTGGACTCAATCTTACGCGGATGTTTAATTTCTTTCCATGCCGTTACTTTAGCGCCGGTATTTAATTGTGGAAAACGCCCCTGTTTGGCAACTTGCTTAAATTCATTGGGTAGCTCGTCAAGCTGCAGCGTTAAAAACTCAATCAAACCTTGATAACTGCCCTGCTCGCTAAGGTTGAGCAAAAATAAATCTTGTGAACGGTTAGCAAAATAGTCAAACACTTGCTGTTGATGCTTTAAATAACACGTGGTTAAAAACGCATCATCATTAATATTTTGCTCAGTAAACGGAGAAAATATATGGGTAAAACAACGTTTAATTGAAGGATTAAAGCCGCCATCGTCACGCAACAAGTTAACCGACATACGATTGAGTAATTGTTTTATCGACGGTAACCACTGTGGTAAATCACGCGATAAATAAATAAACAAACTGTTGGGGTAACGTTTATCAAGTATTTGATAGTCACAATAAATGGGTGTATCGGCCATTACCTGCGCATCACTAAAAGCTTTATGGGTATAGGCGGTGTGCGCAACAGTAAAGCCAAGCTCTAACATCGCCACGGATAAACTGGTGGTGGCTGTACGCGGTAAACCAATTATAAAAATTTTCGGTGAAGTCAAAATAGCACTTATTTAACGAGATAAACGCCTATTTTAACGGGGATTAACAAAGCCTGTCACCTATTCCAATAAACAAATATCTTTAAACTACAATTCAGTCATAAGATGTAGGATAATAGCGAAAATTTTATCAAGTACCGTTTTATGTCAGATCATTACCAAGTTGAGTTAGAGCAGCAACCCATTGAGCTGTATAAATTACTAAAAATTGCCAATTTAGTCAGTGGTGGCGGTGAAGCAAAAGTAGTGATCAGTGAAGGCTATGTTTTATTAAATGGTGAAGTTGAAAGCCAAAAACGCAAAAAAGTATTCTCTGGTGATATTATCGAATTTAATGGCGATATTATTGAAATGATCTGCCATGCCGAACCTGTCATGCCGGCACCAAGAACACCAAAAGAGCCAAACAAAAAAGTTACACCGCAAAACAAACACGCTGGTAATAACTCAAAAAACAAATCAACCAAGCAACACAAGCATGCAAACAAAAGCCCCAACAATAAGCCTAGTAACCAGCCGGCCCCAGCTTCGCGTGGTAAGCGCCGGGCAATAAAGTTTGATTAAAGTAGAGAAAAAACAATATCCCCTAACGTTTACTTTATTGGTGTAAACAAATAGTGGTGACTTTAGCTTTTATTTAAAAGTGTGCAATCAAGCCTACAAAACCGCCGCTAAAATCAACATCACTAGGTAAGTTATTTACATCTTTAAATGTCACTTTCTCAAACCGATAACCTAAGGTCAGATTAAAATCTCCTAACTTACTATTAACTAGCAAATAACTTAGGCCAACTTCAAAATCAGCAAATCTATAGTTACCTGCGAATGAAAAATCTCCTTGGGCAAAAACATTAAAATTAGTTGATGGTAAATTTAAATTAGCGGCAATAAACAGCATCGGCACAGTATCAGTTAGGCCTCTTTGCTCCGTAATAACTGTTTTTGTTCTTTCTGTAACAATATGACCATGTTCTGGGTGTTCTTCTGCATCCAAGCCGCCATCATCACTTGTAGTAACAGTAATAATTGTCTCCGTTTCAGTGACAGCACTATTAAAATCTCTCGCGGTTAAACCAAGGTCAAATAAAATTACACTGTTATCAAACAATTGATAATATAAGGTGTAATCGACATAGTTGACATTGAAAACAGCATCTACTGCAACTTCAGTTTCGACATCAATATGAAAGATCCCATCCTCAAAACTTAAAAACTCTTGCGTAGAAGTAGTTTCACCTGATGTTTCAACACCTACCTTTGAAATACGTACATTTGGAAATAATGAGAAAGGATGTTCAAACGCAATAAAGTAATTAAATTTCACTGCTTTTTTTAAATTAAAATCAACAGGTGTGTTATCTTCACCAAAAACGCCACTTGCTCCACTTTTAAAAACTTGACCACCAACATATAAGCCTACCGGTTTTGTGTATAGAGCCTTAAAATACCTTGCCGCTTGTACGTCTTCCATAACAAATACCATAAGAGTTAATATAAAAACTGCTTTTTTCATTAATCGCTATCCTTGATTTTTAATGGCCGTGACAACTATTTAAACTATTCCCATTACTCAATAAAGAGTAAGTTGTATAAAATAACTCATAATACAATATCACTAAGTAATAACGTTAATCTGTAGATATGGCCTCGAAAGATAAATATTCTACGTAAACAGACTAAAAAACATCGTCATGATAAATAAAAGCGACAAAAAGACCTATCGTGATTTTTATTGACAAATATTGATTATTTATGTTTTTATGTTTGCAAAAATAACGACAATTACACTCACACGTATTAAATAACAAACTCTACACACCTTAAAAATTCAACTAAAAGATCAAACCGTTAGTCTATTCAAACGTAACGATATGACTAAACAACAATTAAAAGAATAAAGCCTCAAGGTATAGTAAATGAATAGACGCGATATATTAAGATATGCAGCAACAATCACAGGGTCAGCGATTATCGCTCCTTTAACTGCTAGCATGTTACTTGGTTGTAGCGAGCACACAAACTCAACAGTTAATAAACGAGTTAAGGGTAAAGATCTCGTCAATAACAATGACAAGGTTATTCCTGAATTTTTTGGCCAACAACAATTTAAATTAATCAGCCAAGTAATGGATACTATTTTACCCAAAACAGATTCACCTTCAGCCACTGAAGTACAAGTAAACTATATACTCGATAACATGTTAGCCAAAATATTTCCCCCAAGTTATCAGCAACAATTTTTAAAAAAAATGGCTATTGTTGAGCAGCACTTAAACGCTAAAAACTTTATTGATGCAACTTCACAAGCACAAGAAGCAGCATTGATAGCAATTGAAACAAGTGATAAAAGTTCGCCACTGTATCGCGCTTATCTCGATTTAAAACAACAAACCATTAGCTATTTTTTATCAACCGAAAAAATTGCAGAAAACTACTTAAATTATTTACCTATTCCTGGTGGCTGGAACCCTGACATTTCAGTAAAAGAAGTGGGTGGCAAGGCATGGGCGATATAATAATGACAAATAATACTAATTATAATTCCAGTATCCACAACAACAAAGAGACAATGTTTGATGCTATTGTAATTGGCTCAGGAATTTCCGGTGGTTATGCTGCCATGGAACTTACAAAAAAAGGCCATAAAACACTCATGTTAGAACGTGGCCGAATGGTTGAACATGGAGAATATCCAACAGCACACTTAGATAAATGGGATATGCCCAATCAAGGACATACACCACTAAAAGAAAAAGAAGAAAAATACTTCTTACAAAACAAATTAAATGGCTTTGTCAGAGAAGATTCCAAACATTTTCTTAATCGTGACGATGAATATCCCTACAAGGAAGATGCGCCCTTTTCTTGGCTTAGAGGTCATCAAGTTGGTGGTCGTTCTATATTATGGGGACGCCATGTACCTCGTTGGGGAAAATTCGATTTTGAAGCCAATAAACGTGAGGGTATTGCTGTTGAGTGGCCAATTAGATATGAAGATATCGCACCTTGGTATGATTATGTTGAAACCTTTGTTGGTGTTGCTGGTCAAGCTGAAGGTTTAGAGCAATGTCCTGATGGTAAGTTTATTGCCCCTTTTCCGTTAAATACTGCCGAAGTTGCTATTCGCGAAGCCGTACGTAAAAAATATCCTGATCGGGTGATCACACCTTGTCGCACCGCTAACTTGAGTGAATATAAGCCGGAGGTACATTTAGGCACACGCGGGCAATGTCAGGCACGTAACCGTTGTGTCCGTGGTTGTCCGTTTGGAGCATATTTCAGTACCCAATCAGCCACTCTACCGGTAGCTCGACAAACAGGAAATTTAACCCTTAAATCAGACAGTATCGTGATGGAAGTGATTTACGATGCAGAGCTAAAAAAAGCAACTGGTGTTAAAGTTAAAAATATACATTCAGGTAAAATAACTGAATATTACGCCAAAATTATTTTTTGTTGTGCAAGTACAGTGGGAACAACAGCCATTTTATTAAATAGTCGTTCTGAATCGTTTCCAAACGGTTTAGGCAACGGCAGTGGCGAATTAGGTCATAACTTAATGGACCATCATTATGGTATGGTGGCAAATGGTACTTTACCAGGACACGATGACGAATATTATCAAGGTCGTCGTCCAAAAGGATTTTATATTCCTCCCTTTGTTAACATTAACGAAGAAACACGTCAAACTGAGTTCTTAGGCCATTATGGTTTTCAGGGGGCTGCTAGTCGTACCCGCAATACGCCAGAAGGATTAATTGGTGCCGCACTAAAAGATGAAATATTCAAACCTGGTAAATGGCGTGTTCATATGCATGGCTTTGGCGAGATGTTACCAAGACATGAAAACCGTATGTATTTAGACTTTAATGATCGTGATAAGTTTGGCATGCCTAAAATTGTCTTTGATGTTAAGTGGAGTGAAAATGAAACAAAACAACGGAAACATGCGTTAAAATCAGCAGTAGAAATGTTAGAGGCGGCTGGTTGTACCAACATAACTACAGCCGATAAAATCAAAGAGCCCGGAGCGGCTATTCATGAAATGGGAACGGCTCGCATGGGACGTGATCCTAAAACCTCAGTTTTAAATCAATGGAACCAAATGCACGAAGTGCCCAATGTCTTTGTTACTGATGGCGCGTGTATGACCAGTTCATCAAGTCAAAACCCAAGTATTACTTACATGGCGTTAACAGCTCGTGCTGTTGATTATGCCGATAAACAAATAAAAGCAGGAATACTATAGAATAAAACGCACTCCCCTAGATTTATTAATTCATCATTGATTTTTATTACTTAGGGGGGATTATCCATACTACTTTTTTTAAAGTGCAGTAAAACCTTTCATCCATTTATCGTCTACCCTCAATGAATAGTCTAATACCAAACCCCGTTAATACTAAGATTAACAATAACCCAACCATGCCTAATACTTGGTTAACCCACTTAATGGGTGTCCATTGTAAATAATGAATTTTATAAATAAGGTTAATAAGCTTTGTATCTTGCCCTGTTTGCCGCAGGGTTAAATTTTTCCAGTCTAGCGTTATGTCAACACCAGTACTTGTGAATGCGGTTAAATGATCAATACGAATTATATCACCGTAACGTTGTTTATTATCAGACACCGCATCTTCTACTAATAAACGATATTCTGCTGCGCTAGGAGGAATGAATGTTGTCAATGTGCCAGCATGTAAATGCTCGCTTTGAATGGCAGATTTAACTAATAAATGTTCACCTAAAATTGTTTTAACTAACTTAACTTCTTGCCATGTTTTATTAGCAGGCAAAACAAAGGACTTGGTTAATGGATATGTTTTTACCTTTAATTGCCCATATGCCGCTTGATAGCCAGGTTTGATAAAAAAGATCATGCCTGTTAATGCCCAAGCAAACATGGGAAAAATAAGTACTAAACCTATAATTTTATGAACTTTACGCGTGTTAATGCCTGATGTTTGTTGTTGAAGTTTTGACATTATTTCCTGCGGTTATTTTTAAAGAATACAGTTTGTTGCTAATGATCGGTAAATTTAAATCATATAAAACAAACTGTTTCTTTATATTTCCTTATAAACAAAACGTTATACTTCAAAAAACGCTAACGTTAGTTGTTTACAGATAAAAAGCTTCAACCTTACCTTTTAATTTGATCAGTAGTGGTTGGCCACGACGATCTAATGCTTTTGGTGCTGGTATTTTTACCCAACCTTCACTAATACAGTATTCTTCAACATCATTGCGCTCTTTACCATTCAATAAAATGCCAATATTGTGTTCAAAAATTTCTTCAACATGGAATGGACTACGTGGGTTACCTGAAAGACGATCAGGTAAAGCTGGTAACGATTTGTTATCGCTCATTTTAATAACCTAATAAAATAAAAAGTGCGACATTGTAGTCGCTAACATGCCCGCGCTCAAGCACAACAACGCAGCACCTAGTCATCACCTTACAAAGTTTAATTCTCTTTAAACAATAAACTAAGCGAATTAACACAATGACGTTTGCCCGTTGGCTGTGGGCCATCATCAAAAACATGGCCTAAATGGCTATCACAGTTAGCACATAAAATTTCAATGCGATTCATACCATGACTAAGATCGGGTTTTGATTTAACCGCCCCTTTAACTTCTTGATAAAAGCTTGGCCAACCACAACCGGCATTAAATTTAGTGCTAGAAAGGTATAGAGGTTGTTCGCAGCAGGCACAACAATAAGTACCTTCCTGCCAATGGTCATTATATATACCGGTAAACGGTCTTTCTGTTGCAGCTAACCGACAAACTTTATAAGCATCTTCGGAAAGTTTATTTTTATAATCACTTTCTGTCATATTAAATCTTATTTTTTAACTTTAATTACTTAAATTTATTCAATATTTTACTTTATAGCACAAAAACTCCGCAATATATCAGTGTAAACATCATTAACAAATTTGAATAAAAATGAAGTAATACGTATAAAACTTTAGTATTATGTAAACATACATACAAAAAGCATTATAAATCCTGTGAATAGTGGGTTTATTCAGTTTTTTGTATAAATTTTTCACTATTTGGTGTAATTTTACTACATTATTTTTTAATTAAGTTTTTAATAGGTATTTTAGCTATGACAATTAAAGTTGGTATTAACGGTTTTGGCCGTATTGGTCGTTTTGTATTTAGAGCTTCTGTTGAGCGTGATGATATTGAAGTTGTTGGTATTAACGACTTAATCGACGTTGAATACATGGCTTACATGTTAAAATATGATTCAACACACGGTCGTTTTAACGGTACTGTTGAAGTTGAAGGTGGTAACCTGATTGTTAACGGTAAAACTGTTCGTATTACTGCTGAGCGTAACCCTGCTGATTTAAAATGGGATGCCATTGGCACTGACGTTGTTGTTGAATCAACAGGTTTATTCTTAACAGATGAAACTGCTCGTAAACATATCGAAGCTGGCGCTAAGAAAGTTGTAATGTCTGCTCCTTCTAAAGATGACACGCCAATGTTTGTATGTGGTGTAAACTTAGGCAGCTATGCTGGTCAAGACATCGTTTCTAACGCTTCTTGTACAACTAACTGTTTAGCACCTCTTGCCAAAGTATTAAACGACAAGTGGGGCATTGAAAGTGGTTTAATGACGACTGTTCATGCTACTACAGCGACTCAAAAAACAGTTGACGCTCCTTCTGTTAAAGATTGGCGCGGTGGTCGTGGTGCTGGTCAAAACATCATTCCATCATCTACTGGTGCTGCCAAAGCTGTTGGTAAAGTAATTCCTGAGTTAAACGGTAAATTAACCGGTATGGCATTCCGCGTACCTACTCCTGATGTTTCAGTTGTTGATTTAACTGTTAACTTAAAATCAGCTGCAACTTATGAAGAAATTTGTGCGGCAATGAAAGAAGCTTCTGAAGGTCAATTAAAAGGTATTTTAGGTTACACTGAAGATGCTGTTGTTTCTAATGACTTCATTGGTGAAACTTGTACTTCGGTATTTGATGCTGATGCGGGTATCTCATTAAACGACAAGTTTGTTAAAGTTGTTTCTTGGTACGATAACGAAATTGGTTATTCAAACAAAGTTTTAGATTTAGTGGCTTTCATCGCTAAATAAGCATTTTTTTATTGCTAAATAATACCAATCCGTATAAGAAAGTGATCGCTTAGCGAGAATTTAAAGGCTTAGAGGCAAGGCATTGATTGAAGAGAATGGTTATTCCCTTGTCAAAATCAATAACGCTGCATATAAGCCTTTAAAACTCGCCCTTTGGGAACGTATGGGCACCATGATAACTGCACAAAATTTATTTGATGTAGAATAACTATATCTTCACAAATTTTGTTTGTTCTAATGCCGCCCATAACGTTCTAAGTGAGCACTTCTTTATACGGAATGGTATAAGCCTGCTTTTGCAGGCTTTTTTGTGCCTTGAAATCATGCTGAAAAATTCAAATAATACCATTCCGAATAATTCAGCTATAAAAATATGCAAAAAAAACCAGCATTTTCATGCTGGTTTTTTATTTCTCATAAATAATGAGTTTATTATTTATGAAGCAATATGGGCTAAGGCTTCTTTTGCTAATTTAGTAATTTGTCCCCAATCACCATTTTTACAAATGTCATTAGTGACTAACCAAGAACCACCACAACACATTACATTTGGTAAGGCTAAATAGTTCTTGATGTTATTCATGCTAATGCCACCAGTTGGACAAAAACGTACATCTGGTAATGGACCACCGATCGCTTTTAACGCTGATGGACCGCCCGAGGCTTCTGCTGGGAAAAATTTGAAATGGTCGTAACCATGATCAAGACCCGTCATCAACTCAGAAATGGTAGAAATACCTGGTAATAAAGCAACATTACCTTCATTACCCGCTTGTAAAAGATCTGGAGTTAAACCTGGGCTGATCGCAAACTTAGCGCCGGCATCTGCTGATGCTTGTAATAAAGCACGGTTAGTTACTGTACCTGAGCCAACAATCGCCTCTGGTAAGTTTTTCGCAATCACTTCAATAGCACCTAAAGCCGCTTCAGTACGTAAGGTAATTTCTAAAACTTTGATGTCTGCCGCTAATAATGCTTCTGCAATTGGTAAAGCATGTGCAACATCATTAATTACTAATACTGGTACTAATGGTCCTGTTGCCATTAGTTCATTTGGCATAATTTGCCATTGCTTAGTCACGTGATAATTCCTCTTTATTATGTTGGCGTAAATAGGCTAAAGAACCTAATATGCCTGGTTGTGATTCCGTTATTATATAGGTAGGAATGTTTTGGTTAAAGGCACTTAAGCGCCCTTTTTCTTCAAACCTAGCTCTGAAATCACTATTTTTAATAAATTCAATAAACCTTGGTGCAATGCCGCCTGCTATATAAACACCGGCAAAACTGCCTAAGTTTAAAGATAAATTACCAGCAAAGCTACCTAAGGTTTTACAAAACTGCGCTAATGCTTCAACACAACGCGGACAAGAATTCTCTACAGCTTTAGCTGAAATATCCTTAGCACTGTATTGTTCTGGCGTATCGCCATGAAAATCGCATAACGCTTGGTATATTTGTTCTATACCTAAACCAGATAATAACTGTTCGTAGGAAACATGACTATATTTCTTTAACAAGAAATTCAAAATATGCTGTTCAATTGCATCAATTGGTGCAAAATCGACATGACCACCTTCGCCACCAAGGCTTATCCAATTATCACCATTTGGTACGACATTAGCCACACCTAAACCGGTACCAGGCCCACAAATTGAAATTGGACGCCCTGCTACCGGTTGACCTTGACCAATTTGTACTTTTTGCTGATCGGTTAAATAAGGTACCGAATGCGCAATAGCCGTATAGTCATTAATTAATAATAACTTATTTAACTTTAATTCAGTTTTTATCGCTGATTTCGAAAACGACCATGGCAAATTGGTCATGGTAATAAGATCGTTATCAACTGGACAGGCTATCGCTAAACAAGCATTAATGCTGTATTGCGCTAAATCATTATCAGCAATGTATTTTTTCAATACATCAGCTAAACCTGGATATTCTCGGCATTGAAATACGGTTAATGCACGTATGTCGCCGGTATCATCCGCAATACCAAGGCGGATATTGGTACCACCAATATCTGCCACTAAATTTATCGATTTTGTCATAAATATCCTTATTCGTTATCAAATAATGAACAGGCACCGGTATTAGACGTACTTAAGTTACGACGCATCGCACCAAATAATTCACGTCCCATTCCTTCATGATGTTTGGCTTGTTCAAATAACGCTAATTCACGCTTAGCAAGTTCTTCTTCTGAAACAAGTAAACTTAACTCGCCTGATTCTGCATCAAGCGATAACATATCGCCTGTTTGTACTTTAGCAATTAAGCCACCATCTAACGCTTCAGGACAAAGGTGAATAGCAGCTGGTACTTTACCCGATGCACCTGACATACGGCCATCAGTTACTAATGCAACTTTAAACCCTTTATCTTGTAACACCCCTAATGGTGGTGTTAATTTATGTAGTTCAGGCATACCACGTGCTTTAGGACCTTGGAAACGCACAACAGCAATAAAATCTTTTTCTAACTCACCGGCATCAAAAGCGGCTTGTAAATCATTTTGATCTTCGAAAACAACAGCTGGCGCTTTAATAACAGCAGCACCTTCACGAAGTGATGACGTTTTAATAACCGAAATACCTAAGTTACCTTTTAGTACTTTTAAGCCACCATCATGTTTAAACGGTTTAGCTACGGTGGCAATTACTTCAGGATCACCTGAAACATCAGTTGCTTCAACCCAAACTAATTTACCGTCTTGTAATACTGGTTTTTTAGTATAAGCATCAAGTCCTTTACCACAAATAGTTTCTACATCATTATGCAATAAACCCGCGGCAATTAATTCTTTAAATAATAATGCCATACCACCCGCTTGTTCGAAGTGGTTAATATCAGCATGACCATTAGGATAAATACGGGTAATTAACGGCACTGCATCAGAAATATCATTAAAATCTTGGAAATCAATGATTATGCCTGCTGCACGAGCAAAAGCAATTAAGTGCATAGTTAAGTTAGTTGAACCACCAGTCGCTGTTAAGGCAACAATGGCATTGACCACTGAACGCTCATCAATCATGCGGCCAACCGGCATATAGTTACCATTTTGCTGCGTTAAACGTGTTACTTGCTTCGCCGCGGCTTTAGTAAGCTCGGTACGAAGTTCCGTATTTGGCGCAACAAATGAAGCACCAGGTAAATGCAAGCCCATGATCTCAACAACAAGTTGATTTGAGTTTGCCGTACCAAAAAAAGTACAAGTACCAGCACTATGATAAGAAGCTGATTCAGCCGCCAGTAATTCTTCTTCGCCCACTTCACCTTTAGCATATTGCTGGCGAACACGAGCTTTTTCTTTATTTGGAATACCTGAAGGCATTGGACCAGCAGGCACAAAAACCGTTGGTAAATGACCAAACGTCATACTCGCAATTAATAAACCCGGAACAATTTTGTCACAAATACCAAGCATTAGTGCGCCATCAAACATGTTATGAGATAAAGCAACAGCCGATGACATAGCAATAACATCACGGCTCATTAAACTTAAATCCATGCCTGGTTGGCCTTGTGTAACACCGTCACACATGGCTGGCACACCACCGGCAAATTGCGCTACGCCACCAGTTTCAGAAACAGCCGCTTTAATAATAGCAGGATAGGTTTCATAAGGTTGGTGAGCCGATAACATATCATTGTATGATGAAACAATTGCTACATCAGAATGATTGATACCTTTAAGCTTCAATTTGTCTTCTTTACCACAAGCGGCAAAACCGTGCGCTAAATTACCGCAAGATAAACTAGCACGATGTACTGTTTTTGCTTTAGCACTATCAATTTTAGCTAAATACGCTGAGCGTGTATCTTTGCTTCGTTCGATAATTCGGTCGGTGATCGCTTGTATTTGTGAGTTCATAATTATTCCGCCCAATATATATTGGTATTTACTGTTGGATGTTGTAAGAAGCCGCGAATCGGCATTTCTTTAACGTTATCGCCAGCAAGAGCTTTTTCCAAAACTGGCTTTTTGTTATCACCACAAATATGTAAAAAGATATTTTTACTCGCAATTAAGCTTTTATAACTAAAGCTAATACGATCATGTGGTGCGGTTGTTGGTTTTACTTTTAAAAGTGATGCTGTCGACATTGAAAAACAGGCATCAATTTGTTCACTACATGGGAATAAAGACGCGGTATGACCGTCTTCACCCATACCAAGAATTAAGACATCAAAAGGTAAACATTTGCTGTCGGCAGCAAAAATTAAATCACTTAACACTTCTGCATTAAGCTCATCACCTTGTTTGATATGAAAAAAGTGTGCTTTTTTAGCTTTATTAACTAATAAGTTTTCGTGTACTAAACGGGTATTACTGGCTTCACTCGTAATATCTACCCAGCGTTCATCCGCTAAGGTAATAGTAACTTGATCCCAAGCAATATCTTTTTGCGATAAAAGAGAGAAAAAACCTTTTGGTGTTGAACCTCCAGATACCGCAATACTTGCTTTACCCTTGTGTTTAATAGCATCAGCTAAAATGTCGGCAACATTATCTGCCAATGTTTGATCGAGTGCTGAACGGTCAGCGAATTCATTTAATTGATACATTATTCAACCCACTGTCTGTCGTCACGCGCGATTAAAGAAATAGATGAAACTGGTCCCCAAGAACCGGCAGCATAAGGTTTTGGCTTATCGTTAGACTCTTTCCAAGCATCAATAATACCGTCAGCCCATTCCCATGCGGCTTCAACTTCATCACGACGAACGAACAAGGCTTGGTTGCCGTTGATCACTTCTAAAATTAAACGCTCATAAGCATCAATCACACGCTCATTTTCATAAGTATCAGAGAAACTTAAATCTAATTTGTTTTCATGAATTTGCATTTGTGAAGCAATGCCTGGAATTTTATTCATGATTTGCAATTCAACACCTTCATCCGGCTGTAAACGAATCGTTAATTTATTCGCTGGTAAGTCGGTGTAGCTGTCTTTAAAAATGTTATGCGGTTGTGCTTTAAATTGAACAACAATTTCACTGTGTTTAGCTGGCATACGTTTACCTGTTCTTAGGTAAAAAGGCACACCAGACCAACGCCAGTTATCAAATTCAGCTTTAATCGCCACAAAACTTTCAGTATCACTGTTGGTATTAGCGCCTTCTTCCTGTAAATAACCAGGTACAGGTACACCATTTAAGAAACCTTCCGAGTATTGACCACGAACGGTTTTTTCTTTCACGTTAGTTCTATTAATAGGTACTAACGCTTTTAATGCTTTTAACTTCTCATCACGAATGCTATCAGCGGTTAAATCAGCTGGTGGCTCCATGGCAAGTAACGATAAAATTTGTAATAAATGGTTTTGCACCATATCGCGCATTTGACCGGCGTCATCGTAATAACCCCAACGGCCTTCAACCCCAACACTTTCAGCAACCGTAATTTGCACATGGTCAATACTGTTGCGATCCCAGTTAGTAGTAAATAATGAGTTAGCAAAACGCATTACTAATAAGTTAAGTACTGTCTCTTTACCTAAGTAGTGATCTATGCGGTAAGTTTGGTTTTCTTTGAAAAAGCGCGAAACTTGATCATTAATAACTTTAGATGACTCTAAACAGTGCCCGATTGGTTTTTCCATCACAACGCGGTCGTTATCAGTAATTAATTTGGCATCATTTAAACCATCACAAATATCACCAAATAATGATGGTGCTGTTGAGAAGTAATAAATTCGAATGTCATGACCGCCGGCAACAGCATCAGCTAATCCTTGATAAGAACTAACCTCAGTTAAGTTTACGCGTTGGTAAACTAAACGTGATAAAAAACGGTCATAGGCTGTTTGATCAATTTCATGTTCAGGAACAAATTTAGCAAAATTTTCTTTTACTACATCAATTAATGACTCATTAGTATGCTCTTGACGAGCAACACAAATGATCCGGCTATCTTGATGAATTAAACCGGCACGATCTAATTGGTATAAAGATGGAAGTAACTTACGGCGAGATAGATCACCTAACGCGCCAAAGATGACAATTTCACTAGCAGCTTGGCTTTCAATATTATTCATAGATATTTCTCTAGTTTACTAAATATGTAACTAAATTACATTTAGCGTTAATTTAACGGGTATTTGGGTTTCAGTAAAGGTTTTTTTGTAATTTTATTACAAAAGCCTCAGATTTTATGAAATATCATACTATCTATAGAGCTTAAGCTCACAAAAAAATTTATTTACTATTAAATATTTCAAATTCTTGATAATTTGATTTATATTAACTGTTAATTTTGAAATTAACTTTCATTTTAAATGCGTTAAAGCTTTTTAAAATGAAAATTAATTACATTTAGACCAACCTTTAGGTTAATGTTCATGAATATCCTTGAAAAAATTGCTAACGAACTAGAAACTTTTAGTAAATCAGAACGAAAAGTCGCCGAAGTTATTCTAGATTCTCCAAGTACCGTTATTCATGCGAGTATAGCTGCACTAGCTAAACAAGCGAATATCAGTGAACCAACCGTAAATCGCTTTTGCCGTCGCCTTGATACCAAAGGCTATCCCGATTTTAAATTGCATCTAGCACAAAGTCTTGCTAACGGAACACCATATGTCAACAGACATGTAGATGAAAATGATTCAACTGCCGAATATACGACTAAAATCTTTGAATCTACCATGGCTAATTTAGAGCTCGCGAAAAAAACTTTAGACCCTGCATTAATTAACCGTTGTGTCGAATTGTTAATTCAAGCCAATAAAATTTCTTTCTTTGGCCTAGGCGCATCAGGGGTGGTTGCACATGATGCACAAAACAAGTTTTTTCCTTTTAATATTCCGGTGGTCTATTTTGACGACATACTTATGCAACGTATGGGCGCGATCAATAGTAGTCAAGGTGATGTCGTTATTTTTATTTCACATACCGGCAGAACAAAATCTTTGGTTGAAATAGCAAAAATTGCCAAAGACAATAATGCCACAGTTATTGGTATTACCACTGCCGATTCCCCTTTAGCTAAAATCTGTAATATTGTACTATCGATGGAGATAGCAGAAGACACTGATTTATACATGCCAATGTCTTCACGTATAGCGCAATTAACATTAATTGATGTGTTAGCCACAGGCTTTACACTCAGACGTGATTCACATTTCCGTGAACATTTAAAACGCGTTAAAGACAGCTTGATCAGTTCACGTTTTGAACGTAAATAATACTGAATATAAGCCATATTTATTTCACCATTGGATCCGGTGACCGATATAATAACCAAACGCTCACTTCCCATAAAACTATAAGGTCTACAAGATGCTTAGAAGAACGAAAATTGTTGCTACCCTAGGGCCAGCAACTGAAGATAGAGAAGTATTAAAAAAAGTCTTAGCCGCAGGCGTTAACGTTGTCCGTTTAAACTTTTCTCATGGCAGCGCCGAAGATCATATTAACCGCGCTAAATTAGTTCGCGAGATTTCACAAGAATTAGGCATTTATGTTGGCATTTTAGGTGATTTACAAGGCCCTAAAATTCGTGTTTCTACTTTTAAAGATGGCAAAATTGAATTAGCTGTTGGTGATAAATTTGAATTAGATGCTACGTTAGCAAAAGGTGAAGGTACCAAAGAAAAAGTTGGTATTGATTACAAAGAATTACCACAAGATGTAGATGCTGGCGATATTTTATTACTTGATGATGGCCGCGTACAACTAAGAGTTTTAAGCAGCTCAGAAACATCTGTATTCACTGAAGTGACTATTGGTGGTCCATTATCAAATAACAAAGGCATCAACCGTAAAGGTGGTGGTTTATCTGCTGCAGCATTAACAGATAAAGATAAAGCTGATATTAAAACAGCGGCTATTATTCAAACTGACTTTTTAGCCGTTTCATTCCCACGTGATGCTGAAGATATGAAATATGCTCGTCAATTAGCCGAAGCTGCTGGTTGTAACGCTAAACTTGTGGCCAAAGTGGAACGTGCGGAAGCGGTTGCTGATAATGAAACACTTGATGGCATCATTCTAGCCTCTGACGTTGTTATGGTAGCGCGTGGTGATTTAGGTGTAGAAATTGGTGATGCTGAACTTGTGGGTAAACAAAAGCACATGATCGCCCGTTCTCGTCAATTAAACCGTGCTGTTATTACCGCAACCCAAATGATGGAAACGATGATCACACAGCCAATGCCAACACGTGCAGAAGTAATGGATGTTGCAAACGCCGTACTTGATGGTACTGATGCTGTTATGTTATCGGCTGAAACAGCGGCAGGTGCATTCCCTGTAGAAACAGTACAAGCAATGTCTAATGTTTGTATTGGCGCTGAAAAACATCGTTCAGTTAATATTTCTAAGCACCGTTTAGATGAAACCTTCGATTGTGCTGGTGAAACTATTGCGATGTCAGCAATGTATGCAGCTAATCATTTAGAAGGTGTAAAAGCCATTGTAGCGTTAACTGAATCAGGTAACACGAGTAAATTAATGTCTCGTATCACCTCAGGCTTACCGATTTTCTCATTATCACGTCATGCAAAAACGTTAACAACAACTGCTATTTATCGTGGTGTTTACCCAATGGCATTTGAAACGATTGCCGTTGATAACAACTTATTAGCCGATGAAATTCTAACCGCTGTCAGTAAACAAGCTAAGTTAGTAGCGGGTGATAAAGTTGTTCTAACTCATGGTGATTTAATGGGTGAAATTGGCGCAACCAACACAGTTAAAGTGTTAGAAGTTACAGCTAAACACATTAGTTAAATATCTTGGTATTTTAATGATAATTAAGGGTGCTATTAGCGCCCTTTTTTGTTTCTCCACTTTACTCTTTATGGCATTATTTGTTGCCTTTAGCTATTAGGGGTTGTTGATCTTTGTTTATATTTTCAGCAATAGGCTATTTCAAGTGATAGCAAAGCAGTATGAACGTTGTTTGGTTATACTAAATAATTGAAATTTTATGAAATTCTAATGTAGCTAGCGCAAAAAATAGCCATTAACCTGCGGGCTGAGGCTATAATCATCGCTTTACTCCACGTTAAAAATTATTGGTTTAGATGACTAAACGAGATCATTTAAGCCTTGATGAAAACAATTTTATCTCTCAGCTGAATTATTAAACAAAGATAAACAGCCCCTACTCTCCATAGCTATCTAAAAATACCGCGCGCGACAATGAAATAACACTTTTTCCTTAGTTCATGCCCTGTTAGAATAGCGCCCTAAAAAATTTAACCCGTTAACGGAATTTACTTGTAATGCGTACTAGCCAATATTTGCTATCTACTTTAAAAGAAACGCCTGCTAATGCAGAAGTGATCAGTCATCAACTTATGTTACGTGCTGGTTTAGTTAGAAATGTCGCGTCAGGTTTATATACTTGGTTGCCGACCGGCTTGAAAGTTTTACGTAAAGTAGAAAATATTGTTCGTGAAGAAATGGAACGTGCCGGTGCCATTGAAGCCTTAATGCCAGTTGTTCAACCTGCTGATTTATGGGAAGAATCAGGCCGTTGGAACGATTATGGTCCAGAATTATTGCGTATTACCGATCGTCACAATCGTCCTTTTGTTTTAGGACCAACTCACGAAGAAGTGATCACTAAGCTAGTTGCCAATGAAATTAGCAGCTACAAACAATTGCCATTAAACATTTTCCAAGTACAAACTAAATTCCGTGATGAAATTCGTCCTCGTTTCGGCGTAATGCGCGGTCGTGAGTTTTTAATGAAAGATGGCTATTCATTTCATAACTCAGATGAGTGTTTACAAGCAACGTATCAAAAAATGTTTGATGCCTACTGCCGTATTTTCGAACGTTTAGGTTTAAACTTCCGCCCAGTTATTGCTGATACAGGCTCTATTGGTGGTGAAGCCTCGCATGAATTTCACGTGTTAGCAGACTCAGGTGAAGATGATATTGCCTTTAGTGATGTTAGTGACTTTGCTGCTAACATTGAAAAAGCAGAAGCATTAGCGCCACAAGGTGAGCGCCCAGCAGCCAATGCTGAGTTAACTAAAGTAGCAACCCCTGATGTTAAAACCATTGAGCAAGTTGCTAACTTTTTAGCCATTAACGAAAACCAAATTGTTAAAACACTATTGGTTAAAGGTGAACAAGCCGATGACGAAGCTGCTGCACCTATCATTGCCCTTGTTTTACGTGGCGATCACCAATTAAATGAAATTAAAGCTGAAAAAATTTCAGGTGTTGCAGCCCCATTAACCATGGCAACAGATGAAGAAGTATTTGCGGCTACCGGTGCTAATGTTGGCTCTGTTGGCCCAATTAACTTATCTATTCCTGTTGTTGTTGACCGCAGTGCTGCACATTTAGCTGATTTCGTTTGTGGTGCTAACGACAATGATCACCATTTTACCGGTGCAAATTGGGATCGTGATATCACCAATTATACGGTTGCCGATATTCGTAATGTTGTTGAAGGTGACCCAAGCCCTTGTGGTCAAGGCAATATTGTGATCAAACGTGGTATTGAAGTTGGACATATTTTCCAACTAGGTAAAAAATACGCACAAGCGATGAACTGTGGTGTGCTTACTGAATCTGGTAAATTTGAAATTTTAACCATGGGTTGTTACGGCATTGGGGTTTCACGTATTGTTGCGGCTGCTATTGAGCAAAACCACGATGAAAATGGTATCAAATGGCCTACAGCTATCGCCCCGTTCCAAGTAGCTATTGTGCCGATGAATATGCAAAAGTCAGCTCGTGTAAAAGAAGTGGCTGATAAACTATATGCCGACTTACAAGCGGCAGGGATTGAAGTTTTATTTGATGACCGTAAAGAACGCCCTGGTGTCATGTTTAAAGATCATGAATTAATTGGTACACCAATATTATTAGTTATTGGTGAACGTAACCTTGATAATCAAGAAATTGAAGTTAAACATCGCGCCACAGGTGAAAAATCACTTATTGCCATTAGCGAAGTAATGTCGTTATTTGCCAGTTGCTGATAACGCCCAGTATTCATTTGAATAAGGGGCTGTTTAGCCCCTTTTTTATTGGTATTTTTAAGTCAAGCTGAAAAATAGCGAAAATACCTGAAAAAATCAGTCGTTAACTGTTTCTTTCTGCATAATTTTTAGCAACAATGCAGTTAACCTTTTATTAGAATCATATTTGTAACGGTACCAGTCCATGCCTAAAGTTAAAAAGTCTTCCAAGTTAAATAATGTTTGTTATGAGATCCGTGGACAGATCGCAGCAGAAGCCCGTAAATTAGAAGACGAAGGTCATAAAATTTTAAAACTCAATATTGGCAACCCTGCGCCATTTGGTTTTGAAGCACCAGATGATATTTTAAAAGATGTTATTCATAACCTACCTCGTTCACAAGGTTATAGCGACTCTAAAGGTATCTACTCTGCCCGTGTTGCCGTTACTCAGTACTTTCAGCAACAAGGTATATTAGGAGTTAGTGTTGACGATATCTATATTGGCAATGGTGTCAGTGAGCTTATCGTTATGGCACTACAAGGCTTATTAAATAATGGTGATGAAGTACTTTTACCTGCACCTGACTATCCGCTATGGACTGCGTCTGTTTCATTAGCTGGTGGTACACCTGTTCACTATCGCTGTGAAGAAGAAAAAGATTGGTTTCCAAGCGTAGAAGATATTGCCAGTAAAATTAATGATAAAACCAAAGCAATTGTTTTGATCAATCCAAATAACCCAACGGGTGCCGTTTATTCAAAAGAAGTGTTATTAGATATCATTGAACTGGCTCGCCAACATAATTTGATCATTTTCAGTGATGAAATTTACGATAAAATTTTATATGACGGTGCGAAGCATATTCCAACAGCTAGTTTAGCTGATGATGTCTTGATCATTACCATGGGAGGCTTATCAAAAAATTACCGAATTGCCGGTTTCCGTGCTGGTTGGATGGTATTAACCGGGCCAAAACTACATGCCGCTGATTATATTGAAGGGTTAAATATTCTGTCATCAATGCGTTTATGTGCAAACGTACCTAGCCAACATGCCATACAAACGGCGTTAGGCGGTTATCAAAGCATTAATGAATTAATCAATGGTGATGGCCGTTTGAAAAAGCAACGAGATCTTGCTTTTAAAGAGCTTAATGCCATTGATGGTATTTCATGTAAGCCAGCTATGGGTGCACTATATTTGTTTGTAAAAGTGGATATGGAAAAATTTAATATCGAAGACGATGAAAAAATGGTGTTAGATATTCTTAAACAAGAAAAAATCTTACTGGTTCATGGTCGCGCTTTTAACATTCAAGAAAAAGGCTATTTCCGATTAGTATTTTTACCACATGTTGATGAATTAGGGCCTGCTCTTAGAAAACTAAAACGTTTTTTTGCAACCTATCAGCAATAACAAACAATACAGGCAAAGCTAGCCGTTAAACCCAAAGGAGATCTAATGAATAGTACCTTTATCGCTTGGATCTACCGCATGCCGCTCATCAAACGATGGGCGTTAATGCACTGTGTTAAACCGGAAAATGTCGCCGAACATTCACATATGGTCGCGGTAATATCACATTTATTAATTGTTATTAAAAATAAAAAGTTTAATAGCAATTTAAATCCTGATCGCGCTGCCACCTTAGCTTTATATCATGAATGTAGCGAAGCCCGTCATCAAGATCTTAATCATAATACTAAGTATCACAACCCTGAAATTACCCGTGAATTTAAACGCTTAGAAACACTTGCCGAACAAGAATGCTTAGCCTCATTACCGGAAGAATTTCGTGAGTATTTTGAAGATATTATCGTTCAAGATAATGTCGATAAAGCTTACAAGCCGATTATTAAAGCCGCGGATGTTTTATCTGCTTATTTAAAAACCCTTGATGAATTACATTTAGGTAATCAAGAATTTGCTCACGTAAAAATAAATTTAGAAAAGAAACTGGCGGTTATTGTGACTGAACTACCGGAAGTACAATACTTTTTAGATACTTTTGCAAAAAGCTGTGTTGCAACACTTGATCAATTATCTGGGCTTAATCCGGTCAAATAACCATATTATACGGAATGATATTAAACAAAAATAAAAAAAGCAGATGTGATATCTGCTTTTGTAAGTTAACCTGAACTCGGGATAAGAAATTAGCTAACCATATGAAATACATATATTTTTATGTTTTCTCTATTCTAGCTTGATGTTTTTTCTTAGTACAAGGCAAATTTAAGCGCCAATAGCGAGCCTATTGCAATTAAATTTAACGCAGTAACAAGGAAAAACAGCTGCTAGAAAGCAAGTTGTTATCCCTAGTTCAGGTTAAGTTTTACATTAAGTCGTTATCAAACACTTAGTGATGATGACCACCCACACCGTGAGCATGGCCATGTTGAATTTCTTCTTCGGTTGCTTCGCGAACATCTTCAACTTTAATATCAAATACTAAGGTTTTACCCGCAAGTGGATGGTTTAAATCAACCGTTACCATAAAGCGCCCTACTTTCACTACCGTAACCTGACGTTTACCTTGTTCAGTATTTACCGTTGCCATCATGCCTGGTGCCCAATGTTTAGCACCCTGTAAATGTTTAGTTGGGATACGTTGCTGTGCATCAGGTTCAATTTCACCATAACCATCGGCTGGGGCTACTGTCGCCGTAAATTCATCACCTTTTGCTTTACCTTCTAGCGCTTTTTCAACACCAACGATCATGTTGTCATGACCATGTAAATAAGCTACCGGATCACCGTCGTATGACGACTCTAAGGTTTCGCCGGCTTCATCTTTAAGTGTGTAATGAAATTGCACAACACTGTTTTTTGTAATACTCATTAATTTAACCAATTGTTAAGGGGAAATAATGGCGGCGATTCTAACAAAGTTAACATGGCCGAGCTAATCATTTTTATCCCCTGCTCAGGTTAAGCAATACCATTAAGCCCATAACAACAAGATTAAAACACTTAACACGATTAACACCATACCAATATATTCAGCTAAGCTTATTTTTTCTTTAAAGACTCGATAAGTTAATAACAAGGTAATAAAAAACTCAACTTGACCAAGCGCTTTCACATAAGCGGCTAATTGTAAGCTTGCGCCCGTAAACCAGCCAATAGAGCCGAGCACACTTGTTACCCCAACAAACAAAGCTAAACGCCAATGTTTTACCATTAAACCAAACTGAGATTTGTCTTCAAACCACAAATAGATCGCTGAAAATAACGACTGTACGGTGATCATAAACACCAAAGTCACAGCAGCACTTAAAAATAAATTGGTTGATAAAGCTAAACTTGCTTCTCTAATTAACAACGTAGCAAACGCTAAACCTAAGCCTGAGGCCAAACCATAACCCGCCCCAGGGTTAGCAATTAAGTCTTTCAAGTGAAACTTAACTTTCGCTAAAAAGAAAACACCAATTGCACTAATGATCACCGATACCCAGCCTAACAAGCTCAACGGTGAAGAAAATAATATCGCACCAATAATGGCGATTTGAATTGCTTCTGTTTTAGATAAACTACTTGAAACAGCAAAGTTACGGTATTTAAACGCCGCCACTAAACAAGCTGTCCCAATAATTTGAGCGGCACAAGCTAAAAGCGCATAAATCACAAACTGGCTATTTAAACTCGGCACCGCCAATTCGGTATATTCCGTGACACCATATAAATATAAATAACCAAAGGGCAAAGCAAAAATATAACGTACCCCTGAGGCCGCCATAGTATTAAGTTTACTGCCAAGTTGTTTTTGACCGGCTGTTCTTACCGCCTGCATGGTTGCGGCTAATAAGGTGAAATAAATCCAAGTATACAAAGTCACTAATCCTTTAATAAAGTTATATCAGGGTATGTTTATCTTTGTTTAATAATTCAGCTGAGAGTTAAAATCGTTTTTAATCAAGGCTGAAATTATGTCGTTTAATCATCTAAACCAATAATTTTTAACGCCCAGTAAAGCGATTTTAGTCTCAGCCCACAGGGGGCAATGGCTATTTTTTGCGCTAGCTGCATTAGAATTTCACTCATTTGGAATAACCAAACAACGTTCATTCTGCTTTGCTATCACTTAAAATAGCCTATTGCTGAAAATATAAACAAAGTTCAACAAACCCTAATCTTGTTCGATAAATCGATATTGCGGCTCAAGTTGACTATAACCTAAGCCATTTTGTTTTTTCACTTTGATCTGAACAGAAATTCGCTCTTTTAGCGTATCAACATGACTGATAATGCCGATCATTTTACCACTGGCATTTAAACTATCTAAGGCATCTAGGGCGATTTCTAAGGTTTCGTTATCTAAGGTACCAAACCCTTCATCTAAAAATAATGAATCGATACTGGTTTTAGCACTCACTAGATCCGATAACGCCAATGCCAAGGCTAAACTGACTAAGAAACTTTCGCCACCAGATAAAGTTGCCGTGTCGCGCACACTATCGGCTTGCCATGTATCAAGTACTTCTAATGCTAAAGCATCGCTATCTTTACGCTGTAATTGGTATCGACCATCAAGCTTTAATAAACGTTGATTCGCTAAATAGACTAAATGCCCTAAGGTAAGCCCTTGAGCAAAGCGCCTAAATTTATTTCCGTCAGCTGAGCCGATCAAGTGATTAAGCTGGCTTAAGTCATCAAGCTCAGCTTCCACAAGGCTGATCTCTTGCAATAAGGAAAGTTGCTGCTCTCGGGTTTGTTGATCATGTGATAACCGCTGCTGCTGCTGTCCTAAGGTTATTTGCACTGTCTTTAAGTTTTGATTAACGCTTGCTAATGCTTGCTCAATAACCGATAACTTTAACGATAATAAGTCAGCTAATGTTATGGCTGTGTTTGTTAAAGCGTTAACATCTACTTGGCTGTCAACAGATAACAAAGCGGTTAGCAATTTTTGACTGAGCTGTTCACCTGCGAGTTGATAATTAATTAATTCATTTTGTGCTTGCTGCTCTAATTGGCTGAACCGTGCTTGTGCTTGTTGTAATTTTGCCGCCACCGTTTGTTTTTCGCTCGCAAGACTGGTGGTCAATTGCTTTAAGCGCTCAATTTCTTCAATGGGTAATAGCGCCTGCTTAAATGCGTTTTCATCAGCAAAGCAGCTTGCTTGTAACAACGTTTGCCAATGTTCTATGGCCTGTGTTTTTTCTTCGCTCAAGGCTAGATGTTGGCTTTCAAGTGCCGCTAAATTTCCTTGTTTGCTTTGATAAATTTGATTTTGTTGCTGTAATTCTGTTTGTAATGTTTGATAACGTAATTTTAATTCGTTTTTTTCAGCCTGTAACTTTTCGCGTTCAGTGCTCACGTTTTTATCAGCAAATAAGCTCGAACGCTGTTGCTGTAATACCACTAATGTATCGTTTAATTGTGCAACATCTTGCTTAGTTACTGATAACTGATTTTCTCGGCTAGCTAACTGTTCATCAAAAACAGCAATACTTTGTGATAACGCTTGCTGCTCTTGCGCATGAGTATTTAAGGCTTGTTGGCGTTGCTCATATTCCGCAAACTGTAAATCTTGCTCTTTCAACCAATCCGCTAATAGTTCAAATGCTGGCGGCACAAGTGATAAGGCCGTAATTTCAGCTAACACTTGCTGCTTAAGTCGCTGGCTATTTTCTTGAAAAACAGCCGCCTGCTCACTGTCTTGCTTAAGCATAACTTGCAGTTGCGCTAAATTTTGTTCGCTAAGCTGTTTTTGACCTGCTAACACTAAGACTGATTTTTCTGCGTCCGCAATTGCTTGTTCGATGTTTTGACCTGCAATATTTAACGGCTCAAGATCTGAAATTACCTGCTGTAATTTTATTAATTGATGATCGTTTTGCTGCGTTAATTCTGCCAACTTGTCAGTATTATCAATTGCACATTGCTGCGCTAAATCATGGCTTAATAAGTGCCAGTTTTCTGATAATAACGTTAATTGTTTTTGCTCTTTTTTAATGCGCTCGTCAAGTTCAGTAAGCTGTTTATTATTCGTTTCTTTTTGATAACCTAACTGCTGGCCTTCTAACACTAACTTTTCTAATGCCTGTTGTGCTGAGGTTAAGCGTTCTTCGTATTCATTGACCGTGATCGGTTGATAATCATGAATAGCGGGATGCTCTTTTGAACCACATAACGGACAAGGTTGTTGTGCTTGAAGTTCACTACGATATTTCGCAAGGTCGATAATCGCATTATGCTGTTTTACAATCAATGAGAGGTCATCAACAGTTTGTTTTGATTCTTTATAGGTAACGCGTAACGAAATCAATTGCTGTTCAATGTTATAATTATTTTCTTTTAAAACATTAACTTGTGTTGTTAACCCTGCTATTTCTTGCTGTGTTTTAGTAAACTCTTGCTGTTGATGATGAGCTTTCAAATACAACTGCTGCTGGGCTTGGCTTTGCCCAAGAAGTTGCTGTATTAAGCGTGTTCTTTGCAATAATGTTTGCGATTTACTTTCATTTTCAACGGCTTCATTTACCTTTTCAAATGCTGAAAAATCGACAAATTCAAGTTGTGAAAATAATGCTAATTTATTTGCTAACGTGCTCTCAAGTTGATTTTTTAACGTGCCACTTTGCTTTGACAAATCGTCTAATTGCTGTGTTTGCTCAGCTAAAGTTTGTCTTAATTGCTGCGCGTTTTTTTCATGATTTAATTTTTTATTTTCAAGATTGTTAACGTCTTCTTGAAACTTAATAACTTGCTCAACATCTTGCCGCCATTTAGGTAACGATTGTTGCAAAGTTAACAAATATTGGTGCTCATTCAGAAATTGTTGTTGCTTGGCAATTTCTTGCTGCACTTGCTCTAATGTCTTGTTTTTATCAGCACGCTGCTTGGCAATATTTTGTTGCTCAGTACTAAGTGCCTTTTGCTGCTCATTAAGGTGGGTAATTTGTTGTTGCTGATAATGAATTTGATTATCTAACGGTGTAACTTGCTCCACCATTAATTGCTCTAATTGCTGGTGACTTTGCTCTGCTTGCTGCTGCGTTATTGCAAACTTGTCAAATTGCGCTTGCTGTTCAATGACTTTTTGTTGCACAAGCTTTACTTGCTTTTGCTCTTCCAAACACTGGCTTTGCAATAAAGTGACTTTTTCAGTTAATTTTTCTAACTGTTGAAATTCTGCTCGTAGCTTTTCCGCCGGCTCAGCCAGCTCATATTTTGTTAAATCGGCTTGTGCTAATTGATACTTTTGGCTGATCATTTTTTCTTGACCATGCGCCAAGGTTAACTGCTGCTCAGCCTCATTAATTTGTTGCTTCCAGTTGGCTAGTTTTTGTAAAAACTCACGTTGATTATTTAACGTGAGTTCTTGCTTATTTAACTGAGCAAGTTCGTTTTCAAGTTCGCTGATCTCTTGTTCAGATAATACCGCAATATCCTTGTTACGCGCTTTTAGCTGCTTTAAGTTATCAAGTACGGTTTTATGATCTTGATAAATTTGTTGCGACACTAAACCATAAACTTCCGTTCCCGTTAGCTCTTCTAATAATTCAGCTCGTTGATTAGGTGATGCATTTAAAAAAGCGGCAAACTGCCCTTGTGATAACATCATTGATTTAGTAAAACGTGCAAAATCTAAACCTGTAATGCGCGTGATTTCAGCTCTAACTTGAGATAGTTTTTCCGCCAGTATTTTACCATCTAAGGTCGCTAACTCTGCTTTAGCTGCTTGTAATTTCCCATCAACTTGCCCTTTAGCGCGACGCTGAGACCAAAAAGCCCGATAGCCTTGCCCTTTCACTTCAAATTCTACTTCGGCTAAACAATTCGCGGTATTACGTGTCATGAGCTGGTTTTGCTTATCGGATATTGTCAGCCTAGGTGTTTGGTGATACAGCGCTAAACAAATTGCATCTAACAAGGTTGTTTTACCGGCACCGGTTGGCCCTGTGATGGCAAACAGCCCATTGTCGTCAAAAGGACTTTGAGTAAAATCAATATGCCAAGCGCCTTTTAAGGCATTGATATTTTCAAATCGTAAGCTAAGAATTTTCATGTTTAGTTATCTTGCTCCGATGTGTCGGCACTCACAGCAAGTGGTTGTTCTGCTGGTGACACCGCCATTTTATCTAAGGCTTGTTGGAATAACTGCGTTAAACGCTGTTTTTTATCATCAATGTTACTATCACTTTCCGGCCAATCCGTTTGTTTTAAACGCTCGCTAAACACTTCATTGGGTGATAATTCTTCTAACGTGATTTTTTCTTGCTCGTCTAACAACAACTGTCGCTGTTGTTTACTACGTCGGATAAGTAAAATTTCAATTTTTTTATTATCAATTAATGCTTGTAACTGCTCAGTAATTTTTGCCTGCATATCACTGTGATAATCGCTTGATTCAATTTCAATATCTAACCATAAACTAACACCATCGCTTAAAGGCGCAACTAAAGCGTTAATATCTTCCGTTACCGCATCAACGGTAGTTTTAACCATAGCCATAGGCTGAAAACGTGGGATAACCAAAGGTTTAATTTTTGGGGGTTGTTTAGCATTAACATCAACTAACAACACTTTTTTGTCTTGTTTGGCTTCATCAAAACTTAAAGGAATAGGAGAGCCACAATAACGAATATGTTCAGATTTTCCAACATTTTGCATTTGATGAATATGCCCTAATGCGATGTAATCGGCCGTTGGGAAAAAGCTAGCAGGAAAGGCATCAAGTGTGCCTATATAAATTTCGCGAACAGAGTCTGAAGTCGTTGCACCAACGGTGGTTAAATGGCCGGTAGCAATGATTGGGTATTTATCTTGCGCTAAAAGCTCAGCTTGTTGATACAAAGCTTGATAATGCGCTGTTATTGCTTGTTGCAATTGCTGCTGTTTTTGTTGTGCTGACTGTCCGGCACTACTTTTTAAAACATCACGTGGACGAATAAAAGGCACTGCACAAACAATCGCTTTATTATTGTTTTGATCACTTAGTTCAACAAGTTGTGCATCAATATCATCAGATACGGACGGAATAACATAAGTAGAAAACTTGCTAAGCAACTGTTTTGATTCACCAATCATCGCCGTTGAGTCATGATTACCCGCTAAAATTACCAACTGGCAAAATGGTGCTTGTTTATGTAAGTCACTGACAAAATCAAAATATAATTCACGGGCATAACTTGGCGGATTGCCGGTATCAAAAATATCACCGGCAACAATAATGGCCGCAACATCATTTGCTAACACTTGTTCAATTAACCAATGTAAAAATTGTTTATGTTCAACTGCGCGACTTTTGCCAAAAAAATGCTGACCTAAATGCCAGTCAGAGGTGTGTATAATGCGCATAATAAAACAAATTTAAACGAGTGAAAAAACAAAGGTCAATTCTACCTATATTGATAATAAGTAACAGCAATTTTTAAGTTTATTAAAGCAAACTGGGTAATTTTGCTTAAATATTATTCAGCGGATATTCTCCATTTTACAGCACCGACAAAACACGTTAGTGTGTTGTTATGTTAATTGAAAATAAACTCATTTATGCTTTTTAAAACTGTAACTTCTCCCGCTAAAAAAACTATTGCTTTAGTTGCCCACGATAACATGAAAAATAGATTGTTAGCTTGGTGTCAAAAATATCAACAACCACTATCACAACATACCCTTTATGGCACTGGTACAACCGGTACCTTGTTAAGTAAAAATACGGATCTTGATATCACCCCTTTGATCAGCGGTCCACTGGGTGGCGATCAGCAAATAGGTGCTCTGATCACGGAACAAAAATTAGATATGATGATTTTCTTTTGGGATCCGTTAGCCGCACAACCTCATGATCCTGACGTAAAAGCCTTACTTCGTTTAGCAGCCGTATGGAATATTCCCGTAGCTTGTAATGAATCAACCGCTGATATGTTAGTTAATTCAAGCTTATTTGCCAGCAGTTATGAGAAAACTATCCCCGATTATGAAAGTTATTTAGCCTCTCGTACTTAGTGGTTTTTTACCTCTATCACTTTTTATTTATTAGAGGCGGATTAATTTCAGCCTCTAATTGACCATGTTTTTTAGGCAAGATATCCCCTATTTTAGCCATTTCTAAAAAAACAGCTCAAAAAGTCCAAAATTAATCGCTATAAAGGCAGCATTAATTATAGAAATTCATTACAATAGCGGCCGAAATATTCTTCTGAAATTTGTGAATGGAAAAATGACAAAACAAACTAAAATTGTAGCAACAGTATCGGACCTTAAAGGTGACGTAGAATTTATCGGTGAATTATTCAAACGTGGTGTAAACGTAATTCGTTTAAACACCGCTCACCAAACACCTGAAGACACACGTAAAGTTATTGAAAACGTTCGTGCTGTTAGTGAAAAGTTAGCGGTTCTTGTTGATACCAAAGGCCCAGAAATGCGTACAAATCTTAAAATTGAAGAAGATTTGACCATTAAAACTGGCGACAAAGTAACTTTCCGTGCTGACGGTTTAGATGTTCCGACCACGAAAGAAGCAGTACAAGTAAACTATTTAGGCTTTGTTAACGATGTACCAGTAGGCGCTCGCATTTTAATTGATGATGGTTTATTAGAATTAGTTGTTGATAGTAAAGATGATAGCAACCTTTACACAACGGCATTAAACAACGGTAAAATTAAAAAGAAAAAGAGTGTTAACGTTCCAGGTGTAGAAATTAACTTACCTTCAGTAACGGACCGCGATAAAACCTTTATCGAAATGGCGATTGACGCGGGTGTTGATTTTATTGCCCATTCGTTTGTTCGTAACAAACAAGATGTATTAGATGTACAAGACATTTTAGACGCTAAAAATTCATCAATTAAAATTATCGCTAAAATTGAAAACCGTGAAGGCGTTGACAACCTAGATGAAATTTTAGAAGTTGTTTACGGTGTTATGGTAGCGCGTGGTGATTTAGGTATTGAAATTCCAGGTTACGAAGTACCATTAGTACAAAAAGAAATGATCCAAAAATGTATTGCTGCACAAGTACCTGTAATTACGGCAACACAAATGTTAGAAAGTATGATCCAAAACCCTCGTGCTACACGTGCAGAAATTTCTGACGTTGCCAATGCGGTATTAGATGGTACTGATGCATTAATGCTTTCAGGTGAATCAGCTTACGGTGATTACCCATTTGAAGCAGTTGACACTATGTCACAAATTGCAAAACACGTTGAAGAAAAAATTGCTCATGGCATTAACTTAGATGCAACCCAAGCTGACAAAGATAACTTACAAGCCTACATTTGTAAGCAAGTTGCTAAATCAGCACGCGACTTAGACGTTGATGCGATTGTTGTACCAACAGCTACAGGTTCAACTGCTCGTCAAATTGCTTCACATCGCCCTGCTGCGCCTATTTATGCTGCATGTTATACACCTGAGTCTTTACGTTTATTATCGTTAAGCTACGGTGTTGACGCTTATTTAGTTGATGTGCCTGAGCGTAAAGATGTGATCAAAAACTCAATTATGCCATTAGTTGAAAAGAACATTGTTAACAACGACAGTTTAGTGGTTATTGCTAAAAGTGCACCTGGCGCACCTAAAGGCAAAACTAACCGCATGGAAGTTAACACGGTTGCTTCTTTTATCGCGAGAGATTAATGCTTTTTAAAGCATAATTTACGCATAATAGACCCTAGTGTTGAAGAACAAATAACACGATAAGTATTGAAATGATTACCCAAAAGGCTTAAATGAAAATTTAAGCCTTTTTTATTGCCGATAAATCATAAATAGCTTGGTCTAGCGCTTAGCACCTGAGACAATGACTTTAACTTATAAAAACACTATGGTTCATTATGAAACTTTTAGTTCGTAACCTTTCTCGCTCAACCACGGAACAAGAAATTAGAATTTTATTTTCCAATCACGGCACAGTAAATGAGTGTAATTTAGTATTGGATCAAGCAACCGGTTTGTCGAAAGGTTTTGGCTTTGTTGTTATGCCTAATGAAAAAGAAGCACATGCCGCCCTTGCCAGCTTACATCACATGAAAGTGGCTAATAATAAAATTCGAGTAAAGTTAGCGTTAGACGAATAATTCTTAATCACATTAAAGCGCATGTTGTTTGTTGTTAGTAAAAAGAAATAACATGTTCTTTGCTTTGTCCTTTAAATTTAATAAAAGCAAATTTCTCCTTACCCGCCCAATTTTTAGCACTATTGTTATAAACCATAAAATATAAACCTCGTTGTTTATCACTAACCGCAATTGGACGGAACACGTCACTACCTGACGCTGTTTCTGCACCTGATATTTTGTAATAAACATAGTCAACCTCTTGCTCGAATAAAGTGAGTTTTTCTGGTTGTTGATTGGTATAAAGTGCTATCACCGCTTGATGATTAAAATAAGCTGAGGGTTCAAACCATATTGGTGTTATGGTTTTTATTAATAACGATTTAGCTAAGCTAGATTCCGTTTTGATGCGCTCCGTTAATTCGGTATTTAATTTAATATAATCACTATTTAAACGGGCGTAATCTAAGCTGTTTTTATCCGATAATTTTTTCTGTTGAATAACTTGAGTTTGGCTAAGCTGTAATTTCTGCTCAAGGGCTAATTTATCTGCTGTAAGTTTAGTTGTTAACGTATTAAGTGTGGTTATTTTGCTTTTTGTTTGGTTTATTTCAGTATTTAGTTTTCGCTGCTCTTTTTTAAGCTCATCTTCCCTATTGATAGCTGATTTTAATTTAAACTTTAGCTCAGTTAACGCACTATTTTGTTGATAAGTTTGACTATCTACTTGCTGTTGCAACTGGCTGTTATTTGCTAACAAAGCAACATTTTGGCGACTCAAGTTATTATTTGAAAAGGCAAAATAACTTGCACAAAGCACTGCTACTGTCGCGATAAATAAACTAATAAAGGTAACACTCGATAAACTAATACGTTCATTTATCCGCAGCCAGTCACCCATTTGCTGATAAAAATCGCGTTTAACTCGTTCCAAATCTTGCATAGCTTTACCTAACTAATACCAATTTCATTACATGGCTGCGTTGCTTTCAATATCAAGCTATTGCTCAATCAAGCGCCTTGCCATAATTTATGTTGCCTACGGACAACAAGATCACAAACTTAATGGAGTTGGTATAATTAATTTTCTGTTATTAATTTTAGTCGGTTTTTATCAAATTTCGAACATTCTATAGATATGATATCCCAAGCAACACTCGTTGTTTGGGATATTATAAACAACAAATAATTATATTATTGCGCCGCTTGTATTGCCGTTAAAGCAATGGTGTAAACAATATCTTCGACTAAAGCACCTCTTGATAAATCATTCACAGGTTTATTCATGCCTTGTAACATAGGGCCAATACTTACTAAATCAGCACTACGTTGTACGGCTTTATAAGTCGTATTGCCTGTATTTAAATCAGGGAAAATAAACACGGTGGCACGGCCAGCCACTTTACTTTCTGGGGCTTTTTTCTTGGCAACATTAGCCATGACAGCAGCATCGTATTGTAATGGCCCATCAATTAATAACTCAGGTCGTTTCGCTTGTGCTATTTCAGTGGCTTGTCTCACTTTTTCAACATCACTACCATGACCTGACGTTCCAGTACTATAACTTATCATGGCAACACGCGGTTCAATACCAAAAGCTTTAGCTGAGTCTGCCGATTGAATTGCTATATCCGCTAATTGTTCAGCATTAGGATCAGGATTAATTGCACAATCACCATAAACAAGTACTTGTTCAGGTAATAACATAAAAAATACCGATGAAACTAAACTGGCTTCAGGTGCAGTTTTAATAAGTTGTAGCGCAGGTCTTATGGTATTTGCCGTTGTATTAACAGCTCCCGAAACTAAGCCATCCACCTTGTTATTGGCTAACATCATGGTAGCCAACACAACCGGATCAGCTAACTGCTCTTTGGCAACAACCGGCGTTAAGCCTTTATGTTTTCTTAAAGCAACTAAGTCTTCTACGTATTGATCAATAATACTTTCTGGTTCAATAATGGTAACGTAGTCATTTAATTGAACCCCTTGATGTTGTGCTGTTGTTAAAATTTCATCACGATTTCCCAATAACACAGTACGTGCTATTTTTCGCTCTCCACAAAGTGCCGCTGCTTTAATTGTCCGCACTTCATTTCCTTCAGGAAGTATGATGGTTTTATTAGCTCTTTTAGCGCGCTCGGTCAGTAAATAACGAAATGCGGGTGGAGACATTGGCCGAAATTCATGAGATTTTTCTAATGGTTTTACTTGCCCGATACTATTAACCCAATCACTATTGATAAATTGTGCCGTATGATTCTTTACCTTTTCTATTCGTTGTAAATCATCTATCGGTACTTCAAAATTAAAACGTTGAAGTTTTAAAGCTGTTTGCCAAGTATCATGATTAGTAAGCAATAATGGCAAACCAGCATTAAAGGCTTGCTGGCACAATTTCATAATTTTATGATCTGGTCGAATATTACCGGTGAGTAATAAAGCCCCCAGTTTTGTTCCATTCATTACCGCTAAACAAGCAGCAATAATAACATCTGAGCGATCACCGGGCGTAACTAACAAGGTATTCGGGGTAAAATGACCGATCATGTTCGCAACCGTACGCGCACAAAAATTAATAGAGCGTAAGCGTCTATGCTCCATATCGCCAGTGTTCAATATTTGGGCATCAATATAATTGGCTAAATCTTTAACTCGTGGCGCAACCAGATCAAAATTCCAAGGCACTACCCCTAATAATTTAAATGACTTTTCATTAAATATTGGTAATTGATGAATTTTATTAGTTAAATTCTCAAACAAAAAAGCCGGTAAATCATTACTAAATTCGTTCTGCTCGATAGCCAAAGGATCATCCGGCGCACCAATTTTATTAAAGATACAACCTAAAACATGTTCACTACTCACCCCTCCATAATGATTGGCAGCGATATCTAATAGCTCATCAATGGATTCATCTTGATCATGAATAGTGGCAACAAAAGCAACATCGGCTCCCAATGCATTGGCTACCATACGATTAAGTCTAACGGTATAATTTTGTTCTTGAGTTTGTACTAAGCCTTCAATAATGATGGTTTGATCTTGTTTGGCGTAGGTTTCAAAACGGCCAACAATATCTTCCAATAAAACATCTTGTTGCCCTTGGCTATACCGTTTTTCAGCATAAGCTAAATCAAATGGTTCAGGCGGCTCAATATGGCTAGTTTTTCTGATGATTTCGGTTGATTTTTCCGGTCCATTTTCGCCTGGCTTAGGTTGTGAAATTGGTTTAAAAAAGCCGACATCAATATTTTTTTGTTCAAATGCTCTTAACAGCCCTAAACTAACAGAAGTTAGCCCAACCGCTGAACCAACCGGAATTAACATAATGCGTTTAGTCATTAACAAATCTCCTTTTCATTACTGGTGTCTTGCAATAATGCAATGGCATCAAGCGCAATAACTAATTCTTCATTAGTTGGAATAACTAACGCTTTGATCCCATCATTACTGGTAATGCAACCTTGCTCACCAAACCGTTTATTCATGTTTTCTTGTTCAGATAATACCAAGCCAAAAATAGTTAATAATGACACCACTTTTGCTCGCACATAAGCTGAGTTTTCACCAATACCTCCGGTAAAAACAATGGCATCAAGCTTCCCTAATGGGACTGTATAAGCAGCAATCGTTTTAGCAATTTGATAACTAAAAACATCAAGCGCTAATTCCGCTTGTTTATTGCCCGCTTGTGCCGCTTCTTGTAACTCTCGACAATCATTGCTTAATTGTGAAATACCCAAAAGACCACTTTGTTTATTTAATACCTGATCAACCTGCTCCATTGAATAAGCTAATTCATTGACTAAAAAGTTTAATAAGCCAGGGTCAACGTCACCACTGCGTGTCCCCATGCAAATACCTCCTAGTGGCGTAAACCCCATACTGGTATCAACACTTTCACCATTTTTAATCGCACAAATTGAGCAGCCATTACCTAAATGTGCCGTGATCAAGTGAGACTCGCTAAACTTTTTATCTAACAATTGGCTCGCTTGTTCCGCCACATAGCGATGACTGGTACCATGGAAACCATATTTACGGATCCCTTCTAATTGATAAAGCGAATAAGGAATTGCATATAAAAAGGCTTTTTTAGCTAAGGTTTGATGAAACGCAGTATCAAATACCGCTACTTGCTTTAAATGTGGAAACAGTTTTTTAGTTGCTTGAATACCTAATAAGTTGGCGGGATTATGCAAAGGGGCAAGTTTATTATTAGCTTTTATTTCAGCCTCAACCTCGTCAGTTATTACCACCGAGTTAAAAAACTTCTCACCACCATGAACAACACGATGACCGATCACGTTAATTGCACTAGTTAATTGATGTTGGTTAATAATTTCGACCAAGGCTTGAATTGCGGCCAGATGGTAACTATTTTCAGCCAATGCATGTGTATGCTTCTGATTGGCCGGTGATTGTGCAGTAGAGTGAGGCAAGCCGCTGTGTTGCCAGCTAATTTGCGCATTTAAAGCGCCTAAACATTCGGCAATACCATGCAAAACTTGCTCGGTGGTTTGTACATTAATAACGGCAAATTTTACCGAAGAACTTCCAGAGTTTAAAACAAGAACAAAATCAGTCATATATTTATATCAACAAAAAAGAATTGATATAAATATAGCTGAAATAATCAAAAAAAAAGTAGAGCTAAATCAAACTATTCGAATTAAATTGCTTGGCTTGATTCGCGCTCAATAATTTTAAAATCAAGGACATGACGAAATTCACGCGGATTAACCTGTGATAGATCGTCATAACGACCAGACGTTAATAGCTCTATCGCTAATTCAGCCATTTCTTGAATGGGCTGACGTACCGTTGAAATACAAGGCCAAACAGTTGTGGCAAGTTGAGTATCATCGAAACCAACAATAGATAATTCATCGGGTACGGTAATGTTTTTCATATGTGCTGCGGCAATTGCAGCCGCCGCCATATCATCATTACCGGCAAAAATAGCAGTGGGTTTATCAGGTAATGCCAGCATGTTGGTTGCTGCACTCAAACCCGATTTGTAAGTAAAGAAGCCCTGTTCAATATATTCAGGCGGTACTGTTATTTCATTTGATCTTAAGGCATCAAGATACCCTTGATAACGTAAACGGCTTGATCCTTGATTAGGATGACCAATAATATGGCCTATTTTGCTATGTCCTTGTCGGATCAGGTTTTCAGTAACCTCAAAGGCAGCTTGATAATCATCTAAACAAACATAAGGTGATGACGTTAAGTTGCTATCAGGAGAAATGCGAACAAAAGGCACTTTCGACTCTTGCAACATAGCAACAACTTCCGGCATATTGCAAACAGGCGGTAATAAAATCATACCGTCAACTTGAGTGACATCAATAAGATCTTTCACTGACGCTAAAGTAATCTCAAGATCAGGATCAGCTTCATCAACAACCAAATGATAACCACTGGCACGGCAACGTTTTAAAGAACCTAATAAAAACTGGCTAACATATGAGGCACTTGGGTTGTCGTATAATAAACCAATAAAAAATGACTTGGTACTGGCTAAACGGCGGGCTGATACATTAGGACGATAATTTAACTCTTTAACAAATTGCATGACCTTTTGACGGGTTTTATCACTAACTTTGGCATCTTGATTTAACACCCGTGAAACTGTCATCATTGACACGCCAGCTTTTTCAGCAACATCCTGAATACGTGCTCGTTTTGCTTTTACCATGTAGACCTTTCTGCTTATCGATGAAATTCGATTGTTACAACTTACATATTGTTAAAGACTAACATATTAAATAAAGAATAAAAATATCTAGTTAAGCTATGTAAAACAAAAGCTAGCTATAAGTTATTAACAAACAAATAATATAAACAAGGTTGAAAATACCAATAAAAAGTTAACGCTACCAGTGGCTATTTTAAGCTTATAAAACTAGCAGCTTTAAAACAGTGTTTATTGTTATTTGTACGGTAAAATACAAAGTTATCACCAAAAATGATACTCTAACTACCGACAAGTTAACCCTAGCAAATAACCGTAACAAATAACCATAGAAAAATAATATGAACAAAATCCCTTTAGGCATGTACCAACACTTTAAAGGTAATTTTTATCGTGTGTTGCACTTGGCTACCCATAGCGAAACAGAAGAAATAATGGTTGTATATCAACCACAATATGGTGAACAAGACATTTGGGTCAGACCCTTAAGCATGTTTGATGAAACAATCGAGCGTGACGGCAAACAGTTAAAACGTTTTCGGTTTATTAAAGAATAACACGCGAGTTATTAATTATCTGTACATAAGCTATCAGCTCAATACGCGTTCAAGCCCGATTCATTTAAAATGAATCGGGCTGACTAGCGCTTGTACTAACACCATACAAACTGTTAAAAATTATACTGACCAGTTAAACCAACGCTAAGCTAATTTACCACGGCGTTGCTCAAGCGCTTCTCTGACTTCCCGCGCTTTTTGTTCGGTAATTGGATAAGTTGCAACCATCCAAATGGCAATAGATGAAGTGATAATAGGAATAATTACATCGAAAATTCGCATTAAAAATAAAGTTTCTGACGATTGCTGATGCGCTAAAGCAACATCAAAACCAGTAGCATTTAATAAAAATCCACCGGCAAGTAAAGCTAACGCCATACCGAGTTTAACCACCCACCAAAAAATAGAGCCAAACATACCTTCACGGCGTTGTTCGGTATTAAGTTCATCAAGATCACAGACATCGGCAACCATTGAGCCCATTAAAGTAAATAATCCACCTAAACCAAAGGCAATAAAAATAGGTGGAATTAATATTAACATTGGGTTTTCAGGAGTATAACAAACCCACTTTAATGCATAACCAATGATAGAAATACCAGTTGCTAGAAAGAAAGCTTGGCGTTTACCAATAATTGTTGAAATTTTCGTGATTAAAAAGATCACACAAAATGTCGCAATTGCAGAAACGGTACCAGACCAACCTGCGTACTCAGCTCCTAACGATTGGTCCCCCCCAAAAACATAATAAATGATGACATAAGTTTGAAATGATGAAACCAACATAAAGCCGTTAAAAACGAGAAATGTCGCGGCGCATAAACTTAAAAAAGGTTTAAATTTTATGGTGATTAAAAAGCCTTTAAAAAAACCTTTAAAGCTGCCTGAATGTTCAGGTGTTTTAGCTGCCTGTTTAGCGGCATTAACCACAGCTACTACAGGAGATTGCTCTGCAGTTGGATTTTGCTTACTGCGCTCTTTTAAGAAAATTGCGGGTAAAATACCAACACAAACAGTAAAAATACCGATAATAATGGCTAACCAACTTGCACCTTGGATCATATTGTCAAAAAACAGATCTGATTGCATAAACCATAAAAACCAAGGTGCAACAATCCAAGCAAATTGTCCCATAAAATTTTGCACCGCCATGATCCGAGTACGTTCATGATAATCAGGTGTTAACTCATAACCTAACGCCACCCAGGGCGTGGCAAATACGGTATAAGCTAGATAAAATAAAATGGAACCGATAAGAAAAAACCAAAAATAAAACTGTTCACTTTGACCTTGTGGGAATTGCCATAACAAAGCGAAAATAATACCTGCTAATATTGCACCACAAAAAATATAAGGACGTCGGCGTCCCCATTTCGATTTGGTATGATCTGAAATATACCCCATTAAAGGATCAGTTAATGCGTCGGTGAGCCGAGGTAAAGCCCCGAGTAATCCCACCAAAGCAGGATTCATTCCTAAACCTAGGTTTAAAACAATGGCCATACCGCCAATAGCAGCACCTAATAAATTATTGGTTAACGCTCCTAAACCATAGATAAATTTTTGCATAACAGAAATTTTATCGGTGGATTTTGTTGGCTGTTGTTCTATCTGACTCATGGATAAACCCAATTTAATGTTGCTGTTATATGCTTGTTATTGCGAACTGTTTTGTTAACTTGTTTTCATTAACCATTCTTATTATTCACCTTTACCATAACTTTTTTTATCAGTGTATACAGATAAAAACGATGAGTTGGACAAATACAACGACAAAGCGGTTATCTAATAGCTAAAAACCAAGCATATTCGAAAATCCCTTAAAAAAATCCGCCCTAACTTAAATTTAGTCCATCTGGTCTTATTTAATTTGAATAATCATGCTGTAACAATAATAGTTAGCAGTGATCAAACTTTCCGCTGACAACAGCGTAGTGATAATACTCAATAATCCTTAAAGAAATGCAATGACAAAAAACACGCTAAGCATAAAACTTAAACACTTAATTAGCCAAATGACACTTGCTGAAAAAGCAGGACAAATGAGCCAAGTTTCTGGCTGTCATGGCCAAATAACTGAAGATTTAGCAAACAATATTCGTTTAGGTCTTGTGGGCTCTGTAATTAATGAAGTTGAGCCGAATACAATTAATGAATTACAGCGTATTGCTGTTGAAGAAAGCCGTTTAGGGATCCCATTATTAATTGGCCGAGATGTTATTCATGGCTTTAAAACCATTTTCCCAATTCCATTAGCACAAGCGGCAACTTGGTCGCCTGAGCTTGTTGCAGCGAGTGCTGAAATAGCTGCGCTTGAAGCAGCAAGTATTGGTGTTAATTGGACCTTTGCGCCAATGATCGATATAACACGCGATCCACGTTGGGGGCGAATTGCCGAAAGTTTAGGTGAAGATCCTTACCTATGTTCACAATTAGGTAATGCTATGATCAAAGGCTTTCAACAAGACGATTTAAGCCAAACCGGTGCCATTGCCGCTTGTGCTAAACATTTTGCCGGTTATGGTGCGGCTGAAAGTGGTCGTGATTACAATACCACCAATATTTCTGAGCATGAATTACGAAATGTGTATTTCCCTCCATTTAAATCAGCAATTAATGCCGGTGTTGCCACTTTTATGTCAGCATTTAGCGATTTAAATGGTATTCCCGCCTCAGGTAATGCGTGGTTAATGAAAGATATTCTCCGTACTGAATGGCAATTTAATGGCATGGTTGTCAGTGACTGGGAATCTATCTCGCAGTTAAGTATTCATGGTTTAACTGAAAATGATAAACATGCGGCTTATGAAGCAATTAACGCTGGTATTGATATGGAAATGGTTAGCCATACTTATCAGCAAAATATAAACGAACTGATTGATGAAGGTAAAATTACCGTTGCACAAATAGATCAAATGGTAGGCCATATTTTATCTTTAAAAGAGCAATTAGGCTTATTTGACCAGCCTTATACAAAAACAGAGCAATTTCCGCCATTAGCTAACCATGAGCATTTATTGTTAGCAAAAGAATTTGCAACCAAAAGTTGTGTGTTATTAAAAAACCAAAACAACACCTTACCACTTTCCACATCTAAGCTTAACAATATTGCCGTTATTGGCCCATTAGCCGATGATGGTTATGAACAATTAGGCACTTGGATATTTGACGGTGAAGAAAAACACAGTATTAGTTGTTTATCGGCACTAACAAGCTTGGTTGGTAGCCATGCTAAAATAGAATTTTCTCAAGGATTATCAACCTCTAGGTCTACTAAAACTGAAGGCTTTGCTGATGCCGTCAATAAAGCCGCTCAAGCCGATGTTGCACTAATGTTTATGGGCGAAGAATCAATTCTTTCCGGTGAAGCACATTGCCGTGCTGACATTAATTTACCAGGGAAACAAGCGCAATTAATTGACGAAATAGCAAAAACAGGCACTCCTATTGTGCTTGTGATCATGGCAGGACGCCCTATTACGTTAACCCAAGTTATTGATAAAGTGGATGCCATCTTATTTACTTGGCATCTAGGCTCAATGGCAGGACCTGCGATCACCGATTTATTATTTGGTTTACAAATTCCATCGGGTAAATTACCCGTTACTTTTCCACGTTGTGTTGGCCAAATTCCTATTTATTACAGCCATAAAAATTCAGGAAAGCCCCCTAGCGATGCCACATTTATTCATATGAATGATATTGATGTCCGCGCTGAGCAAACCTCATTGGGCATGACTGCAACCCATTTAGACACGCATTTTTCGCCACAATTTCCTTTTGGTTTTGGTCTTTCTTATAGCCGATTTAGCTATCACAACTTGCACATTGATAAAACCGAATATCAACTTGATGAAATCATTCACGTTTCTGTTGCTGTAACTAATATTGGTAATTATGCCGCCGAAGAAATAGTGCAACTCTATATCAGAGATCCCGTTGCTAGTGTCACTCGGCCAGTAAAAGAGCTAAAGGGCTTTCAACGTGTTATGTTAGAAAAACAACAAACCAAAACGTTAACATTTCAATTAAGCCATAACGAATTAGCGTTTTATAATAATAAAATGGTGTCGGTTGTTGAGCCTGGCAAGTTTATTATTTACGTTGGTGGTGATTCAACCACTCAATTATCAACCGAATTTTTAATTATGTCTCAACAATAACATGCTAAAAGCCAATTTGGTTTTACCGAGAGAAGACAGATAAAACATCGCGTTCAGTAGGAAAATACTATGTCATCAAAACTGCTAGATAAGTCGATAAAAATAAAAGTTGAGAAACTTTTAGCCCAAATGTCTTTAGCTCAAAAAATCGGTCAAATGACTCAGGTAGAACGCCAAAGCTGCACACCTGAGCAAGTTAAAAAACACCATATTGGCTCTGTATTAAGTGGCGCAGGTTCGGCTCCTGGCAATAATGATGTTAATGATTGGCTAACAATGAATGAAGCTTACTGGCAAGCTTCAATGATGCATGATGATAAACATCTCGCGATCCCAACACTTTATGGGGTTGACGCCATTCATGGCCATAATAATCTTAAACATGCGACCATTTTTCCACATAATATTGGTTTAGGGGCAGCGAGAGATCCTGAGTTAATTGAAAAAATAGCTCGAGTAACCGCAAACGAAGTATTAGCAACTGGCGTCGAATGGACTTTCGCCCCAAATTTAGCAGTCGCCCGTGATAACCATTGGGGCAGAACTTACGAAAGCTTTTCAGAAGATCCTGCTATTGTCTGCCAATATGCTGAAAAATTAGTTGCCGGCTTACAAGGCGATCTTTCAGAGCAAGGCGTAATTGCCTGTGCTAAACATTTTATTGGTGATGGCGGGACAAGTCATGGTATTGATCAAGGCAATACCCAGTTAAGCTTTGAGTTATTAGACAAGCTTCATATTGCTCCATACTACCATGCAATTAAAGCTGGTGTTTTGACCATTATGGCGTCATTTAGCAGCTGGAATGGTAAAAAATGCCATGCCAATAAAATGCTGTTAATTAATACCTTAAAAAGAAAAATGGGCTTCAATGGCTTTATCATTTCTGATATGGAAGGCATTGATTATTTATCCGATGATTTTTATCAAGCGGTCGAACAAGGCGTAAATGCTGGCATTGATATGTTTATGATGCCGGAGAATTGGCAATTATTCATTGAACACTTAACACACCATGTTGAGTTAGGCTCAGTTTCTATTAATCGTATTAACAACGCTGTCAGACGAATACTGACGGTAAAATTTGCGTATGGCTTATTTGACTCCCCTAGCCCGAAAAATCGTCTATTAGCCAAGAAAAATATTATTGGTTGCCAAAAGCATCGAGATGTTGCCCGAGAAGCCGTAAGAAAATCATGCGTTTTATTAAAAAATGAAACAAACACATTGCCGCTTAATAAAAATCAAAAAATATTAGTTGCAGGAAAAAGCGCAAATAGTTTAGCAAACCAATGTGGTGGCTTCACCATAAATTGGCAAGGTTTTAACCATAATAAAGAGTTATTAGGTGCTACTAGTATTTGGCAAGCCATCAAAAAACAAGCCAAAAATGCAACATTAAGCAAGCAGCCTTATGCCGAAGATGCAGATCCAAACCTTCACGATATTGCCGTGGTAGTTATTGGTGAAACCCCTTATGCCGAAGGTTTAGGTGATATCAGAGAAGGTAATGATACGATTATTGAAACAGGTTCATTAGTACAAGGGAAACTCAATGTTTTGTCACCTTATGGCCGTACTTTAGCATTAGCTCAGCTTCATCCAGAAGATCTAAAAACCATTAATAATATTAAAAATAAAGGTATTACAGTGGTTGTGATTTTACTTTCTGGTCGAACCTTATTAATTAACCAAGAATTAGCGGCGTCATCGGCTTTTATCGCCGCATGGTTACCCGGCTCTGAAGGTGAAGGTGTCGCTGATGTATTATTTGGCGACTACTCTTTTCAAGGTAAATTATCTTTTACTTGGCCTAAAAAGTCACACCCAACGCTTAATATTGGTGATGCCGATTATCAGCCATTATTTCCGTATGGTTATGGGCTATAATTAATCCTTTAATAAACAGCAAATAAAACACCGTTTAAAGATACAACTAAAGCCTATCATTTAATTGAGCTTTAATGCCATTGAGGACAATATTTAATTGTATCGCCACCAAATCAAAGTGACTCATTAAAATATCAAAGTCTTCATTAGCATTGATCGCTTCATCAAGTATCTTGGTTTTTTCAAACAGGGTAATAGCACCTATAGAGCTGGCAACGCCCTTTAGGGTATGTGCTAAATGTTTAGCTGTTAACACATCTTGGCTTGCCAGTGCTTTCCTTAGTTTATCTACATCTTCACCATGATCTTGATAAAACATGATCAAAATTTCGTTAAATAATCCTTCGTCATCCAACACATTTTTTAAACCAACAGAAAGCTCAATGCCTGGATATTTTTCTTGATTGTTACCTTGTGAGTTTAACTCTTCCGCAACATCTGAATTATTCACCACTTTATTTCTACCTTCTGATTTTGCTTGATACAAGCCTTCATCGGCTAATTTCATTAACTCTTCTAATGTTTGAATATTACTTTGATTAGCAGCAAGTCCAACACTCGTGGTTATTTGAATAACTTTGCTTTGATCAGGTGTGATCGGAAATTGAAAGTTCTCAACTTGTACTCTAAAGCGCTCACATGCCGCGATAGCTTCATGCAGATCAGTATTAGGTAAACAAACTGCAAACTCTTCGCCACCAATGCGAGCAACTAAATCATAATCTCTAAAATTGGTAGTTAAAATTTTAGCAAAACTTCGTAAAACAATATCACCTGCTTCATGCCCGTAGGTATCATTGACCTTCTTAAAAAAGTCAATATCAAACATAGCAATCACAACAGGATAATCATGTGTTCGATTACTCTGTGTGATCATTTTATTGGCGTATTCATCAAAGTTTTTACGATTGCTCAAACCGGTTAAAAAATCAGTTTTAGCAATTAGCTCTAGCTCCATATTTTTTTCTTTCAAGCGGATTGCGTTACGGATACGAGCTAAAAGCACTTTGGTAATATAGGGTTTAGTAACATAATCACTTGCACCTAGATCTAAGGCATGAACAATTTCGTCCTCGTCGTTAGATGCCGACAACATAATAACCGGTATGTTGTCATATTTATCATGCTCACGGATCCTAGCGAGGGTTGCAAGGCCCGATAAACCTGGCATATAAATATCAAGCAATATTAAGTCAACATCATGCTCACTTAATTGAATAAATGCATTCTCGCCTGAGTCTGCGGTAACAACTTTATAACCATGCTCAGTCAAGTCAAAGTCAATTAACATTAACGTATCGCGAGCATCATCAACAGCTAAAATTGTATACATGGGGTCATTTGCCATGCTTAACACATCCTATCATTATCATGATTTATCAATTAGTTATATACTTGGTTAATAATGGCATTAAATTGTCATATTCTCTAATAAATTGTCGATAAAGTTCAGATAAATTATCAACTTTTTGTTCTTTTGCTGATAATTCAATCGCATTTAACGTATCACCTAAATTAATAAAACTTAAGTTTCTCGCAGAGCCTTTAATTTTATGTGCAATGCTTTTTACTTCCGCTAAGTTATTTTGCTCAATAGCATGTTTTAACTGTGCTTTTACTTGTCCATTATCTTCAATAAACAATTCAATCAGTTTTTTAATCATAGCTTGATTATTTCTCATGCGTACTAATAATTGATTATATTGCCAAGTGTCGCTGTCAGTTAGAACAACACTTGCTGCTTGGTCAACGTTTGTTTCCGTTATTGAATTTGTATTCGCTATATTTAACCAGTGCTGTATTTTTTCCAACAACATAGTCGCATCAACAGGCTTTGATAAATAATCATTCATACCTGCGGCTAAACACTTTTCTTTGTCGCCTTCCATCGCATTGCCGGTCATGGCAATAATAGGTATATCATGTGGAAGTGTTTGTATCTGACCAGAACGGATCACTTGGCTAGCTTCATAGCCATCCATGATCGGCATTTGGCAATCCATTAACACTATGTGATAAAACAAATCTTCTTGTTTTGTTAGAATTTCTATCGCTTCCTGACCATTATTGGCAATATCAGCCGACATACCCCAAGACGATAAAATGCCCATCATCACCGCTTGATTAATACGACTATCTTCCACTAATAAAATATTTATATTTTTAGGCAACGGCAATGGTATATCCTCTCAATTATCAAAAAGCACGCTTTCACGCTCACGCTTTAGTATTGAACCAATTAATTCAGAAACGCTTTCATTAAAACATAAGTTTAAGCATTAAAATACGTTTAATGATTGAGAAAATAGTACAATAACCTAAAATTCTTTCACACCCAAGTCATCTAGGTATAGTGTTCAGCTAAAACAACAGCTTAATGTGCTGCTATATTGAAAATTAGCTATTGGTTGGACAGAAAAACATACTAACTTATGAATTCTAATAATTCAGATGAGTTAAACGGTTTTCGTAATACTGGGTATTGCCACTCTTGTTCTTTTTGGCCAATATAGCCGCTCATAGAGTATATTGTGGCATTGTTATTATGCGCTAACACAAGTTCAACAGCTTCTTTACCGGTAAAGTCAGGCATGATCATATCGGTAATAAAAATATCAACCGGTTGTGATAATGCTAAATAACGCATTAACTCTTCTTTTGAGTTAACGCAATTAACATTCGCCCCCTGGTTTTCTATGTACATGGCAACAAAGTCAGCAATACTCTCTTCATCATCTAGCACTAAGACATTTTTATTTAATAGATTCAATTCTTTAATGACTTTTTTGGGAACTCTAGTTTTTTTTAATAATTCCGCTTTAAAAACAAGTGAAAATTGCGCGCCACCAATATCACTACGACCTTGCACTTTAATTTCACCGTTATGTTTATACATAGTATTGTAAACATTAGCTAAACCAATACCATTGCCTTTATTAACGGACTTACTGCTATAAAAAGGGTCGAATATCTTACTTAATAGATGAGATTCAATACCTACGCCTGAGTCTTTTACATGAACAACGTAACGGTTACCGCCAACAAACTCACTTGATATAATTATTTCTCCGCTAGTGCCTTGTTCTTGAATAGCATCTTGAGCATTAAGCACAATATTAAGTAAAATATTAATAAACTCGCCTTGTGGAAATTTAATAATACATACTTCTTTTGACAGCTTAAATTTGAGATTAATTGTCGTTAATAACAATTGTTTAAATAAATATTGGTTATCCATGATATCTTTATCAGGATCAAATTGAACAATTTTGACAGTTTGTTTTCGGGTAAAAGCTAATAAACGTTCAGTGATTGATTTTCCTTTATCTATCGCATTTTTAACTCGGTCAACATAACTGACAATATCTTTTTCGCCCTTTAATAATTTTAGCTCCAGCATTTCTACGGAGCCTAAAGCAACCCCAAGCACATTGTTGATATCATGAGAAACATTACCAAACGTATTACCTAATAATGTTAAGCGGTTGCTGATCATTTGCTGTTGTTCTTTACGGAATTTTTCGGTGACGTTTTCAACAATCCAAATATAAATTTTTTCATCGGGCTCATAAGTCACTGAAAAATCATAAACGGTATTGTATTGATCAAAACTGATGTTACTTTCTTTAACTTGTCCTTGCTCTCTCGCTTTCTTTTTATAATCAATATACTCTTCAATACTGAAATTAAGATAACTAAATAAACCTGAGGGTACATTGATACATAACGGGGTTAGATCTTGATAAATAACGTTATCTTTTTCATCAATAAAAAAGATAGGCACACTGATAGTATAATTAACAATGGCTAATAACTTTAACTTTTCAATATTTTGAACTTGTTTAGTGATGTTACGAAAGACACCGATAATACCAACAACATTACCATTCGTATCAACTTCAATTTCACCAATTGATTCAACTTTTACCCGCGTATTATCACTGCGAACAATAGTACCTTTGCAAACAAAGCCTGTTTTATCTTTAATTGCTTTTTCAATGCATTGTTGAATGATTTTTTTGTCTTCAGGTAAATAATAATCTAAATAATTTAGAGTTGATGGAGTATACGTTTCTTCATCAACCCCATGTATTCTAAAAATACCTTCAGACCAAAAAAGTGAATTATCGTTAAAATCAATACGCCAAAAACCTGAATCATTCATTTTTTCATACAAGGAAAGATAATGATTTTGTTCTTGCAACAATTTATATGATTTGTCTGGCGATACTTTTAAGAATTGACTTTTAGTTGTACTTAAGCGATTAGGGGTTAAATACGTTGTTGATTCGATAAAATCAAATAATAATAAATATTCATCAGCCAACTTAGATTTATTAATACTGACTTTACCTAATAAATCATCATCATTTTGGACAAAATCCAACAGATCATTTTCTGTTGTTTTACTTAAGGCTTGAGAAAAATTATCGCTAATTAATCCAGGTAAAAATAGCGAACATGGCTTATTAATTAATGATTTTTTTTGATAATGAGAGCGCTCAATAAAAGTATTATTAATCGCGAGAACAATTCCTTTGTCATCAACAACAATGGCAGGCAAAGGAATATCATTGATGTTTAACGAAATAGACTGACTCAAAACAACTCATCCTCTTCTTCAATTAACACTTCTGAAACTTCGGTGTTAAGTGTTTTAAGCTGCTCGACACTTAATAAAGCTTGATCTAAAAAGCCCGTGACTTCCATAAAATTAATATCATCTTGAGAATGTTTTTTTAACGCGCTATGCACAAGATTCATTAAGTATTCTTCTTGCTCTTCATTCATATCAAGGACATGAAAGCTGGTACCAATGTTCTGGACAATTTCATTCATAATTTCTTGTTGATGATGCTTTGAAATTTCTACCATTTTTTTCGTTTTGTGAACGGCTTGCGCTATTTGTTCTTGCACACCAATCAAAGCATCTTTGTAAATTAAAAACTCTATTCGAGCGCCAATACATTCGATTACCGACGCTAGTGCGTCGATATAAATATCCGTATCAACACTATCTTCTTCTAAATTTAAGATAAGAATCGAGACTAAAGTGTGATTAAAAATAGTACGTGGCCCAAATCGGAACAGACGAGGTTTTTCATGAAGTAATTTCATGACATCTATTTCTACCGGGGAGCAATAGCCATTGGTTGAACTGTAAAATGTGGGTTGGCAATCAAGCGGATAAAATGAAATACAACCTTTTAAATTCATGCTGTATAAAAAAGAAAAAACTTCATCTCTTATTTTTTCAAGACTAAAACATTGATTAAGTCGCGACGTTAACTGCATACAGCTGCCATATTTAGAGGCCTGTGCCATCGATATGTTAATCACGTTATCTTTTGATTTTAGCTCGCTTTCAAATGTTTTAATGCGGCACTGGTAATCAATAAGTTTTGATAGTTTATTCGCCAGCGTAAATAATGAAATGGGTTTCGACAAGAAATCATCGGCACCACAAGACAAACCATTAAGAATCGCCTCTTCTGTTGCTAATCCCGAATATAAAACAAAAGATTTTGCCGCTGTTTGATTTGTTTTATTCTTAGATATCCAAGTAGAACCATGCTCTTGACCAATAAATTCGTCTACTAAAGCAATATCAAAATTTTCACATTCATGCACGATTGCATCAGCTTCAACTAAACTAGTTGCCGTTTGGACAAAATAATGATCTTCTAAAGCTTCTTTTAATAACGCTAGATATACTTCGTCATCATCAATAATTAATATCCGTGATTGTGTCATTTAACTACTTCCCTATATACCAAAATTATCGATAGTTTTTTATTTATAAACCAATACTTAACTTAATATTAGTGCAATTTTTTTAAGACACAAATCGAAGTTTATTTATCTTTAAATAAAATAAGTTTTACTCATAATTATTTCGTAATTCGGTGGTAAAAAAGACAACCCCAATCGATATATAGGGGCAGGATATGATATTTTTTATTAACAGAATTTAGCGATAAAAAGCTAGTTAGAAGTATACATTTATAGAAAGGATAAAAAACTCAAATGACATAAACACCTTTTAGCATGTCATAGCGAAGCAATTAGGCATTTTTATTAAAAATTATAATAAGCTTTAAGCTTAAGGTTTTTCCCATAAAAAAGACGCTTCAACTAAAGTACCGTTTTCATAATAATTAACCGAGTTAGATAATTGTTTAACTAATTCTATACCACGACCACTTAACTTTTTATTGACACTTTGCTCTGACGTTTTGTTTATAAATTTACTAATATTAAAACCTTTGCCACTATCCTTAATTTTTATCACAATTTTACCAACATTTTTTAACTGGTATAACTCAACATAAATATCAATATCACCATCAACTAATTGGTTTAATCGTGTTTGACGTTCAGCAAAATATTGAGCAAAGCCTTCTGGAGAGTCTTTTAAGTCTGAGCTCAAACCTAGCACACCATGATCTAAAGCATTTGTAAAAAGTTCGGTAAAAATAGTATAAACAACCTGCCAGTGTTCCCCTCTGCCTTCTATATCTTGAATTTGATTCATAATAATCGGGATCGGGTTAACATTAGCTAACTTTTCACCGGTTAAGGTTAAGCTACAAAACCAATTAGGCTGGTCAATAAACGAAACTGCATCTAAATGACTTATATTATTAAACGCAACGGGAACATTCTCGCTTTCCCAACCCCCACAAGGTAGCTCGATAATTGACAAGTCATCTTCTTGTGGAACCTGTTGGCAAAACTCACTCACTTGTGCCATTAAATAGTTAGCGATACCGCCTTGTTTCGCGCCTTCAATAATCGCACTTTCAAAGCGATGTTGTTCAAACATTTCCCCCAAACTATTTCTCGCCTCAATAATGCCATCACTGATCATAACGATATTGTCATCATCAACTACTGACTTCACCGATACACCAACATCAGGGAGCAGCTTAGCCATTACTCCTAAAGGGGGATGACATGATGAAATCACATCATTTATCTGACCTTGGTTATTAATTAAATAAACGTCGGGTAAACCTGCGTTGAAAATATAGGCTGATTTATCATGTGCTGAAATACTGACAAAAGCGGCAGCTAAAAATAAGTCTTGTGGTAATAAGTTATACAGCTGTAAATTAACTTGCGAAATAATTTCATAAATTGAGAAACCTTTTTTTGTCATCGCTCTAAAGGTTTCAGCCAGAGGTATTGCGCCAATTGATGACCTCAATCCATGACCGGTAAAATCACCTAATAGCACATTAACATCACCGTTAGGACAAAGTGCGGATAATTGAATATCGCCACTAAACAAGGTTGCCGCTTGTTTAATAATTTTTATTCTATCAACCGAAAAATTACGTGATTCAATAACACCAGACATTAATTTTTCAGCTAATTCAGCATCTTGTTGTTGCGCTTGTTGTAAGCTTTTTACTTGGCTATATAGGTCACTAATTCGTTGAATGGATTTAATTTTTGCTTTAAATACTTCAGGTGAAAATGGTCGAACTAAAATACCATCACCACCGGCATCAATACTTTCAATATAGGCCTTGTCGGTGTCTAAACTGGTAATGAAAATTAGCGGAGCTAGCGAACCTTTTGATATTTCTTTTATCTTTCGAGTCGCTTGATAACCATTCATTATCGGCATGTTAATATCCATCAGCACAAGATCAGGCTGATGTTCGATATATTTTGCTACTCCTTCTGCGCCGTCATTGGCAGTAACAACTTGATAGCCCTCTTCAATCAATAAAACACTTAGCAACTTACATTGCATAGCAGAATCATCAACAACTAAGGCTAACTTTCCATGTTTAACATTCAACATAAGTTATGATTCAATGGTTAATAAGCGATGAAATTGCGCTATTTGTAAAATTTTATACACGGTTTCACTTGGTTTACTAATAACCACGTCCGCTGAAATATTTTCCGCATAATCTTTTAATAATAAAATCATGCCGAGCGCTGAGCTATCCATATAGGTTGTTTTACTTAAATCTAACGTAAACTTTGCCGGTTTTATATCATGTTTTGAATACGACTCGCGAAAACCTTGATGAAGCGAAAAATCAAACCTGTCTTCAATTTGAATATTAACGTCTTTACCATCCTCGGAAACTTCTTTTGTAATTCCCATATATATTTGCTCCTTATTTTTAAAATAATTCTATATCGCCTTCGTCTAAAGATGTTTGGCTAACACTTCGTTTCGACTCTTTATCTTGTGACGCATGGCTAAGTTTAATACATTGCTGCGTAATTGTGTCTAAGGTATCACTATTTTGTAATTTACCTGCTTGCGCTAAACTATCAATTACCCCTTTAAATTCAGTTAAATGCTCAAGATTATCTCTTAAAGAGTTAAGCGCTTGATAAGTCAAATCTTCAAATTGAAGACTTCTAACCCCCAAAGCAACGGCATCTTCAATTTGAGGTGAAATTGCTAACAGTTCGGTTAGCTGAGTATCGGTTCGACCTTTAATATCATTAACGAGCCCCATCATGACACCCATTTTATTTTTTTCGGCTATCGTTTGTGTCATATCAGCCGATGCAATAACTTCAACAGAGGCTCTTAAATTTTCAATAGTTACTTTTGCGCTACTAATTTCTTGCCTAATATCTTGATTTAAATCAGTTGAGCTTAATGACAAGGCTCTTACCTCATTAGCAACAACCGCAAAGCCTCGCCCAGCATCTCCTGCTCTTGCCGCTTCAATCGCTGCATTTAACGCCAGTAAATTTGTTTGGCTGGCTAAATTTTCAACCTGTTCAAGCAATGAAAAAATTCGCTCAAATTGCGATATCATTTCATCGGTATAGTTCATTGTTTCTAATGATTGTTTACTGGTATTTATAATAACTTTAACAAATTCATCTAAGGTTTTACTTGAGTTATCAACAAAGGTTGCTAACGAGGTTTCATCTTCATCACCAATATTAGCGTTTTGTGAAACTAACTGATTTAACATGTCATGCTGCTGATAACTTAATGCTTGTAATGACTTAAATGTATCTGATAAGCCCATTGCCGCATTTTGAATAAAACCTGTCGTTCTATTGATTTCATTTTCAAAAACCTTAATTTCATGCTCAAGGAATTGTTGAATACTTAATAACGACGTCGCAACTAATTCTTTATCTACCTGTTCTAACTGTATTTCTTGTTGCTCGTTTTGTCTAATTTTAAAAACATATTTAATTAATTGCATAGATAAACAAGCAAGTAATAATATAAGCGTTAAATAAGGTATATTGACCAGAGCCTCATTAATTATAGCGAGAACCAAGCCAATGATAATTAATGAAGATTGATCTTGTTTAATCAACATATAAAGCCTTTGCCCTTTTATGTTGAGGTAATTTAGCAAAAGCTAAAATATTTTTCGCAATATCTTTTAGTGAAAATTCATCGGTATAAGCATGTAACTTAGCTGCACTCCCCGGCATACCCCAAATCAAGCTGCTTTGCTCATCTTGAATAATAGTTCTTGCGCCGGCCTGTTGTAAATTTAATAACCCTTTTGCACCATCACTCCCCATGCCAGTTAGAACAATCGCTTGAACATTTTTAGCTATAGCAACCAATGAATTAAACAATACATCAACAGCAGGTTTATGCCGATTAACTTCTGCTGAATCATCAAGCACACAAAACAAAGCATCACCTTTGCTTTCAACTTTTAAATGTCGATCACCTGGAGCAATATAAACATGACCGGGTAGAATTTTCTGACCATGCTTGGCCTCATGCACTTGCATCGCACAAAGGGAGTTTAACCGACTAGCAAAACGGGCACTAAAGGTTGGCGGAATATGTTGCGCTATCACAATGGGGGGGGAGTTTTTAGGCAATTGAATTAAAACCGACTTAATTGCTTCTGTTCCTCCGGTTGAGGCGCCTATAGCGATAATATGATTTTTATCAGCGCCTTCAAAGGTTAATTCAAGCTCGGAACTGGGTTTAGATAACTGCTGATTTAATTGATAATTTTTATGATTAACAGTAATTGCATGTTTAATTTTATCAATAAGTAGGTCTTTAAAACTCGCTTTATTGGCAATTAACGACTCAACACTCGGTTTTGCGATAAAATCGACAGCACCAATTTCAAGTGCTTGGAGTGTAATATCTGCACCTTTAGTGGTTAATGTCGACAACATAACCACTGGCATCGGCCTTAACCGCATCAAATTACTTAAAAAAGTAATACCATCCATTTTGGGCATTTCAACATCAAGAGTTAACACGTCAGGGTTCAGTTTTTTAATTAACTCACGAGCAACTAACGGGTTTTCCGCTTCACCAACAACCACAATGCTCTCATCTTGTGATAGTAGTCCTCTAACAATTGCTCTTATTACCGAAGAGTCATCAACGATTAATACTTTAATTTTATCCATAAAACCTCTCGTTAAAACAACTCAACGTCGCCATCAACCTCATGATCATCAATACGTTTACGATAGTCTGTTTCTCTACGGGCGATGGTATCATTATGTAAATTGTCTAACCGCTTAACAAAGGCACGCCCTGTTTGCGGTTCAAATAACACTTTTCTTGGGTAAGACAACCCCAGATCGGAACTAACAATTTCAATGTTTTCTTGCTTTAAATAGCTTAAAACAAAAGCAATGTTTCGCTCGCCAACATCTGACATTTTTTTTAATACTTTACCGCCACCAAACACTTTAGCTTTTAAATTAACCTTTCTGCCACCATATTTTAAAATAGTGTTAATTAAATGCTCCATCGCAAAGTTACCATAACGGGTTGAATCCGTAACTAAACCTCGGCTTCCCCAGTTCACTTCATGTGCCTCTTTATCGGTTAATGGCAACATAAAATGATTCATTCCTCCAAGTTTTGCTCGTTCATCCCAAAGACAAGCGGATATACATGAGCCTAAAGTTGTAGCAATGGTGATAGGTTCTTTAGTCATATAAAATTCACCCGGTAGAATTTTAGCTACGATACTATTTCGTTGTTTATCCCAATAATGATTAACATGTTTAAATTCGTCTAAACAGTTTGCTAACTCTTCATTTTTTTTACTTAACTGATTTAAGATCATGTTAATACCTGATCAGGCTTTCTAAAAATGGTTCGGCCAACATTGCTAAAGTACTTTTGATAACTGCCTAAATTTTCACTATGCCCTAGTATTAAAAGCCCTCCTGGCGCTAATAAATCATAATAGCGAGCGAACAACTCTTGTTGTGTTTCTTTATCAAAATAAATCACAACATTTCGACAAAAAATCACATCAAAAGGGCCTTTCATTGGCCACTCGTGTAACAAATTTAGTTGCTTGAAGGTAATTAATGATTGCAGCTCATTATTCACTTTAATTTTATTACGGTTAGCGTCTTTACCCTGTTTAAAAAAGTTTTTTTTAATATTTAGCGGTAAAATATCGTCTTTATCAGGATAAATACCACTTTTAGCTTTAGCTAAAACATTACTATCAATATCGGTAGCAAGTATTTTTACATCCCATGAAGCTAGATGGGGTTTCATGGTTTTCATCACGGTCATCGCGATACTGTATGGTTCTTCCCCCGTTGAACAAGCAGAAGACCAGATTCTGATCTTTTTTGTTCCACGCTTTATCAGCCTAGGTAATTCAGTTGTCGCCAAATAATCAAAGTGATGATGCTCTCTAAAAAAACTCGTTAAATTCGTGGTAATGGCGTTAATAAAATAGTTTTTTTCTTGTTCCGGATTATTTCTTAATAACTGACAATATTGTGAAAATGACTCGAGCTTTCGATCTCTAATAATTCGAGTTAAACGACGATAAACCATTTCCCGTTTACTGTCGTTTAACACAATACCCGACGCTTGATAGACAAATTGACAAATAAAATTAAAATCTTTGCCGGTTAGTACCGCATCACTATTACGAGTAATTGTCATACTTATTTAAAACTCTTCCCATTCTTGATCGCTAGGGGTCACCGGACGCGAACGTTTTGGTGGTTGTTGAGGTGTTACCGCTCTAACATGAGTTCTATGACTTGTTTTAACAGGAGATTTTATTTCTTCGCTACCATTATTGAAAAAAGCCACTTGCTCTAGTAATAATTGTGCTTGCTCTTCCATTGCTTTACTCGAAGCACTTGCTTCTTCCACTAATGCAGCATTTTGTTGTGTCATTTCGTCCATTTGACTGACAGCAGCACTTACTTCACCTATACCGGCAGATTGCTCTTTTCCAGCACTGTCGATATCACTGATCATTTTACTCACTTCTTCAATCGCTTGAACCAGTTCAGTAAAGGTTTGTCCGGTTTCATCAACCAGCTTAGTACCTTGTCCTACCGCTTCAACACTATCGTTAATAAGGCCTTTTATTTCTTTTGCCGCGCCGGCAGAACGTTGTGCTAGATTACGAACTTCTGCTGCAACAACAGCAAAACCGCGCCCCTGCTCTCCGGCTCTAGCCGCCTCAACAGCCGCATTTAACGCTAACAAGTTAGTTTGGAATGCTATTTCGTCAATCACACTAATAATATCGGCAATTTTTTTACTCGACTTATTAATATCGCTCATGGCGGTGATCGCATTTTTAACCACTTCACCACCATTACTGGCTTTATCCATAACAGAAGTCGATAATTTACTTGCTTCACCGGCATTTTCAGCATTTTGTTGTACTGTACTGGTTAGCTCTTCCATGGCTGAAGCGGTTTCTTCTAAACTTGATGCTTGTGATTCAGTACGATGACTTAATTCATCGTTACCTGCGGCAATTTCTCTGGCGGCATCAAAAACGCTAGTGGAAGCATTTCGTATTTCTTCAACCATCGAACTTAAGTTTTCAATTGAACCATTCATGGCTTGGGCTAAAGCTAAAAATTCACCTTCATATTCACCATCCATTGTTTGAGTTAGGTTACCTTCTGCTAACATTTGTGCCGTTGAAATAGCATCATTAATTGGCGCAATAATAGAATCCATTAAACTATTGATATTATCGCCTAAGCCTTTCATAAAGCCTTCATATTGACTGGTATCAATTCGACTATCTAAACGTCCACTTATAGCGGCATTGATCAAACCGTCAACTTGGTTTTGAGCATCTTTTTGTTCTGTTAGGTCTAACCATTGCACAGCAGTACCAACATGATTACCTTTATCATCTCTTAAGGCGATAGCGATCAACTCAAATACTAGGCCAGCAACACTGATTTCAGTTTTATAAGGTAAATTATCGGGATTACCCAATAAATTTTGTTGGTGAGCTGGATTTTTATGGAAACTATCAAAATTAGTGCCTACAACCCGATCAACACTAAAAGCAGGTAAAGCTGATTTTAATGCTTGCTCACGTCTTCGTAACATCGACAAAACAGAAGGATTGGCATAAACAATTTTACCGGTGGGATCTGCCATCATTAGATTAGTTGTCATGCCTTCAACTGCGGAAGATAAACGCCCCACTTCTATTGCTTTATTGCGCGCATCAGTGACATCCTGCCACTCCAATGAATTACCAATATAATTACCATTAACATCATTGATTGCCGTTACATTTAATTCAAAAATCAAATGTTCAATTTTAATATCCGTTTTCCATGGTAAATTTGTTGGGTCATCTAATAGCTTTCGCTGATGGGCAGGATTAGCATGAAAACCATCAATGCACATTCCGATAATTTTATCGGGTTGAGCACTAAAACCAGGCCATTTTTTAGCAAATGTCACTTCATGTTCTTTTAATAACGTCAGGGTCGCGGTATTAGCATAAGTAATAATAAAATCTCGATCTATCATCATACAAGGTGTACCTGATTGCTCGATAGCCCCTTGCAATTGTACGGCTTTGTTTTCTTGTGCTCTGGCTTCGGTAACATCCTGCCACTCTAACGAATTACCAATATAATTACCGGCGGCGTCATTAATTGCCGAAACGTTAAGTTCGAAAATTAACGTTTCAATGTTAATATCCGCTTTCCACGGTAAATTAGTAGGATCGTCTAATAATTTCCGTTGATGCGCTGGATTTTCATGAAATATATCAATACAAGCACCGATGACATTTTCTTCACTGGCACTAAATTCAGGCCATTTTAAACGAAATACCGCTTCATGCTTTTTCAACAGAGACAAAGTAGCGTTATTTGCATAATTAATAATAAAATCTCTATCTATCATCATAATAGGTGTCGCTGACTGATCTAACGCACCTTGTAACCTTACTGCTAAATCTTGCTCTTTATTCATCGCATCATCCGTTATGTTTTCTTCAGAATTATCTAATGTTAATTGATAGTCCTCTGCCGCTTTTATCATTGTCGACGAAAGTACCTTGTAAACGGCTAACCAAGCACGTTTAGTGGTGATGTTAAAATCATCCCCCAAACCGGCTTCTAAGGTTTTAATTAATGCAGTACCAACCGTATCGTAATGTTCAGAAGTAACACCATAGCCAACATGCCGCTCACCAAGTTGTTCAACCGCTGGTATTAACTTTTCTGGTTGAGAAAGCAACTTAACCGCCGTATCAAGCATGGTCATTAATTTTTTGCCTTGTACTTTCAGATCAGACTTAAACAGTTTTTTTAAGCTTGGATCTAACTCAAACAAGGTGCTATAGAAAATTTCGGCTGCTTGTTCTGAAATGGGTTTAACCTTTTTCCAACTGGTTTGAACTAAACTAATTTGCTTTGGAGTCATCTGTTATTTTCCTTAATAACTATAGTTGTTAAGAGGTTGCTTCAGCTCTTTTTAAAGGGTTGGTTTGGTATAATTCGTTTTCATCGAGTAATGAATTCATGGCTAATAAAATAACCAGCTTGTCTTCATAATTGGCTAAACCATGCAAAAAACAATTATCGATAGCATTACCAAAGGTTGGCGCTTTACGAATAGCTTGACGGCTAAACTTATAAACGTCTGAAACTGCATCAACAATAATGCCTACCATCATAGGTTTATCTGGATTTTGACTTTTTAAAATAAGGGTAACGGTTTGCTCGTTGTAGGTTAAAGCTGGCTTACCAAAGCGTAATCTAAGATCAATTATTGGAATAATTATGCCGCGTAAATTAATCACTCCTTTAATATATTCAGGTTTATTTGGCAATTCGGTGACAGAGCTGAGCACGCGAATTTCTTGCACACATAAGATATCAATGCCATATTCTTCACCGTCTAACATAAACGTTAAGTATTCTTCTTCGATCTCAATCATGTTTTGGGCCTTGATGATTTATTTTATGTTTTTCAATTTCTTGTAAGGCAACAACATTTAATAAAGTAACTACTTTTTCGCCGACGTTAACTATGCCTTGAATATAATGATGGGCAATAGAACCACCAAATGAAGGGGAATTTTGAATGTCTTTTTCATCCGCATTTAACACATCAGATACCGCATCAACAACAAAACCAATAGTACGTGTACCTGTATCGTTTTCGACGGTAAGTACAATCACGACAGTGATCTCAGAATAAGTAACCTCACCAATAGCAAATTTCATCCGTAAATCGATAATAGGAACAATCACACCACGCATGTTGATAACCCCTTTTACATAGTCTGGCGAATTAGGAATAATGGTGGGCTGCTCCCAACTGCGAATTTCTTCAACACATAAAATATCAATGGCGTATTGTTCTTGCCCTAAATTAAAGGTTAAATACTGTTCACCACTGGTGATAAAATCAATCCCTTCAAGAGAGTGCTCTCCTTCTGGCGGAATATCCTGAGCAAGTGCTTGAATGTCCATTACACAGTCTCCGATACTAAATTGTCAGCTCGTTGAGAATGCTGCGATTTTTTCATTGCCATGGCGATCATCCCTGGAATGTCTAAAATCATCGCAACAGAGCCATCACCTAAAATAGTGGCTCCGGAAATACCTTCAACTTGTTGATAATTATCAACCAAACTTTTAATCACCACTTGTTGTTGGGCTAATAAATCATCAACCATCAACCCTACTTTTTGACCATCAGACTCAACCACAACTAATAATGAGTTATCAACTTCAGTATTTTCAGCGGTCAAATTAAATAATTGATAAATAGGTAAAACGGGAACATTGTCTTCCCTTAAGCGATACAACACCATGTCACCAGAAACACGATTAATGAGCTTAGATTTAGCTTGTAAAGATTCAACAATAGAGATCAAAGGAATAATGTAAGTTTCAGTACCTACTTTCACTAATTGCCCATCTAAAATAGCCAAAGTTAAGGGTAAGTGCACTTTAAAAGCACTGCCTTTATTTGGTTCTGATTGCACTTGAATACGGCCACCAAGTGATTGAATGTTACGTTTAACAACATCCATTCCAACACCACGACCAGAAATATCACTTAGTGTTTTAGCCGTTGAAAAGCCAGGTTCAAAAATCAAATCAAATACTTGGCTATCAGTCAGCGAAGTATTTTCATCCACTAATCCTTTTTCCATTGCCTTATCAAAAACCGCTTGTCGGTCAATGCCACCACCATCATCACGAATTTCAATAACAATATTGCCACCTTGATGATAAGCATCGAGATAAATTGTGCCTTTGGCATCTTTACCATTGGCGATCCGTTGTTCAGCCGGTTCAATACCATGATCAACGGCATTGCGAACCAAGTGCACGAGGGGATCACCAATTTGTTCCATTACCGTTTTATCTAATTCGGTTTGTTCACCTTTAATAATTAACTCAATGTCTTTACCCGTTTTTTTCGATAAATCATGAATTAAACGAGGAAAACGATTAAAGGCAAAACTGATTGGCAACATACGAATACGCATAACACTTTCTTGCAGCTCTTTCGTATTTTGTAACAACTGCTCTAAACCCGAGGTTAATCGTTCAATTTTTGCCAGTTCAAAGTCATTACCAAGCTCTGATAACATTGATTGTGTGATCACCAACTCTCCCACTAAATTGATCAGGCTATCAACTTTATCAACCCCTACTCGAATAGATCCTGCATCTGGTTTTGATTTAGCAACTTTTGTTTCTTTAACCGTAGTCACCGTTGTTGGGGTTACGGCTTCTTCTGAACTTGCCTGTTTAACGGAAGATTGAACAGGCTCTGCCACCTCAGCGGGTTCTTGTTCAGCAATAGGGTTTTGCTCATTACTTTCTGGAGGCAACTTGCCGATCGTAAGCTGGCATTCATCTTCTACCCATTCAAAAATTTCACGTATCTCTGCTTCACTTGCGCTTGTCACTAGTGTTATTGACCAGTATAAATAAAGCTCTTGTGCATCAATATCATGTAGATCGGGAACAAGCTCGTTATGACAAACAATCGATGTTTTACCTAACTCATTTAACGCATTAAAAAGAAAAATGGGATCATTGCCCGTTTTTACTAAATGATGCTCGGGAATAAATTCTATTTGCCAGCTGACTTCGTCATTCGCTATAGCCTCTGGCTCCTCACTAGGATCTGCCGGACTAGTTTCATTTAAGGTATCGGTAAGTAACTGTGAAGTTTCTGTTATTTTAGGATCTGTGCAAGGGACTTGTTCTTTATCAGCATCGATTAATAAACGAATACAATCAACCGACTCCAATAATATTTCAATATCTGACTGGCTAATGTCTCGACGACCGTCACGCATTTCATCTAATAGTGTTTCCACTAAATGCGTGAATTTAGTGACTTGATCAAAGCCAAAAGTTCCTGCTCCACCTTTAATAGAATGAGCAGCACGAAAAATAGCATTAATAGCGTCAAGATCACCTGGCTGTAAATTCAATAAACCAGATTCCATCACCTCTATACCTTCATAACTTTCTTCCAGAAAAGAAGGTAAGAATTGCGCAAGATCTATGGTCATAATTTTACCTTACAACACGTTTGATGGTAGCTAACAACTTCTCTGGATTAAAAGGTTTGACTAACCAACCGGTTGCTCCTGCCGACTTTCCTTTCATTTTCATATCGCCTGAGCTTTCTGTTGTTAACATTAAAATAGGAGTAAATTTAAATGTCGGTAAGGTTCGCAACTCTTGACACAAAGTGATGCCATCCATGTTTGGCATATTGACATCTGAGATCACTAAATCAAAAGTCCCCGTTTTAGCTTTAGTTAAACCATCCAGTCCATCTTTAGCCTCCACTGTTTCATAACCAGCACTTTTAAGCGTAAAACTCACCATATCGCGGATAGAGTTTGAATCATCAACAACCAATACTTTTGTCATTAGGTTTCCTTATGAATTTACTTATTTAGATAACTACTTATTTAAGTAACGACTGAGGTCAGAGCTAGCTAACCCCAGCTGCTTAATACTCTCTATTAATATCGGTGTTTTAATTTGCCACTCAACCTCAATACCTTTAGCTAACAGGTGATGAATTATTGCTAATAATAATTGCACACCTACAGTGTCAATCTTGATTAATTTTTCATCATTGATAGTAACTTTAGTGGCAGTGTCAATTTGAGAAATAACCTGATGTTTATATTCCTCAACACGCGCAATAGATAAGTCATCGGGGAGTTCAAGAGATATTAGTTCCATTAATCAATAAGCCAAAGTTCCTGTCTGTGTAATAAAATATATTTCAAAAATTGATTAAATCAAGAAAATCAATGAAATAAATAAAAAGGGAGTTTGATTGCATTGAATGAACATTCGCTAAGCCATTAAAATTTAGCGCCACATTTAGTTTTTTCGGTACATTGAAAGTAATAAGTATTATTCGCGATGAAAAATTGATTTAATTTGATTCTCTATTTATCTTTATTTTTACCAATCGTTAAAAGTAAAAAATAACAATGCCTAATGACGCTCTAAAAGGATCTAGTGCCAAAGTACCTAGCCAAATTTTTCGCTGGTTTGAGAAAATGAAAAGTAATTATGAAAGCAGTGTTAATACTGTTTTACAACGGTTTGAGCTATTTAGTGAAAAACAACAACATAGGCTTGATTCAGCAAATAAAGCGCATATAGAACAATTGATGGCATCACACCAACAACAGCTAGCCCACAAAGATGAATTGATCGCCAAACTTGACGATGAATTAAACTTTTTTAAACAGCAAGTAGAAAAGCAGCAAGAAACTCATGCGCAGCTTAATGCCAGATATGACGCAATTATCGGCTGCTTATTAAACGATAAACGTGATGAGCTAAAAGTTAGAGATATTTTTAACGATGATGAAGTAACCACTGTAGATGTTGAAGAAAGCAAAACGGCTTTCAATGAAAAATTAACAAATAATGAAAAACTTTCAGGTGCCTGTGAATTATTTCAACAAGCCATAAGCCATCGTGAAAATAAAGCCTTTACCCAAGCTTTTGTTTTATTTGAACAAGCTGCAAAACAATTAAATGCTAAAGCCATGGGCGCTTTAGGTCGTGCCTATTTTTTAGCAGAAGGCGTAGAAGAAAATCAAACATTAGGATTAGCTTGGTTAATAAATGCCGCCGATTTAGGTTTACCACAGGCAGTAAAAAGGGTCGAACAACTCAAAGCTGCCGACCCTTTTTTATATAACCAAGCTGTTGTACTAGCTAAAGATCTATAAAACGTTTACCGATAATTTATGCGATAGTTTTATTTAATCTTCGTCTGATTCTTGTAAACCACCGCCAACTTTTTTCCGAATTGGCATAGCGCCAGCATCTTCAAGATTAAATGAAATTTTCTTTTTCACTTTATTGATTGGTCGCTCTTTTGCTGACTTTTTCACTTTGGTTTTGGCTTGTTGATCTTTTTTCTTAATAGCTGTTTTAGGTTTTAAACCTTTAAACTTAGCTTTTAAACCATCAAGAACGTCAAAATTAAAGGTTGCTTGTAAAAAACCTTCAATATTTTTAAAACTTAACCAGTCTTTAGGACCAACAAACGATATCGCATCACCAGTACTACCAGCACGCCCTGTTCGGCCAATACGATGAACAAACTCTTCAGTATGTTTAGGAAGATCAAAGTTGATAACATGAGACACATTAACCAAGTCTAAACCACGTGATGCTAAATCTGTTGTTACTAAAATTTTATGTTGCCCTTTACTAAAAGACTCCATAATTTTATTACGCTGACTTTGGTTTAACTCACCACTTAGCGCTAAGGTGCTAATACCTTGTTGTGTTAATTTTTGTGCTAAACGTTCAGTGTCGCTACGGGTAGCAGTGAAAATAATCACTTGTTGGTATGTTTCCGTTGTTAATAACGAATCAAGTAATGCTTCTTTATGATCTAAGTTATCCGCCAAATAAAAACGTTTAGTTATATCTTTATGTTCAGTATGAGCATGACCAATCGCGATGCGCTTCGGATTTTTTAACAATGCCATGGCAAACTCATTCACTTGTGCGTGATCTAAGGTTGCCGAAAACATAAGGGTTTGACGTTTACGGTGATCCGCCGCTTGATTGATTTTAGTTAATTGCTCTGCAAAGCCTAAATCGAGCATGCGATCGGCTTCATCTAAAATAAGCAATTCAAGGCCATGTAAATAAAAATGCCCTTGTTCAAGGTGGTCAGTTAACCGACCAGGGGTTGCAACAATAAAATGCGGATCTTTTTCTAAGGTTTTAACTTGATCGTTAAAGTTTTCACCACCTAACACTAATACTGCTTTAAATTGTGTATTAGCAGTAAAAAGGCGTAATTGAGAAAAAACTTGCTTAGCTAATTCGCGAGTTGGCGTTAAAATAACCACACGCGGATCACGCTTAGATAAAGCTCTATTTTTTATTAATCGCTGTAGCGCTGGCAATAAAAACGCCAAAGTTTTACCTGAGCCAGTTTTAGACGAGGCAATTAAGTCATGCCCTGCCATAGCAGCAGGAATGGCTTGATGTTGAATATCTGTCGGCTCGTTGAAGCCTAAATGTTCAATAGTTGCTTGTAACTTTCTGTCTAAACCAAAATCAATAAATTGCAAAGAAATCTCCAATAGCCGTTCTATTTTTTAAATCTATAGTAAAAATTGAACGGCTTAAATTTACCCATCACTTATTTTAAGTGATCATGTGTTATCAGGTTAACTATTAGCAATACGCTCAGCTATAGCAGCTAACGCCATATCAATTCGTGCTAATACTTTTTCTTTCGGTAATAGTGCTAACGTTAAATCTAACGATGGTGAATTACCTGCGCCTGTGGCAGCAACACGCAATGGCATACCTACTTTGCCCATACCAAGCTCTAACTCTTCAGCCGTTGCATTAATTTGCGCGTGAATTGCCTCTGGTGTCCAATCAGCTAACGCCGTCAATTTTTCTTTAACAACTTCAAGTGGCTGCTGTGCTACAGGGCGTAAATGTTTTTTTAGTGCTGTCGCATCAAATTCAGTAAAGTCTTGATAAAAATACGCTGAAATTTCCGCCATTTCTTTTAACGTTTTAACACGATCCGCTTGTACTTTGACAATATCTTCTAATGCAGGACCATTTGACGTATCAATGCCTTGATCCGCCATATGCCAAGCTAAATGCTCAGCCACATAGCTTGGTGCTAATGTTTTCATGTAATGCTGATTTACCCAAATCAACTTATCCGTGTTAAAAGCAGATGGCGCACGATTACAGCCGGTTAAGTCAAATAATTCGATCATCTCTTCACGAGAGAAGATTTCTTGATCGCCGTGTGACCAACCTAAACGTACTAAATAATTTAATAACGCTTCCGGCAAATAACCGTCATCACGATATTGCATAACACTAACAGCACCATGACGTTTAGATAAACGCTTACCGTCATCACCTAAAATCATTGGAATATGCGCATATTCAGGTAACGGTGCACCTAATGCTTTTAAAATATTAATTTGGCGCGGTGTGTTATTAACATGATCATCACCACGGACAACATGTGATACTTTCATATCCCAATCATCAACCACTACCGTTAAGTTATATGTTGGTGTACCGTCTGAACGAGCAATAATTAAATCATCTAATTCTTGGTTTGAAATAGTGATATCACCTTTCACCAAATCTTTGATAACAACATCACCTTCAAGTGGGTTTTTAAAGCGAATAACAAATGGCTTGTCTTCTGGATAATCAGTGCGATCACGCCATAAACCGTTATATTTTTCTTTTTCACCTTTAGCACGAGCTTCTTCACGCATCGCTTCAACTTCTTCAGGCGTTGAATAACAACGGTATGCATTACCTGAGTCTAATAGCTGTTGTATCACTTCTTTATAACGATCAAAACGCTGAGTTTGAAAATAAGGGCCCTTATTCCATTCAAGATTTAACCATGTCATGCCATCCATAATGGCATCTACAGACGCTTGAGTAGAACGCTCTAAATCAGTATCTTCAATACGAAGGATAAAGTCGCCGCCATTCTTTTTAGCGTATAACCAACTATATAATGCGGTACGAGCACCACCTACGTGTAAATAACCTGTAGGACTTGGCGCAAAACGAGTTGTTAATGTCATGAAGCTCTCTCAATTCTCTGTTGCGCTAGTTAAATCAACTAACGCTAATAACGGTATAAAATTGCGCGCTATTTTATCAGGGTAATGCTATGAATACACCTGTTCAATTTGGCTTTATTGCCGCTTTATCAATAAATTTTCCATTATAAGAAATGGCGAACGAATAACATTCGCTACTACCAATAATATAAGTACGTTTATTAATTAGTCAGGATGTACAAAAATAGAGCGAACAAACACATTTTAATAAAAAAATGAGATTTATTTACATAATGGTGTTGACAGGTTTTTACTTCTCCCTATAATACGCCACCACAGAGACGGACGATTAGCTCAGTTGGGAGAGCACCGCCCTTACAAGGCGGGGGTCACTGGTTCAAGCCCAGTATCGTCCACCACTTCTGCATGAAAATGTGATTTGGTTGTTTTTAAAACTTCTGGAATAAATAAACTGGACGATTAGCTCAGTTGGGAGAGCACCGCCCTTACAAGGCGGGGGTCACTGGTTCAAGCCCAGTATCGTCCACCACTTTATTTATTATCCTAGATTCATATCATATCTGATATATATATGGACGATTAGCTCAGTTGGGAGAGCACCGCCCTTACAAGGCGGGGGTCACTGGTTCAAGCCCAGTATCGTCCACCACTTTCTTATTAAATTACATTTTATTTTTAAAACCAACTGATTATATTAACGGTCAAGCACCTTCTACTCTTTACAACCCGTACCAATCACTGGTTCAAGCATTCTTAATTCAAAATCAAATCGTCCACCACTTTCTTATTAAACCTTAAATTACTGTTAAAATTAACAGACTATTTTAAAGATCAAGTGCCTTCTGCTCTTTACAACCCGCACCAATCACTGGTTCAAGTCTCTTAATTCAAAATAAAATCGTCTACAACTTTATTGTTAAATTGTAGCTTATTTAAATTAACAGAATTTTGTAACGGTCAAGCTCCCAAAACTCACACAAGTTTCATCACTAAACGCGAGCTTTGGGATAAATATTCCATCAATAATGTTATTTCAGTTCGGTTTCAATTAAGACAATTTCAGTTGTACCGATATTTTTAATATTATGGCGCGATGCTGGCATATATAAGGCTTGGCCATCATGAACGGTGATCGCTTTACTGGTTTGTTGCTCATTATCGTTAATAAGCAATAATTGGCCACCTTGAACAACATATATCGTTCGATAAGCATAGATATGTTCATGAAAGCCTGATTCACTACCCGGTGTATAAGTTAACCGCACCATAAGCACCTTTGAGTTATCTAATAATACCTCTCGCTTTCCTAGGTTTTCTCGTTCGCCTGATTTTTCAGATTTTTCAGATAATGTTTGAATTGATTTAACTTTAGTTACAGGCTCTTTAATTTCATTAGCTTGGCTGACATTAACAACAAACAAAACAGGGATTAAGCGCTTAAAGAAGGAATTGATTTTTTTCATCTAAGCTACTCTACTGTTGTTTTATCTGTATCTAATAAGGCTTCTATCGTACCTTGCGCTAATTGGTGATAACTCGGTTTTGCTAGAAAATATATCGCTTTCGCCCAAGCCCTGTTTTGCTCAGAGTTAAACAGTTGCTTGTATAAAGGGACAATTAATTTACGTCGACCAATATTCATTAAATATTGTTCTAGTGCAGGCATAATCGGTTGGTAATCAACATTTAAAGCTAACACATACCAAGCATGTGCAACTTCAGTATTGGTGCTGTTTGTTAAATTAAAACGTTTATCTAACTGTGCCATGGTACTTAAAGAAATATCACGAGGAAGGTTATTAAGAAAATATAACCAATGATGCACGGTCCAACTTGTAGTATTTAATGCCTTGATATGGCTATCTATCGCAGCATGTTCTGAGATTAAAGCAACAATATCGAGGTCGATTTGTTTAAATACATCAAGGGTGACTTTCGGCCAATCCGCAGGTAAGCCTTCTTCATATAGCCACTCTTTAACTTTAGCTTTACTCACCGTATTTGGGGAAGCCGTAAGCAAATGCTGGTAAAGATATTGTTCAAACGCTGGTGTATTTAAACTTTCAAAGGCATGTTCATTAAAGTATTTTGTTAAAAAGCGATCAAACACCTCTCGACCAAATTTTTGCTCTAAATATAATAAAAATAACTGACCTTTAATATAAGGTACGGAAGTAAAAGCTTCATCGGGATCTCGCCCTTTTAAATCAATATATAGCTGAGTATCGTTGGCGGGTAGTTCAGCTAATTGATAACTTAAACTTTGTGCGCTTAACGCTTGCTCCATTAATGCTCGCTCAGTACCAAACACCGCTTCCATAATGCGATTTTCCACATACGAGGTAAAACCTTCATTAAGCCATAAATCACGCCAAGTTTGGTTAGTTACTAAATTACCTGACCATGAATGGGCTAATTCATGAGCAATTAAATTAACTAAACTTTTATCGCCAGCAATAACAGTTGGTGTAATAAAAGAAAGTCGAGGATTTTCCATACCACCATAAGGAAAACTCGGTGGTAAAATAAGTAAATCGTAACGGCCCCAGCGATACTCTCCAAAAAGTTTCTCTGTAACATCGATCATCGCTTGAGTATCATTAAATTCATTGACAGCAGCATCTAAATATTTAGCTTCGGCATAAACGGCTGTTTGCTCACTCATGGCTTTAACTTCTAAGTCACCAACCGCGAGTGCAATTAAATAAGCGGGAATAGCTTGTGGCATTGAAAAATAATAATCACCATCTTTAGGCGTGTCAGGTTCATTATTAGCACTCATTACTGCAAGTAAATTTTTATCTGTTGTGATCCTTGCTTGATAAGTCATCCTAACACTGGGAGTATCTTGAATTGGTATCCAAGAGCGGGCATGGATTGGCTGATTTTGGCTATAAACAAAAGGATACTGCTTACCTGCCGTTTGTTGTGACGTTAACCATTGTAAACCGGAAGCCTGTGGCTTAGTTTGATAATATACTCTCACTTTCTCTGCTTGTTCACTTAACTTAATGGTTAACTTTGAACCTAAAACGTCATCGCGCTCAGCTAAATGAAAAGTGCTACTTTGCCAGCTTCCTTTTGGCGATTGACTCATCACTGATTTAATATCTAGATCACGGGTATCTAATATCAAAGTAGCTGTTTTTTTGTTATCACGATCACGCCATGTTAAAGATAAATCAGCAAAACCCGAAAATTGCTGTCTGTTGAAATCAACAGCTAAATCTAAATAAAGGTGATGGACACTCACTTGCTGATAATTAGCATAAGTATATTCATCAACGAGGGAGTCAACTGGTTGCGCTATTACGCTAGTGTTAAAACCAATCGCTAACAAACATACTAGACTAAATTGACGAATGACGGATACAAGGACGTGAGCAAACATAAATTCCCTACTTGGTTAAAATACAACAAAAATTAAGCATAACCATTCTAACAAAATGTTCAAAGTTATATCTAAAAAATTCACTAAATAAAAACAATAAAGGCCTGTAAAAACAGGCCTTTATATAAACATTTTTGTTTTTTAAATTTACGGTTTATCCATGCGAATAACAACACGTCTGTTTTGGCCTCGGCCTAAAACGGTATCATTCGATGCAATATGGCGTTTTTCACCATAACCTTTGGCTTCAATACGTGAAGGATCAATACCGCTAGCTAATAAATGTTCTTTAATTTTATTAGCGCGTTTAACCGATAATTCATAGTTTGGCCAACGACCGCCATAACTGTCAGTGTAGGCATCAACCAATACCAATTCTAATTCTGGGTCTAAACTTAAATATTCAGTGATCATCGCAATTCGTTTTTTAGACGCTTTAGTTAATTGATCACTGTTAGATTGGTAATTAAGAACAGTGTAAGCAATATCTTCAAAATTATAATTTAATAAATTACCTACACAGCTAACAAATTCTTTGTACGCTTTCGAAAATCGGGCTGGCGACAAACCAACAGAAATTTTATCGTCATCATCATACCAATCATCATAATAAAATTGTGGATTCATGCCTTGCTCTAATTCACTTAACATGGTCCAAGCAATTTTTTTCGGTAAACTTGGTGAATATTGTTTATGCAATTTCATATCCGCCAATGTGCGATCGATTTTACCGGGCTTCCAACTAGGATTAACCGAGCGAACTTCGGCAAGTGAATAAGAATCAGGTAGTCGTAACATGTCTAATTCAAAGTTCATGTTCATTTGACGACTGGCGCTACTAGAAAAGCGCGCTTCACCATAGTTAGGTATTTGATGCGATAAAGTGCAAGACAAACGAGATGACTCTGAAACTTGCCATTTCGATTCTTCTAAATCCGCCTGATACTGACGAATATTAGCATGCGTAGGCAAAGCTAAAAACGACGTTAATGCGGTTACTAATAAAATATAATGTTTCATAAAATCGAAAGTATTAATTGATGTCTTAAGTAATATCGACAAATTGCTAAATAACTTTATCGCTTTTTTATAAAAATAACACTTTTTAACGATTTATGCGAAAGAGTGTTTAAGAAAAGTGTCATTTTCTGAGATAATTACCCTATCAAACGCTAATGAAATAATTTAATGACTGACGTAATATCTCCATCAACTCCACAAACTAAAGATAAATCAACAGATAAAACCCTTTTTGCACAACGCTTTCGTGGTTATTTTCCTGTGGTAGTTGACGTAGAAACCGCAGGCTTTAATGCCACAACCGACGCTTTATTAGAAATTGCCGCAACTACATTAAGTTTAGATGAAAACACCGGACAATTTTCATTAGACGAAACCATACATTTTAATGTTGAACCTTTTGAAGGAGCTAACTTAGAGCCTTCTGCCCTCGCTTTTACTGGTATCGACCCAAGCAATCCTTTACGTGGTGCTGTTAATGAAGATGAAGTATTAAAAGAAACCTTTAAATTTATCCGTAAAAAAATGAAAGCCGCAGGTTGTCAACGCGCTATCATGGTAGCGCATAATGCTTCTTTTGATTTAGGTTTTGTTAATGCAGCCACTGAACGTTGTCATATAAAAAGAAGCCCATTCCACCCTTTTGTTAGTTTTGATACGGCAACACTTTCTGGCTTAGCTTTAGGGCAAACGGTATTAGCCAAAGCTTGCCTAGCCGCTAACATTGGCTTTGATAATCAAGAAGCACATAGCGCGTTATACGATACCGAAAAAACCGCCGAGTTATTTTGTTATATCGTTAACAAGTGGCAAACACTTGGAGGCTGGCCTTTACCCGCTGAAAATGATGACACAAATAGCGAATAACTTAGCTAAATACTTAACTAAATACTTAACTAAAGTAACAATGCCTTAAATTCAGCGAAGATAATACCTCACTAACAAAAAAGCCAGTCGCATGACTGGCTTTTTATGTTAAATTTCAATCTACTAGCTGTATATCATACTTATAGCTTGTAACTTTTAACTTGTGGCTTATAACTTGTCGCTTGTAACTATAAGCCAGCGTTTTTAAATACCGCTGATACAATCTCTTGCGCTTCACTGATAATTAGCTCTAAATGCTTAGTATCAATAAAACTTTCCGCATAAATTTTATAAATTTCTTCGGTACCAGAAGGACGAGCGGCAAACCAACCATTTTCAGTGACAACTTTTAAGCCACCAATCGCCGCATTATTACCTGGCGCATGGCTCAATTTTTGTAAAATTGGCTCACCCGCTAAGCTATCAGCTTTAACATCATCTGGTGAAAGCGCGGTTAACACTTCTTTTTGTGCTAAGTTTGCTACCGCTTCAACACGGCCATAACATGGTTCACCAAGCTCTGCTGCTAGTTCTAAATAATATTGGTATGGGTCTTTACCCGTAACTGAAAAAATTTCAGCCGCTAACAAGGTCATAACAAAACCGTCTTTATCGGTTGTCCAACAGCTACCATCTTTCGCTAAAAACGAAGCGCCAGCACTTTCTTCACCACCAAAAGCATATGAACCGTCATTTAAACCGTCAACAAACCATTTAAAACCAACAGGTACTTCTGCTAATGGACGCTTAATTTGTTTAGCCACACGATCAATTAATGAACTTGAAACTAAGGTTTTACCTATTTTACAGCTATCAGCCCAATCTCGATGTGTCATTAAATAATGAATAGCAACGGCAAGATAATGGTTAGGATTCATCAAACCACCCGTGCGCGTAACAATACCATGACGGTCAAAATCAGGATCATTACCAACGGCAATATCAAAATCGTCTTTCATCGCGATCAAGCCAGCCATAGCGTAAGGCGATGAACAATCCATGCGAATTTTGCCATCTTTATCTAATGGCATAAACGCAAAACTAGCATCAACAACCGGATTAACAATAGTTAAATTAATACCGTACTGTTTAGCAATTTCTGGCCAATAATCAATACCTGAACCACCTAATGGATCAACACCAATATTAACGCCTGATTTAGCAATTGCTTCCATGTCTACAACTTGAGAAAGCTGCTCAACATAAAACTTAATAAAATCTTGTTTACTTAATAAAGGCGATTGCAAAGCACTTTCATAAGCGACATCACAGATATCTTCTAACTCGTTTTCAATAATTTCATTGGCACGGTTTTCAATTTTTTTAGTAACGTCACCTTCTGCCGGACCACCATGAGGTGGGTTATATTTAATACCACCATCAGTAGGAGGGTTATGTGAAGGTGTAATAATCAAGCCATCAGCTAATTCACTATGGTTACGGTTATGTTCAATGATCAAACGTGAAATAACCGGTGTTGGGGTAAAACCACCATCGGCTTGAATAACAACAGGAACATCATTACCAATAAGCACTGAAATCGCATTGGCAAAAGCGGGCTCTGATAAACCATGGGTATCTTTACCAATAAATAATGGGCCTTTATAGCCCATCTCTTTACGGTGCTCAGCAACCGCTTGGCAGATTGCTAAAATATGGCATTCATTAAAACTGATTTTAGTGGCACTACCACGATGACCAGAAGTACCAAAAGCAACACGTTGTTCTACTTTTGACATATCCGGACTTAAAACAAAATAGTCGCTAACTAATTTAGCAATATTAGTTCGATCTTGAGGTCGAGCCGTTTTACCCGCATGTTCATGAATAGCCATAATTCTTCCTAATTAATATTTAAAGTAAATCTCGAATATTCTCAGCTTCTTCAGCACTATAACCTAGTGATATAGCTACTTCCGTTAGCATCATTTTTTTACGTGTCGTATTTGAATTAGTGATCACCCAATAAGGTGACTCTGGAATTTGTCTTGGTTTGGTACTGCTACCACTTTCGGCTAACGCTTCTTCGTTATTAGCAAAATATAATCTGTCACGACCACGAATATCACAAACATTAGCAAATAACTGTTGGTGAACGCGGTACAACGCCGCCAAAATAAGTAAAAATCGCCCTACTGCACCACGCTGCATTGCCAGTTCTTCTTTATTGATATAATCAAACACTGACGATTTGTCTTGTATCGTTGTTTGGGCAACTACCTCAGTAGGTATTTCATCTGATGTGACATTTTCAGTTGTAGGTTGAGTTGCGATACTTGGTGTTGGAGCACTAACTGTTGATAGCTCATCCGCTGGGTTAGTTGCTTGGCTGGTTTCATCAAAAGATAATAAACGGCGTAAAATTGAAGAGGCACTTTCACCAATATATTGGGTGTTACTCGCGATATGTTGATATAGCGCTTCGTCTATTTCGATGTTTTTCATGGATAACCTAGAAAATAGAATAATTACTAAGATTATACTTAGCTTAAAGATAACCTGCTATAGCTTTACCTGCTTTAGTTTCGTTTTTTTTATTAACCGCACAAAAAAAAAACAATAATACGATAAGTATTTGCATCAATGGTTAAAAACACAGACAATTCTAGTAATTTTCAATGACTCAAACGGACAATCATGCAATACCTACACTACCAACAAACAGGACAAGGCTCAGATATTATTCTTATTCATGGACTTTTTGGTAGTTTAGATAATTTAGGCATGGTAGCAAAAGGCTTAAAAGATAATTACCGTGTCACCAGTGTTGATGTTCGCAACCATGGACAATCATTCCACCAAAACACCATGAGTTATGATGAATTAGCGCAAGATGTTATTAATGTGATGGACAAACTGTCGATTAAGTCTGCGCATATTCTAGGTCATTCCATGGGCGGCAAAATTGCTATGCAATTAGCAGTAAATCATCCAGATCGTGTTGATAAACTGATGGTTGCCGATATAGCACCGGTTGCTTATCCACCTCACCACCAAACCATTATTGATGGTTTATTGGCTATTAACCTAGACCAAATCACCAGTCGTAAAGACGCTGACCAACAATTAGCACAATATGTTGAAGACCAAGGTGTACGACAGTTCCTGTTACGTAATATTGGCCAAACTGATGGTAAGTTTTATTTTAAATGCCACTTAGCTAATATCGCTCATTGTTATCCTCAAATCATGTCGGCTATGTCACTGGAGCACTGTTTTGAAGGTAAAACCTTATTTATAAAAGGTGGTAACTCTGATTACATTCAAGCAGAGCATCGCTCTGTTATTCAAACTTTGTTCCCCAACAGTAGCGCTAAAATCATTCAAAATACCGGCCATTGGCTCCATGCTGAAAAACCAACAGCTTTTAACAAAATAATTAACGACTTTTTAATCAGCCAATAACTTCGTGGTAATAAATTACCGCCTTTTCACTGCAAATATACTGTGATTTTCACCGTGTTATGTTATATTGCGCCTGAATTTTTTGGGGTAGTAGATGTTAGCTGAATATTATGAATTAATAGAGGTCGTTGGCCTGAATCTATTCTTCGCCTTTATTTTTATTTTCATCGGGTTATCCATTCACGATATCATGAAAAAAAACGATGTTCCTAAAATGGGACAAATGGTGGTTTATTTTGTTTTATCGCTTGGTTGTTTAGGCTTTATTGTTAAAGGTGTTATTCAATTCATCTGGGAAAGCCAAGGTGTAGGGTAACAAAATGGCAAAAGAAGCTTCAGATTTAACAACAATCGACTTATTTAGTGAAGAAAAAAGACCTGGTCGTCCACGTACCAATCCTCACGCTCGTGAAGTTCAGGTTCGTATTAATAAACGCAATCAGGTTAAACGTGATAAAAATAAAGGTTTAAAACGGGTGGAATTTAAAATTCACCAAGATTTATTTGAACAACTTGAGCAGCGCGCCTTAGATGAAAATTTAACGCGTGGGCAATTAATTGAAAAGCTATTAAACGCAGCGTTAGTAGTGAACAAAAAACAGTTAGATTAAAGTAAAAGGTTAGCAACAAATGGCAATTGTAGGTTTATTTTTTGGTAGTGATACCGGTAATACTGAAGCAGTAAGTAAGATGATCCAAAAAAAATTGGGTAAAAAACTGGTCGAAGTAAAAGATATCGCTAAAAGCACAAAAGAAGAAATTGCTGAATTCGACTTACTTATTTTAGGTATTCCTACTTGGTATTATGGTGAAAACCAATGTGATTGGGATGATTTTTTACCTGATTTTGAAGAAATTGATTTTACCGATAAATTAGTCGCTATTTTTGGTTTAGGTGATCAAGAAGATTATTCAGAATACTTTTGTGATGCCATGCAGCCATTAAAAGATATTGCCGAAAGTAAAGGTGCTATTTTAGTTGGTCAATGGCCAACAGATGGTTACGAATTTGAAGCATCAAAAGCATTAATTGATGACAACACCTTTATTGGTTTATGTGTTGATGAAGACAGACAACCAGAATTAACCGAAGAACGTGTTGATAAATGGGTAAATCAAATTTACGACGAAATGTGTTTAGCGGAATTAGCCGACTAAATTGACTAAACGTTAAAAACTTTATCAATAAAAAAACCGAGTTATCTCGGTTTTTTTATTTCTTCTTATTTATAATGTAGAAAAACTACTTAGTTTTCGTCCGGAAACGTTTCTCTTACTGCAATAAACTCATCAAAATCTGCTAAAACTAAATCAACCAATTTGGGCTCAAATTTAATGCCTTTTTGAACACTTAAAAAAGCATGAATTTGTTCATTAGACCACGCTTTTTTATAACAACGTTTTGAGCCTAACGCATCAAATACATCCGCTATTGCCATAATCCGTGCTTCTAAAGGGATCTCCTCCCCTTTTAAGCCTTTAGGGTAACCTGAGCCATCCCAATTTTCATGATGATATTTAGCTAAACTAGCTCCGAGCTTAGAAATACTTGAAGACGATTTAGCTAACATTTGGGCACCAACTTCAGCATGAGTTTGCATCACTTGCCATTCTTCATCATCAAGTTTACCGGGTTTATGCAGGATTTCATCAGGAATAGATATTTTACCAATATCATGCAGGGGCGCAGCCAACCTTAAGGCTTGCACATATTGTTCATCCAAATTAAGTTTATCGGCGATCATGGCACAAATCAAAGCAACACGATGAACATGACTGCCAGTTGATTGGCTATGATTTTCAATGGCCTCACCAACAATGTAAAGCAACTCTTTTTGAGTTAGTTCTATCTCATATTGACGAGTAATACTTTCTAAAATTAACGCTACATTAGTAGCATATAATTCTGCTAAGTTAGAGCGAAAATGCTCAGAGTCACCATCAAATTCTATATAAAGAACCGATGATGAATCATGTGCCGTTTGATAAAAGCCAACAAAACAGTGTTCATCCGAATAATGGCTTTTATCAATAAAAGCTTGTTTAATTTTATTTTGTACCGAAATATCAATCTTAGAACTGTCTAAGCTATCCGATTCACAAATATATTTTCCGGTACACGCCAGAATTAAATTATTATTAACTTGATCAAAATCAATTTTAGAACGCGCGATATATAGCGCTGAGCTTTCCACATTCATTAATGTTAATAAATGATTAAGCGCTGCCGAGCCAAATGCTTTTACGTTATGAATTTTGAGTAAATCATGAGTCGAACTGATCAATTGTTTAAAGGCATCTAAACTACGCTGAATCGTCATAATATCGCGATAAGCGCGAATACCGGCATAAACGGTGGTGATCATTTTATTAGAGGTGAAATCTGTTTTTTCTTTATAATCATTGATATCAAAATCACGTATCACAGCAGCTTCCGGCGCATTACCTGCTTGACCTGTTCTTAACACCAAACGAATAGCTTGGTTCTTCATATCATTTCTGATCCAATCAACCAACTCTAATCCTGCATGATCGGTTTCCATCACTACATCAACAAAGGCCATGCAAAAGTCACTATCTTTTAATAATAACTCTTTAGCCTCTTGTGATGAAAAAACACTAACGATCTCTAGTTTCCTATGTTCAATTTCCGCATCTGCTAAAACTAATTTAGTGACCTGATGAACAGCTTCGTCATCATCTATCACTAAAATCCGCCAATACTTTTCTGACAACTTTTTAGTATCGCTCTCTGTATTTTCAGGTTCATCCTGGAATAGAAATTCACTCATATGCAGTCTTTTATTTTTTACATCCTTGAACTGAGTTTAACTCAATGTATTTTTATTGCACAATTTTTCTTTAATTTATTGATATAGCTAATAATATAACCACAACAACGTGGATATTGCTAAATTAATTCAATTAAAGAGATTTTAACCAGTAATTTTTTTACTTCAAATAATTAAAAAGAAAACCTTTAACGACGATATTGACCTAATTATCAATAAAACTCAGGAAAATAGGATATTTTGATTGACTATTTAACCTAAAAACGATAAAAATAGAGCCAATTAATTACCGAATTTTTTTTATGTTATTTTCTTTATTTCTTAAGCTAATTTATGTCAACGTCGTGGTCTTACAATCACGATGGGATGCTTGCTGTAAATAAGAATGTAATTCAAACAATGTAAGCCTCCTCTCATATGATTGGAGGCTTTTTTATTTCACAAACTGGGGTGGATTAAATAATGGCGACAGAATTATTTACCGGTGCGCAAATGGTTGTAAAATCATTAGCGGCACTTAAGGTTAAATACATCTTTGGATATCCAGGTGGCTCTGTATTAGATATCTATGATGCAATTTTCCAACAAAAAGAAGTTGAGCATATTCTTGTAAGGCATGAACAAGCAGCAACACATATGGCTGACGGTTACACACGTGCAACCGGTGAAGTGGGTGTGGTGTTAGCAACCTCTGGCCCTGGTGCTACTAACTGTATTACAGGTATTGCAACCGCTTATATGGATTCAATTCCTATGGTGGTGTTAGCCGGCCAAGTACCAACTAACTTAATTGGTGATGACGCTTTTCAGGAAACCGATATTGTTGGTTGTTCTCGCCCAATTGTTAAGCATAGTTTTAGCTGTCGCAACTTAGCTGAGTTACCAAACACCTTTGCTAAGGCGTTTCATATTGCAGCAAGTGGTCGCCCTGGCCCTGTTGTTATTGAATTACCTAAAGATTTACAACAGCAAAAGTCTGAGTTTCATATTGATACTGAGATTACCATACGTTCATACAATCCAACGACTAAAGGTCATCCAAAACAAATTCGTAAAGCGGTTGAAACCATCGCTAAAGCGAAGAAGTTAGTAATTTATTCTGGTGGTGGTATTGTTTTAGCTGACGCCGATAAACAATTAAAAACCTTAGTTGAAAAGTTAAATGTACCGATCACCAATACCTTAATGGGCTTAGGTGGTATTTCAGGGCTACATAAAAACTTTATTGGTATGTTAGGTATGCACGGTAGCCTTGAAGCTAACAAAGCCATGGCAAATGCCGATGTTATTTTAGCTTTAGGCGCTCGTTTTGATGACCGCGTTACCAATAACGTTAAAAAATTCTGTCCAAACGCTACCATTATTCATGTTGATGTTGATCCAACTTCTATTTCTAAAACAATTAATGCCCACGTCCCAGTTGTTGGTTTAGTTGATTTAGTTATCGAACAAATTTTAGAAGAATTAGACGCACAAAAAGTGGAACTTGACCAAGAAGCTTTAGCTGAATGGTGGGAAGAAATTAACGCTTGGCGTGCAGTTAAAAGTGTTAGCTATAAACCAGAAGAGCCAGGTGCCTTAATTAAACCTCAACGTGTCATTGAAGCCATGTACAAAGCTACCAATGGTACGGCTTATGTTTGCTCTGATGTTGGCCAGCATCAAATGTTTGCCGCTCAATATTACCCATTTGAAAAACCACGTCGCTGGATAAACTCAGGTGGCTTAGGCACTATGGGCTTTGGCTTACCAGCCGCTATGGGCGCTAAAGTTGCGTTCCCTGATGAACATGTAATTTGTGTTACCGGTGATGGTTCTATTCAAATGAATATTCAAGAATTATCTACCTGTTTGCAATATAACTTACCTGTTAAAATTGTTTCATTAAATAACCGCTCTCTTGGTATGGTTCGTCAATGGCAAGATATGATCTACGGTGGTCGCCATTCATCATCATATATGGAGTCATTACCTGATTTTGTTAAATTAGCTGAAGCGTATGGTCATGTTGGTATTCAAATTAATAAACTTGAAGAACTAGATGAAAAAATGGCAGAAGCTTTCGCGATGAAAGACAGATTAGTTTTTATTGATGTTTTAATTGATGAAAAAGAACATGTTTATCCGATGCAAATCCGTTTAGGTGCCGTTGATGACATGTGGATCAAAAAAGGAGAGAAAGCATAATGCGTCGTATCTTAGCCATTTTATTAGAAAATGAACCCGGTTCGTTATCACGCATTGTTGGATTATTTTCGCAACGTGCTTTTAACATTGAAACCTTAACCGTTGCGCCAACTGACGATCCAAGCTTATCTCGCATTACCATTGCGACCTTAGGTGATGAACGTGTTATTGAGCAAATCGTTAAGCAGGTGAATAAGTTAGTTGATGTTATTAAGGTTTCAGACCTAACTGAACGCTCGCATGTTGAACGTGAAATTTTATTAATTAAAGTTGTTGCGATGAACGATAAAGTACGTACCGAAGTGAAACGTATTACAGATATCTTCCGTGGTTCAATTATTGATGTTGGTAAACAAGTTTATACCATTCAATTAACAGGTAATGCTGAAAAAGTTGATGCTTTTATTGCGACCATAAAAAATGAGACTGAAATTGTTGAGTCTGTTCGCTCTGGTGCCGTAGGTATCGCTCGTGGTGAAACTGCTTTAAAAATATAAGCTATCACGTTAAAACAATGATCAAAGCCAAGCATCTGCTTGGCTTTTTTATATCAGTTATCTATTCAAAAAATTTTAATGTTTTGTAATACCATTCCGTTTAATATGTGTAAGTGAAAAACAATGTCCACACAAATAAAAGCAAAGTACCCTGTAAAATTAGCGGCTAAATCCGATAAAAAATCCGTTAAGCGCTTTTATAAAAGTCAGCACTATTCCGCGAGTTTTATCGGCTTTGACAGCACATATATTGTCCTTGATAACGAGCAAATAATTGCCTCAGCAATTGTTTCGTACAGCACAAGTGACAATAATCAAGCGCTGTTACATGCGCTTGTTGTTGCAAAACTATATCAAAAGCAAGGAATAGCAACCGAGTTAATTAATATCATCAAACAACAACACTGTCATAATTACCGCGAAAAACACAGCACCATTGTTTGTTTCGCTGACGATAAATTAAGCCAATTTTATCAACGCATGTCATTTAAGGTGGTTTCATCAAAGTCAAAAAGTGATAACACTCAGTGTCAATCATACGATAATGACTTAACAGTTAAGCGCGTTCTTAGTGAAAGCAACTTTAATCGTTTTATCGCTTACCAAAAAAACACGCCTTCTCTACTTCCCTTTTTATACAATTAACCCGCTATTTTTCTTGGTAAATAAGCTTCACTTTGCTTTTTCACTTGCTCAAGATATGCAGATAAGCGCTTAATATCTTGCTGATATTTAGGTTGAGCAACAACATTGGTTGTTTCTTCTGGATCAACCGATAAATCAAACAACATATATTCTTTTTTACCTTTTGCGGTTACATACTCAGTGTAAATTAATTGTCCACTCACCACGCTATCACCTTCTTTAAAACGAGAGTAAATAAAAGGTTTATGTTGTGTATTAGGATCGATTAATAAAGGCGACAAACTGCGGCCAACCATTTGCTGTTTCAATTTTTCATCGGCGCTTAAACCGGTTAAATCAACTAAAGTTGGAAACACATCCACTAAGCTTACTAAAGCATCGCTAGTTAACGCAGACGGCTTTTGAGGAGCATCAATAATCAAAGGCACATGCAAGGCTTTATTTAGCATGTTATGTTTACCCCAAAAATTATGTTCGCCTAAATTGAAACCATGATCACTGGTGAGCACCACTATAGTGTTGTCTCTTAAACCCAACTCATCTAACGTTGCTAACACCTCACCAACTTGCTGATCAATAAAACTTACCGCAGCGTAATAACCTAACAAAGATAAACGATGAAATTCATCTGAATTATATTCATGGTTTTTAAAGTGATAAACGTGTATTTCGCCAGATCCTTTTAATGACTCTGGTGCATTAATTGGTTTTTCACGTAACGCTGAAGGCTGAAAATCGGTGTCTTTATAAAGATCAAAATATTTTTGTGGGGCATTAAAAGGTAAATGTGGACGACGGAAACCAGCTGCTAAGAAAAATGGCTGGTCAAGTTTAGCAAGACGCTTTAAATCGTTAACGGTTTTTTCTTTTACTTGACCATCGTAATAAGCCTCATCAGGCTTGGTTGAACTTTCATACCATGGCCCTTTATTACCAAAACGATCACTTGGTTTAATATACTTTTTAGACTCTTCACTAAAATAAGCTGGCCCTTTTGCTTTTGGCTCCCAGGCTGATTCACTCCAACTTTCTTCATCAGAGTCTTTTTTACTGTGAAAAATTTTACCATTGGAAACGGTATGGTAACCTGAGTTCTTAAAAAACTCGCCCATTGTAGTCGCTTCAGGCACCTCACGTTCAGCATTCGCTAAATAATCAATAAAACGTGTTTTATGTGGGTAAACACTGGTCATCATACTAGCGCGTGATGCACCACAAACAGGAACATTGGCATAAGCTCGATTAAATAATACTCCTTCTGCAGCAAGCTTATCTAAGTTAGGTGTAATTGCCCGAACATCTCCCATTGCTCCCATGGCGACACGATAATCATCCACCATAATTAGCAATACATTAGGCTTTTTTACCGAGGTTGTATTTTCATTATTATTAGCTGTTGTTAACGTTTGTTGACAGCCAAAAAGCAGCGAAGTAAACATAACCGTAGTCAACACGGGTTTAGTAAGGATATGACTCATGATGTTTTATTGTGACTCTGTTTTGATTTAATTTGATTAAATATATCGTATAAAGCACCATGGTTGAAGAAAAATATCTAACGGTTAACTATAAAACTCAACTATTCATAGGAACTGTTATTGAATTAAAATATCATAATGAACAAATCCTTAATCTTCTTTAGCTTATTGCGACTATTGAAGACGATTATAAAATAATGAGAAATATGACATCTTTATTTAACAGCCCACGCGCTAAAAACAAACTTACTTTAGTTCTAGGCTTAGGCCTGAGTTTGCTCCTATTTAGTTGTAGCAACTTAAGCACAACCACCAATTTAGATTCAGAAAACTTTGTTAATTATTTTGCCCCAAGTAAAGTAAAAATTTACCCAAACGAACAAGCGCTACCAGCTCAACATCGCTTAATTGGCTTAGTTGAAGGACAAGACTGCCAAATAAAAGCACACCACGCCCAACCAGATGAAATTAATGCAAGAACCGATGCACGACGAAAAGCGAATGCCCTTAATGCTAACGGTATTATATTTTCAGAATGCGCCCTGATCGAAGATAAGAGCTGCCATGCGATGTTACTTTGTTACGGCAAAGCATATCAAATACTTGAAAGCACCGATAAGTAAGAAATTTTAGCATGCCCGATTCTTCCATTAGTTTATCTCCTATCGCTTTCATTGAGTCACCCTACCGTGAAAAGTTTGCCATACCGCGTCAACCGGGTTTAGTACCGTCAGCCAAAGGTAAAGTGATCTTACAAGCGCCTTTTAATCAACCTGACATGGTAAAAGGCTTAGAGCAGTTTAGTCATATCTGGTTAATTTTTAACTTTCATGCTACCCAAGCACAAGGCTGGAAACCTTTAGTGCGTCCACCTCGCCTTGGCGGCAATAAAAAAATAGGTGTACTGGCAACACGCTCAACCTTTAGACCCAACCCGATTGGCATGTCAGTGGTGAAGTTAGAGAATATAACGTGCAATAAACAAGAAGTAAGTTTAACCATTTCAGCGCTAGATTTATTACACGACACCCCTATTCTTGATATAAAACCTTACATTCCTTATTCGGATGCGATTACACAAGTAAGTGGCAGTTATGCTGATAACGCTCCTGAAATTGTCATGTCCGTTGAATTTAGCCAACAAGCTAAACAAGACTTAACAGCATTTAATCACGAATATCCTGAACTTGAAGCATTAATCACTGAAGTTTTAGCGCAAGATCCACGCCCTGCTTATAAAAAGCAAACGCTTGACGAAAAAATTTATGGCATGCAATTATACGACATTAATATTCAGTGGCAGCTCCGCGATTTATCGCATATTCAAGTATTAAGCCTTAAACCTAAAATGAAATAGGCCCGATGAAACAAAGCCAGGTAATTGAACTTTTTATTTTAGCAGCCATTTGGGGTGCTTCCTTTCTATTTATGCGAATAGCAGCGCCAGAATTCGGCCCTATTTTATTAATGACATTACGAGTAGCTATCGCCAGCGTGTGTTTAATGCCGCTATTAATTTATTACCAACAAGTGAATGAATTAAAAGGCTATTGGAGCCACCTGTTTGTGGTTGGCTTGCTCAGTACCGCTTTACCCTTTAGCTTATTTGGCTACGCCACATTATCGTTAACAGCCGGAGTTACTTCTGTATTAAACACTATGACTCCGATGTTTGGTGTTTTGATCGGCCTGTTCTGGTTTAAAGAAAAAATCACTTCAACAATGTTATTTGGCTTAATGCTTGGGGTATTCGGTATCTATTTATTAATGTACGAAAAAATACAAATTCAACCACAAAGCCAAGTATTATTGCCGACTTTAGCGATTGTTATAGCCACTTTTTGTTATGCTTTAGCGGCAAATTACACTAAAAAATATTTAACCGGCGTGAAACCGCTTGTGCAAGCAACAGGTAGCCTGCTGTGCGCTACAGTCATTTTATTACCCTTTAATTTATTGCATTTACCCGCTACACCAATTTCAACACAATCAATTGTTGCCGTCATATTATTAGGTGTGGTTTGCACAGGTATTGCCTATATCTTATTTTTTCGCTTATTAACTACCGTTGGCCCAAATAAAACAATTTCAGTAACTTACCTTATTCCTATTTTTGGTATGTTTTGGGGATATCTCTGGCTAGATGAACACATTAGTATATTGATGATGATTGGAGTTTTTATTGTTTTATTAGGCGTTGCTATGAGTACCGGCTATTTAAAAAAGCGAGCATTAATAAAAGCTCAATAAGCTAAATTTTAATAACGACCAACCCCATTACACCTGTTGAAAGTCGTAAACTGAACCTAACGCCAAAATTTGGCTTAACTCGTCTAACGCTGTTCGGCATTCATCTAATAAAGCAGGATCACAAAAATCAGCACTGCTTAGCCGATCACGATAATGTTTTTCAACCCAAGCAACTAAACGCATATAGGTATCATCGGTTAACCAGCAAGCTTGATTAACGGCTAACCTTTCTTGCTCATTTAATACCACTCGCAAACGTAAACAAGCCGGGCCACCACCATTTTTCATACTTTCATTAACATCAAAATAATGTACCGACGCAATAGGGTTTTCACACGCCAGCAACTGCTCTAAATACGTTTTAACCTTAATATTTTCAGCACAGTGCTGAGGAGCAATAATCACCATAGTTCCATTATCTAAAGTCACTAATTGAGTATTAAACAGATAACTACTGATGGCATCTAGCACAGGGACTTCAGCTTGTTTTACTTCTATTAAATGAAGCCGAGTTTGAGGACAACAAGATTGGAATTTAGCCGTAAGTTCGGTAATAAAATCGGCCTTATTTAAAAAGGCATGTTGATGATATAAAAGTACATTTTGATTACCGACAGCAATAACATCATTATGAAAAACGCCTTGGTCAATAACATCAGGATTTTGTTGTACATAAATAACTTGCTGCTCATTTAAGGCGTGTAAACGCGCAACAGCTTGGCTCGCTTCTATGGTTTGTCTTGCAGGATATATCATAGGTGCTGGTTGAGCGGTATCAAAAGCAGCTTTACCGTAAGTAAAAATTTCAAGGCCTGTATCACCATAGCCTTGGCATAATCGTGTGTGGTTAGCTGCGCCTTCATCACCAAAACTAGCGTTATTTGGCAAAGCACTATGATGAACAAAATAGTCCTTATCAGCAAAAACTGCCTGTAATATTTTGCCAGTACTATAAGGCTCAATTGAGCGATGAAATTTACTGGTTAAATTAGCGGGAGTAAAATGAATTTTATGATCCCCGCTATCACTAGAGGGTGATACTGTCGCCGCATTTGCTGCCCACATACTGGAAGCAGAAAAACAAGAAGCAAGTAATGCTGGTGCTGTTTTATATGCCTTGGTGAGTATTTGAGATTCAGAGCCACTAAATCCTAATTGACGAAGGGTTTTAATATCAGGCCTTGCTTGTGGTGCTAATACCCCTTGAACTAAACCAAGATCAGCCAGCGCTTTCATTTTTTTGAGGCCTTGAAGCGCTGCCGCTTTGGGATCAGAAACCGCATTAGCATTTGCAATTGAAGCAAGGTTACCACCCGATAACCCAGCATAGTTATGAGTGGGGCCAACTAAACCATCAAAATTTGCTTCATAGGTGTTCATATTATTCACTCACTGACTGCCAAGGCTTTAAATTTAAAGTATTAGCTTTGTATAGACGGCTCTGCCACTAAAAGCAAAATAGTTAAAAACTCGTAGGGTTAACCAAAAAACCAATAACAAACAAAAATAGCAGCCGTTAAGCCCGCCAAGTCGGCGATCAGGCCACAGCTCACCGCATGACGAGTGTATTTTATGCCAACCGAGCCAAAATATACCGCTAACACATAAAACGTGGTTTCGGTTGAACCTTGCATAATTGAGGCAAGTCTTCCTGCGAACGAATCAGCACCAAAGGTATTCATGGTTTCAATCATCATAGCTCTCGAGCCAGAGCCACTTAATGGCTTCATTAATGCCGTTGGTAAAGCATCAACAAAACGTGTATCAAAACCCAAAAACATCACAAGATGGCGTATCGCATCAACAATAAAATCTAATGCGCCACTCGCACGAAAAACACCAATAGCACATAACATCGCTAATAAATAAGGGATTATTTTAATACATACATCAAAGCCTTGTTTTGCCCCTTCAATGAAAGACTCATAAACATCCACTTTTTTGTATACCGCTGACAAGATAAATAGGATCAGTACTGACAGTAACAATAAATTACCCGCAATAGCCGATTGCTCGGCCAGTAGCTCAGCACTTAATTGTGAAAAATATAAAACTAAACTAAATATCAGCGAGATAGCCGCAGAAAAGTACAATAAAACCACTTTGTTTAATAAATTAATTTTTTGCACATAAGCAACAGCTAACAGCCCTGCAATTGATGATGCAAAAGTTGCTAATAAAATAGGGAAAAATACATCGGTGGCAACTGCTGCTCCTTGTTGCGCACGATACATAAAAACCGCAATTGGGAATAATGTCACCGACGAGGTGTTTAAAACCAAGAATAAAATTTGCGCATTACTGGCGGTATCTTTTTTCGGGTTAAGTGACTGTAAATCACTCATGGCTTTTAAACCTAACGGGGTGGCGGCATTATCTAAACCTAAAAAATTCGCCGACAAATTCATCGTCATCGAACCCATAGCAGGATGCCCTTTAGGCACTTCCGGCATTAAACGGCTAAATAAAGGTGATATAGCCATTGCCATTTTATTGATAAGGCCTGCGCGCTCCGCTATTTTCATCATCCCCAGCCAAAAGCACATTACGCCAATCAAACCTATGGCGATTTCAACGGTAGTTTTAGACATGGAAAAAAGACTATTAATCAGTTCAGCAAAAATTTGATGATTATCGAGCAGCAGCCACTGTGCTAACGCAGCAACAAATGAGACAACAAAGAAAAAGACCCAAAGAATATTTAACAAAACAACCGCTCAATAATAAGGAGAATAAAAACAACCAATATAAACACACTTTAAGCAACGCACAATTAATCTGACAATTTAACTTAAGGTCAGGTTATTTATACACCAACCTAGGGTCTGTTAATCTTTGTTTATATTTTCAGCAATAGGCTATTTTAAGTGATAGCAAAGCAGAATGAACGTTGTTTGGTTATTCCAAATGAGTGAAATTCTAATGCAGCTAGCGCAAAAAATAGCCATTGCCCTGTGGGCTGAGGCTAAAATCGTTTTACTCAGCGTTAAAAATTATTAGTTTAGATGACTAAACGACATAATTTCAGCCTTGATTAAAACGATTTTATCTCTCAGCTGAATTATTAAACAAAGATAAACAGACCCTAGGGGTTGTTAATCTTGTATTATTTTTATGCGATAGCTTATTTTACGATTAATATAACTAGTTAGACGACAAAGTTAAGCCCTGAACAAACCTGTGGATAAGCTGTTAGGTTGCTGTAACAAACCACTGATAAAGCTGTTTAAAAAAACCAAAACAATAATTATAAAACCTTTAATTTCAGACAGTTAAAATTATTATCTAAATTAATTAGTAAAACTGAAATTTTACACTACAATTACTTTACCAATTAGTTAAACATGCTCGCTCTCTCCTAGCTAATTAGCGCAAGGCTCGATGTTTGAGCCACTTCCCTAAGCCCGAAACGCCTATGTTTCGGGCTGTTTTTTGTCTGTTATTTTACCTACCCAAAAAACATAAAAAAAAGATGAAAACATAAACCAAGTTACATTTTCATCTTCTTAAAATTACAGTGCTTTAGTTGTTAATGCGATTGTTATTACGATAACTTAGCTATAACACTTATTTTTTAACTAAATTTGATAACTCTTGTTTAGCTAAATAATTATCCATGGTTGAACGTAAAAGTTTATATAACAAAATTGAACCATCAATTTCTTCTTTACGATTGGTTAAACTTTCAATGTTTAAACCCAGAGGTAAATTATAAGGAATTACCGCATCTAAAATTTGTTGTAAGCTATTTAAACAAATACGAATAGACTCATATAATGGTTTTTCGGCATTTAAAATACGTAAGCTCGTCGCTTCTGGTACACTCACCCCTAACCAATCAATAAACTCTAACGTTTTTTCACTGCCACAAGGTGAAAACGTTAAAATGATACGTTGTGGTTTTAAACCTAACTTTTGGCATTCAATGGCATAACGCGTTAATTTATCAATAGTTGCTTGCGGATCATAAATCGCTTGCGAGATAAAAAAGTTACACCCTTGTTTGGTTTTTTCAATTAAGCGGGCGTGTTCATTACCTTTACTTGCATGGCGTTCAGCAATAGTGACACCACCAATAAAAAAGTTATGCTGATTGTTTACTAAGGTTTGATAGGCTTCTTCAAGTGGTAACGATATTTCATTATTTTTTGACGGACTGCCTACTAACACAACATCTTTGACACCATAATCTTGCCAAGCTTCATCTGCCCATTGATTAAAAGCTTCAGCATCAGATTGAACAACACTTTTATAAGTGATCACCGGACGATTAGACTTTTTATTTAACAACGACGAATACATGCGAGCATCATGTGTGGTTTTAAACGGAAATGGACGTGGCTTTTGCGTACGAGAGTTTTCATCTTGAATGTCATAAACAATTAAGCCATCAAAGTCGATATCGCTAACACGTTCTAATAGCTTCTCAGCAATACCTTCAACTTGCTCAATAGGCGTATCACTTTTAGGTGGTGTTGTACCAATAAAATAAACACCGCGAGTAATATCGTTATAGCGGACTCTTAGTTCTGATTCGTTATTCAAAATAATAGCTTCTTAATTAGATAAGGTTGACATCATGCTAATAAGAAATAACTTAATTAACACACTAGACGTTTAGACGTCTATATGATGTTTTATTGTTCTGCTAAAGTCAATAAAGAATCAACATTATCATTAAAAAGTACGTCATTATACCATTCCGCATAAAGAAGTGCTCACATAGAACGGTATGGGCGACATTAGAACAAACAAAATTTATGAAGATATAGTTATTCTACATCTAATAAATTTTGTGCTGTTATTATGGTGCCCATGCGTTCCCAAAGGGCGAGTTTTAAAGGCTTATATGCTGCGTTATTGATTTTGACAAGGTTCCCACATGGATGTGGGATATTAGGGTAACGCAGGAGCAGTTACCGAGAATAACCATTCTCTTCAATCAATGCCTTGCCTCTAAGCCTTTAAATTCTTGCTAAGCGAGTGCTTTCTTATACGGATTGGTATTACTTAAAATATAACCGCCCACGATAAATGAACGCTTAATGTAAAGCTAAAAAACCGCAAAAGCTAACGCCAGAATTTTAGAATATGCCCTTTAAAATCATCAATAAGGTAATCAGTGTCTATTGGTTTGGTATGTGTATGCTCAAAACCAAACTCAGTCATGGCTTTGGTAATTTTATTTTTTCTACCGCGACCAGGATCGACCAAAATGACTTCGCAGCTAGAATTAGCATGTTTTTCAATAAAGTTAGCTAATAATGTTATGTGTTGATCTTCGTACAAAAGATCGCTACCAATGATGACATCAAATAAACCAAGTTGATCATTTTTATCAGCCCAATCAACGCGTTCAAAGTCAATTTTTTGGTCGTTATTTAATAAGGTATTGCGGGTTAAAAATGTAGCTACTTCTGGGTGATAGTCAGTGGCTGTGATATCAACGTGCTTTTTGTTGAGTAACAAACTTGATAGTGCCATGCCACAACCGATTTCTAATATTCGTTTTTTGTGAGTTTCATACTCATCCATGTAATGAGCAAGCACTAAGCTTGACGGCCAAATCACCCCGAAAATAGGCCATAACGCAGACGATATTCCTAAATTTTTTGCAATATCATCCGGATCACTAAATTGTTGTTTGTCACGTAAGGTACAAAGGTGAATATCTAGTTCACCAAACTCAACCGTTTGGTAACTAATACGTACAGGATTTATCATTATTTTCCAAAAATGGAGAAGCTAAGCCCGTTATCTAAGATAAATGACCAAACGTAGGAATATTAAGGTTATAGGGTTCTAGCTAAATAACAAGCTAAACTCACCGCTACGGTTAAATGAACTTCTGCCATAACATGGCTTTTCCCATATTTGGATCGAGCTGATAACCGGCAAAGCCAAATTTTTGATAGGCATTTTGCGCAACGATATTGCCTTGCAAAACCTCTAGGGTAATTTTACAACAACCTTTGTTAACCGCTAACTCCTCTAGTTTACTTAATAATGCTTGGCTAATACCTTGGCCTCTATATGTTTTAATAACTGCTAGATCATGAATATTAATCAGCGGCTGACACTTAAAAGTTGAAAAGCCCATGATCGCATTAATTAACCCTGCTGGTTGTTCATTAACATAAGCAATCAATGAAAAAGCGGTGGGTAATTTTTGTAACTCACAAGTCAAGTTTTGCTTAACAAAATCAGATAACGGCTCGGCTCCCCCCATAGGATCTTGGGCATAATTATCTAACAGGTAAATAAGATCGGCGCATTGCTGGGCATTGTTGTAATCAACTTGTTCAACAGAAATCATCATATAGAACGCTCTTTTTATTTAGTGAGTTAGTTAATCTGAGCTTAGGTCTATTTCCAAGTCCCACAGGTGATCGTAATTTCTAGAAAAAGGAATAAATTTACCATTTTTCGTCATTTTATAAGCCCAACCACGATAACCACCACCGCTGTCCATCATATCAAAAGTTAACTTAACCTTTGCTTTTAACGTGCTCTTTCATCGGTAACATACTACCGTTTTCTACATAGGCGTGGGCTTCCGCTAAAATAGCTAAAGCAATAGATTCGGGTAAATCGCCACCTAAGTGTAAGCCAACCGGATTAAATAAACGCGTAGCTAACCGCTTTTGGCTGATATCACCTAATGATAATACCCGCTCGGTGCGATGCGAAGGCCCCAACAAGCCAATATACTGGCAACTGCCCTGCTCACTTAATTTTAGCGCTTTAGCGTCTAATTCAAGGTTATGATTCATAATAACAATAACATCAGCCAGCTCAATTGCTTGGTGGTTAGTTAACGTATCATAAGCTTGTTTAATGATAGTATCCGCATTTTTAAAATACGCTTGGCGAGCATAGTTGGTACGACTATCAATTAAGGTGACATACCAGCCAAGTTCTTTCGCCATATTTACTAAAGGCACTGCATCGCTGCCACCACCAAAAATCGTAATTGTTGGTCGTGGCTTTATTTGATTAACAAATGCTGATGGCTCAACTTTCTCTTCACTCTGCTTAGCCAATACTTCTTTAACTTCATCATCAGCTAAAACACGGTTTACAATTTGATCCGCAAATAAATATTGATAGTAATATAGGGATTTTCGCTCGGTTAATAAGGAATTAACTTTGAGTAAATCTAGGTAGTTATTGCCTTTATTAATGGGCTGGAGTAGTACTTTAACCATACCACCACAGCCAATGCCTAACTGCCATGCAATATCACTTTCATCTTGCATGTCGTAACAAACAATATGATTTTGATGAGTATCCCAGCACTTGCGTGCTTGGCGCATAAGATCTGACTCTAAACAGCCACCACTTAACAGGCCATAACTTTGCCCAAAGCTATTGATCATCATGCGAGCGCCAGCTTTACGATAAGCAGAGCCTTTAGTTTCGATAATAGTGGCTAGTACCCATTCACAGTCATCTTTTTCAAGCGACCAGCGTTGTACAATATGTTGAAATCGATTTGACACATAAACCTCAAAAACTAAAACTAAAACTATTTATACCGATAAAGGTTTAAATGGCATATCACGAAAACGTTGACCTGACGCGGCAAAAATCGCATTACTAAGTGCTGGAGCAAATGGCCCAACACCTGGTTCACCCAAACCGGTTGATGGTTCGTCAGAATCAATGGCATGCACACGAACATTAGGCATTTCATTAATTCTTAATACCGGGTAATCATGGAAGTTAGAGTTTACAACCTCACCTTCTCTAAAGGTGATTTCGGTATAAAGCGCTAAACTCATCCCCATAACCACCGCTCCTTCCATTTGTGCTTTTGCACCATCAAGGTTTAGTACTTGGCCACAATCAATGGCCGTATCAACATTTAATACCTTAATATCATCACCATCTACACGCACATGCACTGCCATAGCAACAAATGATTCAAAACTATAATGCACGGCTAAACCAATACCCTCACCTTTCGGAAGCGTTTTACCATAGCCTGACTTTTCAGCCGCTAACGCCAGCACAGCTTTTGAACGTTGACAGATTTTTTGATGTTTGGGATTGTTATTCGCATCATACAACTGGTTCAGCATATCAAAAGGTGACTTACCTAATTTATGCGCTAGCTCATCAGCAAAAACACCATGAGAAAAAGCTAAAAATATAGCATATACCGCTCGATACCAACCAATACGAGTATGTGCGGGAGCTTCACCGGTTTCGGTTCTAAAGTTTTCAATATAATATGGATGATCATTAATCGCCCCTAAAGCATTTTTAGGCGCACGATCTAAGCTCGGATCAAAAAGTGAGTTAATAGCTGGAAATGCTGCCCGATGCAGCCAACCAGTGACATTACCTTGTTTATCAATTGAGGCTTCAATATGCTGAGCACTAATAGAATGATAATAACCGGTTCGCATGTCTTCTTCTCGTGACCAAATAAGCTGTATTGGCGCTTTTACTGCTTTTGATATTGCAGCAGCTTCATGAACATAGTCACACTTAAACTTACGACCAAAGGCACCACCAGAGATCATTACATGAACCAAGATATCTTTTGGCTCACGCCCTAAGAATGTCGCTAATACTTTTTGAATATCAGCAGGACTTTGAGTAGATGCCCAAACTTCACAACTATCATCGGTAACTGAAACCACACTCGCATTCGGTTCCATTGGTGAATGACATAAATGCCCACCGGTATAGGTAGCAGAAAGTTTATCATTTGCTTGTGCAAAAGCTTGTTCTAAATTCCCGCGTTGATGTGCTAATTGCGCCGGTTTTTCAACATTTTCAACTAACATTTTACGATACTGTTGAGTATCGTACTCACCATGTTTACCTTTATCCCATGTTACTTTTAATAATTTAACCGCTTGCTGCGCTGTCCAACTATTATCAGCCACTACAGCAACGCCCCCCAATGAACTATATGGTAAGTTTATAGAGGCTATTTCAACAACATCAATTACCCCTTTCATCGCTAAAGCAGCACTTTTATCTAAGGTTTTTAGCTTGCCGCCATACACTGGACAATGAATAATCGCCGCGTATTTCATACCTGGAACTTTGGTATCAACACCATATTTACGTTCACCTTTTACCACCATAGCTAAATCATGGCGTGGTAATTCAGTGCCAATATAACGATACTGATCTTTAGTTTTTAACGGAGGTTTTTCAGGAATAGGCATATTGGCTGCTGTTTTAGCCAATTCACCATAACTTAATTTTTTACCTGACGGCTTATGATAAACCGCATGATTTTCAGCATAACAACTTGACTCAGACACTTGCCAAATCGAGGCTGCCGCCGCTACTAACATAGCTTTCGCTGCAGCACCTGCTTCACGCATTGGCGTTAACATTTTACGGGCACTTTGTGAGCCGCCAGTATCTTGTGGGCCATATTTTTCAGCGTCGCCATCTGCTTGCTTAACGGTAACTTTTGACCAGTCTGCTTCCATTTCATCAGCCACGGCTGACGGTAACGCGGTACTTATGCCTTGCCCCATTTCACAACGGCCACAATAAAGTACTAAGTCACCATTCTCAAATAAATGAATAAAAGCATTTGGATTAAATTCAACTGTTTTTGTATTCGCCGTAAAGCCCGGTAATGAAATCCCCAGCGCAAAGCCGCCAGAAGTAACAGCTAAAACCTTAAGAAAACCACGACGACTAAGGCCTTGAGTTTCAATCACTGGTTTTTCGTTGTCAGGAGACAGAGATAAAGCATCGTAAACATCGTTGTTCATCTTATTTTATCTCCTTGGCTAATTCATAAGAAGCTGACTTAATCGCCGCTTTTATTCGTTGATAAGTACCACAGCGACAAATGTTGCCCGACATGGCTGTAACAATTTCTTCATCACTGGGGTTTTTATTGCTTGCTAACAAACCAGCCGCATTCATGATCTGCCCTGCTTGGCAATAACCACATTGTGGCACTTTATTTTCAATCCAAGCTCTTTGCAGCGGATGATCACCGTTTGCAGATAACCCTTCTATTGTTACCACTTCCTTATCAACTAACGTCGACATCGGCATAATACATGAGCGCATCGCAACACCATCAATCAATACGGTACAAGCACCACATAAACCACTACCACAACCAAATTTAGTACCGGTTATTTCAAGTTGGTCTCGCAAAAACCACAATAATGGCATGTTGTCATCTACGTCAATTTCATAGCTAACATTATTAATAATGAGTTTTTTCGTCATAATTGGGGATCACTGTGGTTAGGTTTGTCTTAATAATTTACTTTAAACGTGTTTTAAAAGCATAGCGCAAGACATAGAATAAATATTATTTTAGCGCTTTAAGATAAAGTGAATGTTAAATAACGCAAATTAAAAAGTGTAAACAGATATATACAACTTATATCTTGTAACCGTTCATTACTATGTAGGTTGTATAAAGAAGTGACTTGCGCGCATGTTAGAAACAAACATCGCACCAATAATATTCACACCTCACATAGCCATTTAATTTCAAAGCGACTAGTGATACTCAGCTGCTATGATGCCGTTAAATAAGCTTGCCTAAATTCAGTGGGTAATTGACCAAATAAACGCTTAAATTGCTTACTAAAATAACTATGATCAGGAAAACCCACTTCACTTGCCACAACGGCAACCGATAAATTAGTTTCTAATAATAGCTTTCTTGCCATTTCTAAACGAAATTCATTAATGAACTGCTTAGGCGTTTTAAATAAATGTTTTTTAAAACGTCGCTCTAATGCGGAAATAGACAAATGCGTGATCTCAGCTAGCTGATGTAAAGTAATATCATTCATGTAATTTTCACGAATATAATTTACCGGAACTTTAATTGCTTCCATCCCCGATAAAGCAATCGAGGTTTTTTCAATATGCCTTGAAACACCATAAGAGCCTATTGCTTCTCCTTGTTCATTATATAAAGCACGTTTTGAGGTAATAAACCATGCATTTTCACCACTCGTAGTATGGTTAAGCTCAAGCCGGTTTGACACCGCTTCACCTTTTAATACCTTTTGATCATCAACAACAAATTGTTTAGCAAGGTGCTCAGGAGAAAAATCATAATCGGTTAAACCAATAACTTGGTTGATTGAAGAAACGCCTAGATGCTCAATAAAATTTGAGTTTGCATAAACAAACTGGCCTTGTTCATTTTTAAGCCAAAATAACACATCTGGCATTAAATCAAACATAGCAATAATTTGTTGCGCGCCAAATTGCTCAATCAACTCACTAGCGTAAGCCGCATTCAATTTAGTCATATAAATAGAGCACCCTTTATTTAGTATTATGCAAACATATTGATAAAAATATCACATCCACGCCGAATTTGTCGCATATAAATAAGAATAAAATGACACAATTTTGAATTGTTGCGGTTTCTTAGAATATGGCAGTGAGACAGAAATTTGAACTCTAAATAAGGTGTTACCTACAAACCCAAAGCATATTCATATATCGCGGACGAAAAAAAACCGCGACTCGTTAAAGTTGCGGTTTTCTTATAATATGGCGGTGAGACAGAAATTTGAACTCTACGTTAAGGTGTTACCTACAAACCCAAAAGAACTTTATTAAACAACAAATAGCAAAAACCCGTTAACCTTTCGATTAACGGGTTTTTCTAAATATGGCGGTGAGATAGAAATTTAAACTCTACGTTAAGGTGTTACCTACAAACCCAAAGCATATTCATATATCGCAGACGAAAAAAAACCGCGACTCGTTAAAGTTGCGGTTTTCTTAGAATATGGCGGTGAGATAAAAATTTGAACTCTAAATAAGGTGTTACCTACAAACCCAAAAGAACTTTATCAAATAACAAAAAGCAAAAAACCCGTTAACCTTTCGATTAACGGGTTTTTCTAAATATGGCGGTGAGATAGAGATTTGAACTCTACGTTAAGGTGTTACCTACAAACCCAAAGAATATTCACATATCGCAGACGAAAAAAAACCGCGACTCGTTAAAGTTGCGGTTTTCTTAGAATATGGCGGTGAGATAGAGATTTGAACTCTAGATGGGCTACAAACCCATGCCGGTTTTCAAGACCGGTGCTTTCGACCACTCAGCCATCTCACCATGATGATTCTCGGCATTGCCAAGAACGAGGCGAATATTAAAGGGTCATACTTCACTTGTAAAGCCTAAAATGCGCAATTTTTTCTAACTGCTATTTATTTAAACAATTTGTCGGATATTCCAGCAAAAACAAATCAAGCGAATAAAAATAACATCAGGTTAACCAACACATCAGTCATCTTTATTTACAATTAATGATAATAATTCATTTATATTAAACATTTAATCCGTAGTATTTTAAAAATCGCCATGTCATAATATGTCAGAATTTAGTTTTAAGACTTGAACTTTTATATAAAGTCCTTATCTTAACTAATGGTTTATTTAAAAGTTCATAGAGGAAATTTTATGCAATCAAATATGGGTTTTCAAACTGCAACGCAAAGTTCAGCAATTGAAATAAATAAAGTACTTCGTAACACTTATATGCTACTTGGTATGACGTTAGCGTTCAGTGCCGTTACCGCTGGTATTTCAATGGCAATGAATCTATCTCATATTGCCGCATTAGTGATGACACTTGTTGCTTTTGGTTTATTATTTGTTGTTCATAAGCAAGCAGACAAAGCAAGCGGGCTTATTTGGATATTCGCATTTACGGGTTTAATGGGTGCTTCTTTAGGGCCAATGTTAAACATGTATGCGGCCATGCCAAATGGTGGTTCACTTATCATGCAAGCATTAGGCGGAACAGCGTTAATATTTTTCTCGTTATCGGCTTATGCTTTAACCAGTAAAAAAGACTTCTCATTTATGGGTGGCTTTTTAATGGTTGGCTTAATTGTGGTGATCATTGCAGGTATTGCGAATATGTTTTTCCAAGTACCAGCCGTATCATTAGCATTAAGTTCAGCGATTATTTTAATTATGTCTGGTTTAATTTTGTTTGATACTAGCCGTATTATCAACGGTGGTGAGCGTAACTACATTCGCGCAACCGTATCGTTATACTTAAATATTTATAATATTTTTACTAGCTTATTACATTTATTAGGCGCATTTAACTCTGATGACTAATACTTGATATTAGGTATAATAGAAAGCCTCGCTAAGTCGAGGCTTTTTTATGTTTACTACTTTATTAATCGCACCAACTGAAATAAGAAATAAATGACAAAACACACCATGGCATTTATGGTGACATCGCCACCACATAGTAATAATACAGCTACAGCACTTTGTTTTATTGAAGCCGCCCTGCTCAATCCTTCCGTTGAAGTACTAGGGGTATTTTTTTATCAAAACGGTGTTTTAAACGCGAGCAATGTTTTAGCTATGCCAAATGATGAATTTCAAGCGCTTAAGGGCTGGCAAAAACTACATGAAACATACCAAGTTCCGCTTCATTTATGTATTACCGCTGGTGAAAAACGTGGCTTGAGTGATGAAATAACCTTAGCTCAAGGGACACACAGTAATATTTCATCACATTTTATTGTCTCTGGTTTAGGTGAGTTAGTTGAGCTTACCGCGAAAGCGGATCGTATGGTGCAATTATGAAAAAAATCGCTATTATCAACAGCCGCGCTCCTTTTGCTGAAAACCAAGGGAAAGACGCATTAGATTTAGCTTTAATTTTAGGCTCTTATGAACAAGCAGTAAGTTTGTTTTTTCATCAAGATGGTGTTTTCCAATTAATCGAAAATACCCAGCTAGCATTGCTTAAACAAAAAGATTATTTAAAAACCTTTGCTGCATTTGAGTTATACGATATCGAAAAGGTTTATGTTTGTCAGGCGTCGTTAACTGAGCGGGGCTTAAGCAATAACTTTCACATTGATAACGTTGATGTTTTATCACAAGTTGAGTTTAATCAAGCATTAGCTCAGCACGATGTTATTTATCGTTTTTAAACAAGGCTGATATGAGCACATTACATTTAATTCGCACTTGCGCTTATCACTCAAATGAACTTAGTAGCGCCCTACAAACAGCCTTAGCTAATGATGCCATTGTGCTTATAGATGACGGTTGTTATAACCTAAATCATCATTTAACTGATGGTTCTAAGTCTGTGATACCTCTTAATTTTTATGCCATTGATGAACATTGCCAAGCGCGCGCAATTACCAACAACAAACAGATAAAAATGATTTCAATGTCGCAACTGGTTGAACTCACTATTGAACACAACAAGGTACTGACATGGCAATAATCAATTTTCAGCAACAAGCTATTGAAACTGATCAACAAGGTTATTTAATTAACTATCAAGATTGGAATGAAGCTTTAGCGCCAGTATTGGCAGAGCAAGATGATGTCACATTAACTGAGGCGCATTGGGAAGTAATACATTTTGTTAGAAATTTTTATTTAACCTACAACACCTCGCCAGCCATCAGAGCATTAACAAAAGCGATGAAAGCTGAATTTGGCGAAGAAAAAGCCAGTAGTCGTTATTTATACCGCTTATTTCCTGAAGGCCCAGCCAAACAAGCCACAAAATATGCTGGTTTGCCTAAGCCTGCTCGTTGTATTTAAACAATTTAAAACCAAAAAAAACGATTAATGTTAAACTTTAATATTAATCGTTTGTCCGCGAGTATCAGTTGGCGCTGAAACAGTACTCGTTGTTAAATTTGCCGACTCAATTAATTGTAATGCCATTTTTGCTTCTAGCTCTTGTTGAGTTTGCGCGATTTTTGCCGTTTTTAAACCATGTGCGATTTCAACATTGTTTTGCACGCTGGTATTATTACTACCAATAGATAAAGACATAACCCACCTCTCCAAGCATCAAGCATCAAGCATCAAGCATCAAGCATCAAGCATCAAGCATCAAGCATCAAGCATATAACAGTCTAAACGAACAAAAAACAAGCTAGCCAATTTTATTCTAGTTTAAAATGTCTACCAAGGTAAAACTTCGCCATTAGAATGTTTAAATACACCCGTTTCAGCCATAGTTAAATTTTCCATTAAATTTACTAAACGGCCAGCGGCAACATTGGCTGAAATATCGCCGCCATGATTAACCATATCGGTTTGTACATAACCTGGGTGATAAATACCTACAGCAATATTGCGCGGCGCTAAATCTTTTGACAATGACATTGAGGCTGCATTAAGTGCGGCTTTACTCATGCGGTAACCATAGCGGCCACCTGAGCCATTATCGGCAATTGATCCCATTCGCGAGGTGATCATAGCAACCTTACTGCCTGATGATAAATTGTTTTGAAGTAACTCAACAACACGCAAAGGTGCTAACGCATTTACTTCAAATTGTTGACGAATAGTATCAACATTTAACGCATGTAAACTTTCATCACGTAAAATGCCAGCGTTACAAATTAATAAATCAATATTTATATCGCTTAACGCTGCTGCCATCACGGTAAAGCCTTGCTCTGTTGATAAATCAACACCTTCAACTACATTGACATTTAAGCTAGTAAGTTGGGCTGAAGTTTGACGACATAAAGCATAAACTTGATAATTTTTTTCAACAAACGCTTGGCATAACGCTAAACCAATACCGCGATTTGCACCTGTGATCACTACTGTTTTATTCATTGTTTAAATCCGTTTTATTTATTACTTTGTGGGTTAACACAATTAGGGCGTATTTTTTGTGATTGATAAAGTGGTGTAGACACTTTTAAATGTTCCGTTAACTGACGAATACGAGTGTCGTGTGCTGGATGTGTAGACATAAATTCAGGTGGCTGCTGGCCGCCGAGTTTTGCCATATTTTGCCATAAAGCAACACTGGCTTTTGGGTCAAACCCTGCTATTGCCATTAAATCTTGGCCAATAATATCAGCTTCTTTTTCATGAGCGCGACCATAAGGCATAATAATGCCATACTGAACACCTAAACCAAGCCCTGCCATGATCTCATTACTGTATTCAACTTGTTGGCTTTGCAATACCGCGCCAGCTATGGCTAAACTTGCTTGTGATAATTGCCCTGACGATAAACGCTCATTCGAGTGTCCTTCAATAACATGTCCTATTTCATGGCCAATAATCGCCGCTAACTGATTTTGATCTTTAGCCACCTTTAAAATTTCGGTGTACACACCAATTTTACCGCCCGGTAAAGCAAAGGCATTTACTTGTTCAGAGTCAAAAACAACTAATTCCCAGTCACCTTGATGTGCGCTTTTAGGCACATATTTAATAATAGCGTCGGCAACACATTGTACATAAGCATTTAACTTGGCATCGGTACTAATTTTTTGTTTGGTTTTCATTTCTTCAAATGAGCTGGCTCCCATTTGATTTAGTTTATCTGGTGAAATAAAAGCAATTTTACTGCGCCCCGTTGACGAAGTAGAACATGCAGTTAATAAGGTTAGAGATGATAATAACGCCAGCGATAACAATTTTAATTTCACGGCAATTCCTTTCACTAAATAAAAATACTGACAATATTTTAACAAGCTAATCAACGAATGCACTGATTTATTATCAATTTATTTTCCCTTACTTCCCCCTTCGGGCAATATTAAGCTGAACTCACTGCCCTTACCTATGACACTTGTTACACTTAAATCGGCTTTTAATAATTGGCAAAGTTTTTTACTAATAGCTAAACCTAAGCCGCTATGTTTACCCGTGGTAGCGTTACTTGCTCGATATCTAGCATCAAAAATATAAGCGAGTTCTTCTTTTTTAATACCACTACCGTTATCACTTACTTTTAAACTTATTTGTTGCGAATTAAGCTTTTCAACAAAACAACAAACTTCACCGCCAGCTTGAGTATGGCGAATAGCATTGTCGATTAAATTACTGATCACGCGTTCTAATTTACCAATATCACTACAAACAAAAATATTATCAGTAGTCGTATTTATTCGTAATGTTACGCCTGAGTGCTCTGCTTTTATCTTAAATTTAGCAACAACATCATAAAGCCATTCAATCAAATTAAACGGCTCAAAATGCACTGCCGTTTGGCCACTTTCAATATGCGCTAATTCAAATATTTGGTCGATTAAATGATTCAACTGACAGGCATTTTTTAACGCAGTTTCAATATATTCTTGTCTTTTGTCACTACTGAGTTTTTCACCTTGTATGGCAATTACTTCAATATAACCGGTCAGAGAAGCTAGCGGTGTTCTTAAATCGTGTGATATTTCGGTTAACAAGGCTTGTCTTTTTTTATCTGCTTGGCTTAATTGGGCAAGTTGCTGGTCAATTTTTTTCGCCATGTCGTTAAATACTTGGCTAAGTTGTGCTACCTCATTGTCATTTTTTGCTAACTCATTTTTTACTAACAATGCGGGTTGTTGTATTGAAGCTAAACTAAAACCAGACGATTGAAATAAAGCCATTTGTTTCGTTAACTGGCGAATAGGCATAGTAATGCCACGAAACAGCCATAACATCACAAAAAACAAAAACACTAAACTGACAATAATCAGTAAAATTGACACCTTCATTTGCTGAGCTTGCTGAACATTTTCAAAGGCATGTTGATAACGTTCGCCAGCAACAATCACATACAAATATCCTTGCAAGCTTGTGCCATTAAACACAGGCGCGGCTGAAAACACCTTTTGTCGGCTTAAATGCTTAGGATCATCACCATAAATAGGTAACAGCGCCTTATTTTGAATTAATAAATGAATTGGCTCTAAGCTGATTTTTTGCCGTTTAACTAATGATGATTCAGCCGAATAGGTTAGAATTTTTCCATCAGGGTCAACAAAATAAAATTCAAAAGCCGGCCCTAATACCATCAAGGTATGAAAAAGGTTTTCAAGCGCTTCATGATCATAAATCCCTTGCTGCAATAACGGATTATCACGCGCTAAATTAGCCGCTAATGACAAATGTAAACGCTGCTCAGACTCTTGCCTTGTTTGTTGTTCAACCTGTTGCCACCATAAAATAAACACTAAGGTTATCGCGATAAACACAATAAAAAGCGTAAACGATAAACGTTGATAAAGCGACAACCTACGCACAAACACCACTCGGATTAAATTTATAACCAACTCCCCAAACGGTTTGTACAATTTCAGGTTGAGTGGCGTCTTGTTCAATTTTATTGCGTAGCCGATTAATATGAGAATTTACCGTATGCTCATAACCGCTGTGATGATAGCCCCAAACAGAGCTTAATAATTGTGAACGAGAAAATACTTGATCAGGATGAGAGGCAAGATAACGTAATAAATCATATTCTGTTGCTGTTAAATCAAGTGCCTTGCCTTCAACACTAACTTTATGACTAACATTGTCGATAAATAACTTACCCACAATAATATGGTTATCTGGTTGCTGTTTGTGTTGTTGCTCTTGGCATAATTTAGTTAACAAATGTACGCGACGAATTAAACCACGCACCCTAGCTTGTAACTCACGAACACTAAAAGGTTTGGTCATGTAATCATCAGCACCAAGCTCTAAGCCAACAACACGATCGGTTTCTGAATCGCGCGAAGTTAACATTAAAATAGCTTGTTCAGGTTTCAAATCCCGTAATTTACGACAAACATCTAAACCCGACATACCCGGCAACATTACATCTAACATCACCAAACTATATTGCTGACTTGCCAATAAGCTCATGGCTTCTTCCCCTGTGTTGGCAACCTCTACCGTTAAATGTAATTCGGTTAAACTAATTTTAATTAGTTCTGCTATATCTGGTTGATCTTCAACAACTAATACCCGATCGGTCATCTCACTTACCTTTAATTATTATATTAAGCTAAATGAGGTGACCGTGAATATTGCCTAGTTTATTCAATATTTTTTAATAAACTGCTTATTCTATTCGAGTAATAGTGAAAGAAACACTTGGGTTATCAAACTTATGTGCCTGAGTTAACACCGAAGTTGATAAGCCATCATCAGCGCTTACTACCCCTGGATGCATGCTTACCACATCAACATCATCACGGGCGGCATTAAAACCTTCACCACTGTCTGCAGGGCCTGGAATAGTACCCATCATTTCACTGTTTTTCTCAGTACCAGCGTCATAAACGCCAGCAGCAAAGGTTACTGATTCATCAACAGCTAAGCTTGAAATATCAATAGCATTTAAACCAGTAAAGGCATCATTGGTATTTACTAACATAGTGGCTACTGATAAATACATCGGCATAGTATCTTCAATACTTACCATAATGGTTTCACTCATGCTTGGCATAACCACGCCAGCACCTGAAGCACTCGCCATTACATTAGTGCCATCTAATAAGCCTGAATTATCACCACTTTCGGCCATAGTTTCTAAAGCAACAGATGCAGACTCGCCTATTTGCCATAAATAACCTTCGTTATGTAAAACCACCGCTACCGGAGATATTGGCTGTGCATAAGTAAGGTTTTTAACAGCCACTTGATAGCTATAAGTTGTTGGCATCATCTCAGTGTTGTCGTCATTGTCGCTATCACAAGCCGATAAAAAACATAATGCTGAAATAGCGGTAACCGAATATAAAATATTTTTGGTTTTCATACGTTACTCCTATTTAACAACAACAGTCACTTTAGCAACAGGGTTTAACCAACGATGAACGGTATTATCTAAATCACTTTTACCACCCGTTGGGTTATCGTCACCTAAATTACCACGGTGAACATGAACATAAGCATTTGCTTCTGTTGTTGTTACACCTGTACCGCCAGTATTATTATTCATTAATGGTGGTGGATTAGGCATACCTGCATTGTTTGGCGCACCACCTGTTGCTGAAAGTAATTCATCGTTCGCTTCAGTACCGGCATCATAGGCATTTAAATAGAACATATAAGTGCCGGCTTCTTGAGGAATTTTCCAACTATTTAAACCCACAAAACCATCATTGGTTGGTAACATCATTCCTGCTAACGACAAATACATGTTATTTGTGCTGGTTGATAACATAGCCGTTGTTGACATAGTTGGGGCTAATAAACCACTGGCTGGGTTTTCAACAACATCTGCATTAGCATTATTAAGTATGCTAGATAACCCCGAAATATCACCGCCTTCAGCCATAGCTTGTAATTCTGGTGACGCCATTTCACCTAAAGTATACATAGACGTTGAACTATCGTGTGCCGCAATAATTAATGGCGTGTAATATATACCGTGAGTTAAATTTTGAACGGTAATTTCTAAATCTTGTGCTAAAGCACTGGTTGAAAATAAACTAGCCGCTAAGGTAGATACAGCAAATATAGACTTAAGTTTCATGAGTTTTCCTTTCTAATAAATAATGGATTCGGATTTATTATGAAAAGAAAAAGTTGCAATACTTTCACAGAGTTATCACAAATTTATCACAAGACATTGTCGTAAAAATGATGAAATTTTTTAGTGAAGTCACCGCTCTACTATTTTCATGCTTTTATTTTTTACTTGGTTTACAACAGCATAAAGACTGCTAAGATAAAATTAACGAACATCATTAAAGCATGGAATAATATGAAGTATTTGTTCACCCCAACGGTATTCCATTCAGTGGCACAACTGATGTCAGGCTACCGCTGGCGGCTATTAATATGGAGCGCTTTGGGGTTAACTTTATATTTTTTATTAACAACACAAATTAACTTTAACACGCCAAACGCATTAATTTGGCTAACCATGTTTATTGTTTTTGCCGCTTTACAAGCTTTAGTGTTAAGCGCTTTTATTTTTTTCTTTCAAAATTTACCTTCAAAAAAAGCGAAAGAAACCTTTTGGTATCAATTATATAACCTAGTTGAGTGGAGCGAAGCTATTCTGTTTACTATACTATTACCGTTACCTAGTTTAATTTTTTTATTTGCATTGGTCAGAGGAGTTCTAGTAAGCTAAGGACATCGGCGTTGAATACATTTAGTCATTGATGACAAAATCTTCGTTGGTGATAAGTACTAAAAGGATTTTAAACAGTTGTTATGGTTACATAACGTATTTTTGTTTAATAATATTCCGGAGGTGGTTATGTTACATTGGCATCCATCACATAAAAGTAGTAAACCTAAACTTGATAAATCAGCTGAAGCAGTTATTTTTTATACGCTGGTAGCAATATTAGTTTCTTATCTTATTTTACAATTTGTTTAACAACAAAAGCCAAGGTCTTAATCCTTTCCCGTTCCTTGTTCAGAACAGACAGATTAAGACCTTATTAAATACCCCTATCAAAGTTTTAACTTCGAATCGTTTTCACGAACTCTTTTTGTTATTTTTACTAGCTGTTGTTTATGGGGAGCCTTCATATTTTTAAAGTTCTCGGTAAACAGTAAGGCGCTTTTGTACAATTATTTAATTTTAATAAAATTAAATGCACATATCGTAGACGAAAAAAAGTAAACGTCTGACCATCAGCACATTTCCTGAGTTATATCTAAATTTTTAACACAAATATTTTGAAAAAATATAATGAGATTATTAACAAAATATTTTTGCTAATAATCACTTTTTTATGAAAGGTTTTAACACTGGAAAACTTACCGAGCGTAAGTTTGTGTTTTCATAAGAAAGAAAATGAGATTTTCCTAAAAGGAAAAGTAACCCAAAGAAAGCCGTCAAATGACGGCTTGAATACTAATCAGATGTAACACTTAGCGTGATATCCCCTATTTTTAAATCGTTCCATTTAGGAGACATGACCTCTACTCTGTTATTAGAAATATGTTCATTTAAAGCCTTATTTTTTCGCAAGTTTTTCGCTCTCATATATCTGCCTTGCCATTTATTATCTTTATATAACCAAAGTTCAGCATGCGAAGAAAAATCTCTTTGGGTGATAACAATAAATTCAGGTTCAGTATCATTATTAAGATCTTGAGCAATAAAATAATACCCCTTATCACGATAAGTGTACCTGTTATTTCCTATTTCATCCTGATAAACAGCGTCAACAAGAGATTTTGGAACTGCATCTTTATTCGGCCAATAGGTCGCATAATTATCAAAATCCGTAAGACTTAAACCGTCTTTTTCAGTATGTTTATAATTGATATACATTCTATCAATTGTTTTAACGTACTCTTCAGGTAGACCTTTTTTAAGCTCTTGTAATTCAAGATACCCTTGACGCCCCAATGACCGATCAAAATAACGATAATCAAAATCTTCATAAGTAACTTTATCGTCAAGTAAACGACCTATTTGACTTGATGCAGAAATACTTTGAAAGTTTAGAATAGGAGTGTTAACTAGCAACATAGCAACAAGCACTACAATCCCCATAGAAATGTTGACCTTACTTAGCACTTCGAGCCAATTATCACGTTTCTTAACAATGCCATATAAATAGCCAAAAGAGAAACAAGCCAATATTAACCAAATTAAAATTGCCCAACAGCGATCTACAGTTAGACCATACTGTTCAACTCTAAGCCAAAGGCCATATGCAGAAATAACACTATAAACAGGTAACAAACCTACACCAATGAAGATTAATCGATGTAATATAGCGTTGTATGGGCGTTCATGTGATTCATCTTGATAAACGGCATTAACAAAGAATAATGTTAATGCTTGTAACCACATAATTAATAAACTACCAGTACCTGTTTTCCATAATGTTTCTAAACCTGTAAATGGTAATGTTGCTAAAAAGCCCAATGAAACAATCGTTAATGCTGGCAGTAAAAATTTAATCAGTGTGTGTAAAATGGTAGAAATGTTATCAACGGTATGAATAATATTTCTAAAAATGATAATAGCAAAACCAAAAGCAACATTAAGTACAGGGATAACAAACCAATTCTTTTTTAATAATTCTTTAAAAAAATCAATTTCTAAAACAGAAAATAAGCCTGCGCCTAAATGTAATATACCGAAAAATATGCCAACAAATAGCCAGCATTCACCAAAAATAATAAAGTTTCGCCACGACAGTTGGAAAAGAGAGCTATAACTAATCGCTTTATGGCTCATGTATTGTTGAATATACATAAGAGCTTTAAACGATGCGATTAAGGCTGTAAAACAGAAAATAGCAACGACAGTACCATTATTGATAAATTCGATAGGCTCTTGTTGAAATCCAACGTAGCCACCTAATACAGATAACAACAAACAAAAAGGCAAAAGGTATTTGATAATTTCTTTAACGTTATTTTTTGTTATCGACAATAAGGACAATAGCGGTAAACTAATTGCCAACGTTACCAAAGAAGTTAACCACACAGGTTCTATTGCAGGCCAAACTTTATATTTAACACTTTGGTACAGTAGTGTTAAAACAATACCTTGAATTAATGAAATTATAATAATTAAGGCTTTTGGTAGTTGATTATCCATATCTATTACTCTTTTAGTTATATTTCGACTTTTACATTAAACTGATTCATTAAAACACTTCGTAATTAAAGCTAAAGTCAGAAAACTTAAATTTAAATACCCTTTAGAAAATATAATAAAAACACAGCTAAGAGGACTTAGCTAAAACGACTAAAGCTGCAATACCATAATGAAAGAAGTTCAAAATCTAGTTTTAATCCAATCTTTTTTATTCTTGAGATGATATATAACGCATACCAACGGGCTTTGTCCTTATTGGTATTTTTTAAGCTCGCCACTAAGGGTAAAAGCATTAATGCATAATTTACGAGAAATTTCACGTGGTATTCGTATCCGAAAGTAGAATTGTTTGCTCTGTGGATATTGGTATAAATAATTGGAAATTGTGGTCATAACTTATCCTGTTTGTGACAGAGTTATGTGACAAGGTGCCATAAACGAAAAAACTTTTTACATTTTTAAAGTAAAATCAATTAGTTATTAACAATATAGCGATAAGGTAGGGATTTAAACCCTACGTTAGGTGTTACCTACAAACCCAAAGCGCGAGCATATATCGCAGACGAAAAAAAAACGCGACTCGTTAAAGTTGCTGCTTTCTATATATGGCGGTGAGACAGAAATTTGAACTCTACGTTAAGGTGTTACCTACAAACCCTAGAATTTTCTTAAACAATAAATAGCAAAAAACCCGTTAACCTTTCGATTAACGGGTTTTCTATATATGGCGGTGAGATAGAAATTTGAACCCTACGTTAGGTGTTACCTACAAACCCAAAGAACTTTATCAGACAACAAAAAGCAAAAAACCCGTTAACCTTTCGATTAACGGGTTTTCTATATATGGCGGTGAGATAGGGATTTGAACCCTAGATGGGCTACAAACCCATGCCGGTTTTCAAGACCGGTGCTTTCGACCACTCAGCCATCTCACCAAGCGCTTTAATCTTTAAAGCGGGGCGAATATTAATAACACTTCAACTATTTGTAAAGCATTAATTTAATATTTTTGTGGGTTCGCGCAAGTTTTCATCAATTTGGTTGTTTTTAACCAGTTACTTGCCAAGAGTGGTTAATAATTACCTGATTATTATGTGTTACCTGCCCTTGAAAAAGGTCGCCTTGATTAATTTTTCCAACACCTTTGGGTGTGCCTGTCATCACAATATCGCCATCTTCTAGTGTGATGAAACGACTAAGCTCATTCAGTATTTCGGCAGGTTTATACATCATAAGTTCCACGCCACCTTGCTGTATTAACGTATCGTTAATTTTTAAGCTAAGTGCTAAAGATGCAAGGTTTTCAACCATATCATCAGATAACGGAACAAAATCACTAAAAACAGCAGAACCGTCAAACGCTTTTGCTCGCTCCCAAGGTAATCCATTTGCTTTTAATTGTGTTTGTAAACTGCGTTTAGTTAGGTCTAACCCTAAAGCAACGGCGATAAACTGCCCTGCTTGATACATAAAACAAAGTTCGCTTTCATAATGTAAATCGGTATTTTGATGACCCGCTTGAAGCTGTTCAGTAATTGCTGAATTCGGTTTTATAAACACCACCATTTCTTCAGGAATTTCGTTCCCTAATTCATGAATATGTTCAACATAGTTACGACCAATACACAGTATTTTACTAGGTTTAATCTGTTGGCCTTGTAAATTAACAGTATTCACAACTATTTAACCTTAAACACTAACTTAAGTAGTAACGAACGTTTACGATAAAATCCTAATAAACCTAAGAGCATTAGCATGACATAATGCACACTACCACTACTCGATTTTTCAGCTTTTTCTTGTTGTACTAACACTTCATTAGGCAAAATAGCTAGTCCACCAGGGTCGTCTATTGTGCCGTTGGCAATACCGTCGGCATCATTGACGCCACCATCTTGTATGGTTAGTCGTAAACACAAATTACCTTCAATAAGTCCTGCTTGAAATAACGCGCTATGCGGCGCTGGGCATACGCCATTAACAGTTTGGCTTGATGAAATTACGTTAACACTGTCTTCAACAAAGTTTTGCCAAGTATTATCTGCTGTATATTTTCGATAAACGGCATTTTTAGGTATGGCTGTTGATAACGGTATAACAATATCAACTGAGCGACCAAATGGGGTGATATTTTTAATTTCAAAATCAAAATAGTCGTTTTGATGAACAAGTGTATCGCTGGTGATCAAACCTGTGGCGGCAATTTCTTGCGCTGATAATAACGTACCGTCAGACGCTTGTAAGCGCGCATATTTACCTAATTTAAGTGTTAAGCCAGGTTCTGTTTCCATTAATTTAACTTCAGCGGCATTAACGTGTAATGGTTGTAAATATGGAATGTCAGAGCTGTCTAAATAAGCCGGTAAACCGTCATTATCTAAATCACTATAACCTTCGCTAAGATCACTCGTGCCATCTCTATCAGTATCGTTACTGGTTAACCGTACGTTACTTTTAGTGATAGGTAAGCTAATGTGTTCTGTTTGGCTTAATTGCCCATTACCACTGTCAGTAATAGTAACAGTAAAGTTTAATAAAGTATTATCAAGGCCGTTAAAATCAACCAACAAAGGGTCGATAAATACAGAGAGCTGATCAGAGCTAACTTGGGCAATAATAGCACTTGGAATTTGCCAATCAATAACGTGGGTATCGCTAATATTGGTATCAAGTATATTCAACTGCACGGTAATTTCACCGGCATCTTTAGCTGCTGTTGTTACCGCTTGCGCTTGTTGAATGAAGCTAACATCAGCTACTGGTGCTAAGTTATCTTCACTAATAATAATACTTTGTTTTTTGTAAATACCACCATTAACACTTTGCGCTAGCGATACAATTAATTCTTCATTACCTTCTAGTTGAAAGTCTGATAATAATTGAATATCAATGTATCCTTCGGTGCCTGAATTGATCACTATTTGATCGGCCGCAATTGAATAATCAGATGAATCAACATCGCCAGTGATTTCTATTGGTAAAATCAAAGGATATACAGGTGATTCGCCCGAAAGAACGGCAGTAACTCTAATCGTATCACCTTCGGCAACCGTTTTTTGTGCCGAAAAATTCACTAATGGATGAACATGAACAACTTGCTGTGATTGTGCAATATTACCTGCGGTATCTACTGCACGCCAAGTAACATTCAATAAGCCAGAACGAACATTTTTAGCACCACGTTCGAACCCTAAAGCTGTTAAATTACAACAATTAGCACCATCTAAACCATCAGACACCGACACTTGAGTAAGAGCAATTAACTCTGCTAAATTAAATTCAGTAAAGGTATGTTTTGCTAAATAATGTACCGCCTGTGGTGGTGTAATAACAGGTGGATAATCATCAATTAACGGATTAGTATTCGCTAATTCTTCTGCGGCATTATTTACGCCATCGCCATCTGTATCGTAAGCACCATCAGCTGCATTAAATGGGTCAAAGCCATATTTAAGTTCAAAAACATCACTCATACCGTCATTATCGTCATCGGGATCAGCTTCATCACCAATTAGGTCTAAATCGTTGTCTTTGCTTTCGTTAGGATCAAGTGGCAATTGGTCTAAGTGATCTAGCACACCATCACCATCATCATCAGTATCTAATGTGTTACCAATGCCATCCATATCGGTATCAAGGTATTCCGTTGGATTAAATGGAAACGCATCATCAACATCTAAAACGCCATCATTATCATCATCACTATCGGCATTGTCACCAACACCATCATTATCAAAGTCATAAGATTCGTTAGGGTTTAACGGAAATAAATCCAAATTATCAGGAACACCGTCACCATCATCGTCAGTGTCTGAATTATTACCAATTCCATCTAAGTCTGTATCAATATATTCGAGAACGTTAAATGGAAATTCATCATTAATATCCGCAATACCGTCATTGTCATCATCATTATCAGCATTGTCGCCAATACCATCACCATCAAAATCATGACTTTCTAATGGGTTAAATGGAAATGCATCATTCATATCTAAGACGTCATCATTATCATCATCTAAATCAGCATTATTACCAATACCATCATTATCAGTATCATATTGCTCAGCTTGATTTAACGGAAAAACATCATCACTATCTATAACACCATCATTATCATCATCTGAATCGGCATTATTTCCAATGCCATCACCATCGGTATCTAACCATTCATTTATATTTAAACGGAATGCATCTTCACTATCGGTTACACCATCGTTATCGTCATCAGTATCAGCATTATCACCAATACCGTCATTATCTGAGTCTATATATTCACTAGCATCAAATGGGAATGTATCATTAACATCTAAAATACCATCATTATCATCATCTGAGTCGGCATTATCACCGATACCATCGTTATCAAAGTCGTACTGCTCAGCTGCATTTAAAGGGAACTTATCTAATAAATCACCAACGCCATCACCATCGTCGTCAGGATCCGCATTGTTACCTATACCATCATTATCGGTATCGGTAGTTTCATCAATATCGTAGGGATCTGGATCAACACCATTTAAAATGCCATCACCATCAATATCAGTATCGGCGTTATCACCAATACCGTCACCGTCAAAATCACTACTTTCAGTTCTATCAAGCGGAAAAGTATCGCCGCTGTCGATAATGCCATCGCCATCATCGTCGTCATCTAGGTTATTGCCTATGCCGTCACCGTCGGTATCAATATATTCTGTTGCATCAAAAGGGAAAGTATCATCGCCATTTAATACCCCATCACCGTCAATATCATCGTCACTATTGTCGCCAAAACCATCGTTATCTAAATCGTTGGTTTCTAAATTGTCGTATGGAAAAGCATCTACTCCATTGGTAATGCCATCACCATCAATATCAAGATCAGCATAATCACAAATTCCGTCACCATCTGTGTCATATTTGCCAAGCGGATCTAATGGGCAAGCATCTAAGCCATCTTCTAAGCCATCGCCGTCATCATCGGCATCGGCATTATTACCAATGCCATCTTGGTCTGTATCTATTAATTCATTAGCATCTAATGGTAAATCATCAAGGGTATCAATAACGCCATCACCATCATCGTCGTCATCAGCATTATTGCCGATACCATCACCGTCAGTATCTAACCATTCAGTAGGATCAAGTGGTAAAAAATCATTACCGTCTATAACACCATCATTATCATCATCGGTATCAGCATTGTTACCTATACCATCGCCGTCAGTATCAAAAGCTTCATTAAAATCAAGGGGAAAGGCATCATTTTCATCAAGAATACCATCACCATCATCATCATCATCAATGTTATTACCAAGTGTATCTAAATCAGTATCTTTACTTTCTGTACTATCAAGGGGAAACGCATCTTGTGTGTCGATAACACCGTCACCGTCATCGTCGGTATCTGCATTGTTACCGATACCATCATTATCTGTATCTAACCACTCTGCTCCATTTAAAGGAAATGGATCATCGATATCAGCAACATTGTCACCATCATCATCAGCATCAGTATTATTACCAATACCATCGCCGTCAGTATCTAACCACTCAGAGCTATCTAGCGGGAAAGGATCATTATTATCAAGAACATTATCGCCGTCATCATCACCATCAAGGTTATTGCCAACACCATCACCATCGGTATCTAACCATTCAGTAGCATCATTTGGAAATGCATCTACTGAATCATCATAACCATCACCATCTGTGTCAGCGGCGTATGCTAAATTACTAATAAACAGTGAAAATATTAGCACGACAACTTTATAATTATTCCGCATACACAACCTCAGTAAGTGAAATTTTATTAACTTTAAGTGTTCTGATAAACAATACTAATTGAACCATTTTACCGATACTCTAATCAAAGCATTCGTTAAATTAATAACCGTACTTTTTACCGAATTGATAACTTAGTCCTAAATAGATCGAACTTTGACTATCGAAATTAGAAAAACTTGGGTAATGCTTAAAACCTAATTGAATTTTAGTTTGCTTTGTTAACTGATATTGCGTTAATAAATTAACCATAAAATTAATATCATGCTTTTCGCTAAAAACAATTTCTTGATCAGGATATTCTTCGAAGGTAAATTTATTTTCAGTTAATGAGACTGAAGCCCCAACTTGTGCTTCAAAAGAAAAGGGTCGCCAGAATGAGTTGTAACTTTTTGGAAAAAAGCGATAACCCGCATAAATATCAATATTATTATTATCGAAAAACGTTTGCTGACCATTCCATGTTGCTTTTAATTGATTAATATAACTATAAGCAACACCCCAACGATAAGTTCTATTGGTAGTGAAAGTATCAGAATATATTAAACTATGACCAATCGCATTTTCTTCGGTACCACTATGCAGCTGGATTGCAACTTCTGCGGCATTTGCTCGAAAGAAACCGAACAGTGAAAATATAATTACGTTAACTATGGCAAACTTTTGCCACAGGGTTTTATTTGAAAGAAAATTCATAGCAATATTTACCTTATATATCGTCAGATTAATGTCGACAAAAATCAATAAATTTACTAAGCAATTTTTAAACCAGGTACTTATTAAAGTGTAAAATAGTTATAGAAAATAATGAACAGAAGAAAGCAAAAAGCCCGCAACATTGTTGCGGGCTTCTTTTAATAGAAGTCTAGCGATGTCCTACTAACGTAAATGGAGTTACTAATGACGTGAAGTGCATGGATGCACGAGAGCGTTCTCACATGGGCTTTATTACAACATAAGCCACACTACCATGACGTGCAGGAAGCACTAATGTCGTGAAGGCATGGATGCCTAGTAACGACAGGCGCAATTGCTTTCATTATCTAAACTAAATTAGAAGTCTAGCTTCATAATGACATATAGCTGATTTTGGTAAATATTATGGAGACAGAAAGCAAAAAGCCCGCAACATTGTTGCGGGCTTCTTTTAATAGAAGTCTAGCGATGTCCTACTCTCACATGGGAACTCCCACACTACCATCGGCGCAATTGCGTTTCACTTCTGAGTTCGGCATGGGATCAG